>JAGWMT010000415.1 GCA_028871595.1 Elusimicrobiota bacterium
CGTCCTGCTCGCCGCCACCTGCGAGGAAGAAGTCCTCGGCCAGGGGTTGGAGAAACTTCTGCCGGAGCTCCCCCGCCCGGATGCCGCGGTGGTCGGCGAACCGACGGGATTGCGGCCCGCCGTGGCGCAGAAGGGATTAATCGTGTTGGAGATCACGGCGAACGGGCGGGCGGCGCATGCCGCTCATGGGGGCGGGATCAATGCCGTGGAGATCGCGGCCCGGGACGTGTTGGCGCTTTCGAAGCTGCGCTTCGACAAATCGCACTCCGCGCTGGGCCTTCCCACGTTGAACGTCACGCAGATCACCGGCGGTTCACGGCATAACGTCGTTCCGGATCGCTGCAAGCTGGTCGTGGATATTCGAACGACCCCGGAATATCATCCGGACGAGATCGTCTCCGCCGTCCGCTCCGTCGTCGAAGGCTCCGTCCACGTCCGCTCCTCAAGGCTGGGCTCTGTCGAGACCGACCCGTCCCACGCCGTGGTCCTCGCCGCATTGGCCGCCAACCCCGCCGCAAAAACGTACGGCTCGCCGACTTTGTCGGATTGGGTCTTCCTGAAGGGCATTCCCGCCGTGAAAGCCGGGCCCGGGGAGTCGAAGCGGTCCCACACGCCCGACGAATACCTCGAGGTCGCCGAGCTCGAGGCGGGCGTCGTGTTTTACGAGAACCTGATCCGGAACTATTTTCTGAAGGCGGCGGCCAAATGAAGAAGCTCTGGCAGACGAAGACCGATCTCGACGCCACGGTAGAGGCGTACACCGTGGGGAATGACCCCGAATTGGATTCCCGTCTTCTGCGCTACGAGGTGTACGGCTCCCTGGCTCACGCCGCCGGCCTCTGGAAGATCGGAGTGCTCACGAAGAAGGAGCATGCCGCGCTGCGCGCCGAATTGACGAAGCTGCACGACCGCCCCGGCGCCTTCACGGTCACCAAGGAACAAGAAGACATCCACACCGCCGTCGAGCAGCGCCTGACCAAGTCCCTGGGCGACGCCGGCGCCAAGATCCACGCCGGACGCAGCCGCAACGACCAGGTCCAGGTGAACCTGCGCCTGTTCCTCAAGGACCGCCTCCTCGCCCTCCATGAGCGCGCGGGCCAAGCCGCCGAAGCCTGGTCGGCCTTCGGCGCGCGCCATCAGAAGACCGTCATTCCCGGCTATTCGCATCTCCAGCGCGCCATGCCCGCCACGGTCGGCCACTGGGCCGCCTCCCACGCCGAGGCGCTGTGGGACGGTCAGCGCGCCCTGCGTTTCGCCTTCGACGAGGCCGACGCCTCGCCCCTGGGCAGCGCCGCCGGTTACGGCGTCATGCTCCCCCTCAACCGCCCGTACGTCGCGAAGCTCCTGGGCTTTTCGCGCGTCCAGCGCAACACCCTGCGGGTGCAGACCAGCCGTCCGCGACTGGAAGCCGCCGTCGTGTCGTCGTTGTGCCTGCTCGCCCGCGACCTCGGCGTGCTGGCCTGGGATCTGTCCCTCTACAACTCGGCGGAGTTCGGCTTCTTCAAGCTCTCCGACGCCTTCACCACGGGCAGCAGCATCATGCCGCAGAAGAAAAATCCCGACGTGGTGGAGCTCACGCGCGCCCACGCCGCCCTGTTCCCGGGCTGGCTGAACCAGATTCTCGCGGTCGGCGCGCTTCCCTCGGGCTACCACCGCGACTATCAGTTGACGAAAGGTCCGTTGTTCTCCGCTCTGGACTCCATGGCTCTGATGCTGGAGGTGGCCGCGCGCCTGCCCGCGGCGCTGACCGTCCGCGAAGCCGCCTGCGCCGCCGCCGTCACCGAGGATCTTTTGGCCACGCACGAAGCGGTGGCGCTGGTCCGCGACGGCGTGCCGTTCCGCGACGCCTACCGCGCCGTCGCCGAAGCCGCGCGCGCGCGGACCGGAACTCCCCGCCCGGTGACGGACGTCCCCCTGCCCGGCTACCCGGGCGCGCCGGGAAACCCGGACTGGAAGGCGTTGGCCGCCGACGCCGCGCGCGAGCGCGCGTGGGAGCGGAAGACCCGGCGCGAGCTCGGCGCCGCCTGGTCCCGCCTTCTCGCTTCGCGATTGACGCGATGAAATCCGCTCGGCCTGCTTTGATTTTCGACGGCGACTGCGGGTTCTGCCGGCTGTGGATCGAACGCTGGCGCCTGGCCACGGGCGACCGGGTCGAATACCTCCCCTCCGGCGATGCCGGCGCGCGTTTTCCGAAGCTGGCTCCG
>JAGWMT010000074.1 GCA_028871595.1 Elusimicrobiota bacterium
CTGCCGTATACGCCGGGGCTGGACGTGAAGGCGATGGACCGCTCGGTGAATCCGTGCGACGATTTCTATTTGTACTCCTGCGGCGGGTGGAAGAAACGCAACCCGATCCCGGCGGACCAAACGGCGTGGGACGTGTACGGCAAGCTGGCCCAGGACAATCTGGTCTTCCTGCGCGGAATACTGGAGCAGGCGGCCGCGGCGAAAAAGCGGGACGCGGTGACCGAGAAGATCGGAGACTACTATGCCGCGTGCACGGACGAGAAGACGGCGGACGCCCGCGGCTTGGCCGCGCTGAAGCCCGAATTGGACGAGATCGCGGCTCTGACATCCGCCCGTGAGCTGGCGCCCCTGCTGGCCCGGCTGCAGCGCGAGTCGCCCGACGCGTCGTTCCTTTTCGCCACCGGCTCCCAGCAGGACCCCGACGATTCCGAGAAGGTGATCGCCAGCCTGGACCAGGGCGGGCTGGGCCTGCCCGACCGGGACTACTATTTCAAGGACGACGCGAAGTCGAAAGAAATCCGAGAGCGCTACGTCGCCCACGTGCAGAAGGTGTTCGAGCTTCTGGGCGACGCGCCGGAGCGGGCGGCCAAAAGCGCCGCGGCCGTCATGAGCCTGGAGACATCCTTGGCCGACGCGTCCATGACCAAGGTCGAGCGCCGTGATCCCTATAAGATGAAGCACAAGATGGACCCGGCCGGGCTGGCCGCGCTGACCCCGGCTTTCGACTGGAACGCCTTCCTGCGCGAGCTGCGCTCCCCGTCCTTCGACGTGGTCAACGTCTCGGCCCCCGAGTTCTTCAAGCGGGTCTCCGCCCTGCTGGAAAGCCGGCCGCTCGCCGATTGGAAGGACTACCTCCGTTTCCACGCCGCCAACGGCGAAGCGCCCTACCTTTCCGCGCCGTTCGTGACCGAGGACTTCGCCTTCTACCGCAAGTACCTCAAGGGAGCCAAGGAGATCCAGCCGCGTTGGAAGCGCTGCGTGCGCCTGGTGGACGGGCAGTTGGGAGAGGCGCTGGGACAGGCCTTCGTACGCAAGGTCTTCACGCCGGAGATCAAGGCGAGCACGCTCAAGATGGTGGCGCTCATCGAGGACGCGATGGCGGCCCGCATCCAGGCGCTGGACTGGATGAGCCCGGAGACCAAGGCCGCCGCTCTGGACAAGCTTCACGGCATCCGCAACAAGATCGGCTACCCGGACAAGTGGCGCGATTACTCCGCGGTGCGCGTCGAACGAGGCGATTTCTCGGGCAACGTGCGCCGCGCCGCGGCGTTCGAATTCGACCGCCAGCTGGGCAAGATCGGCAAGCCGGTGGACCACGGCGAGTGGGGCATGACGCCCCCCACGGTCAACGCGTACTTCGACGCCCAGATGAACGACATCAACTTCCCCGCGGGCGTGCTCCAGCCGCCGCTGTACGACGCGAAGATGGACGCCGCCCCCAATTACGGCAACACCGGAGGCACCATCGGCCACGAGCTGACCCACGGCTTCGACGACGAGGGGCGCCAGTACGACGCGCACGGGAACCTCAAGGACTGGTGGACGAAGGACGACGCGGCGAAGTTCGCCGAACGCACGAAATGCGTCTCCGACCAGTACGGCTCCTACGTGGCCGTGGACGGCATCCACGTCAACAGCGCGCTGACGCTGGGCGAGGACGTGGCCGACCTGGGCGGCGAGATCCTGGGCTACGCCGCCTGGCGCGAGGCGGTGAAGGGCAAGGACCTGAAGAACCTGGACGGCCTGACGCCCGACCAGCGCTTCTTCGTGGGCTTCGCGCAGTGGGCCTGCGAAAACGTGCGGCCGGAGCAGGCGCGGGAGTGGGCGCTGACCAACCCGCATTCCCCGGCGCGCTATCGCATCAACGGCGTGGTCGTGAACATGCCTGAATTCGCCAAGGCGTTCTCGTGCAAGCCGGGCGCGCCGATGGTGAAGCCCGTCGGCAAGGTCTGCGCCGTATGGTGATTGCCGTTTCTTGACGGTTTATTCAGCAAAATGCCATAATCCACGGCCGTCAAAAAATCGCGGAGGTCTGAATGGACTTTATTCACTCGATGAAATTCCCGTTCGTCATCGTGATGGGAATTTCCCTGTTGGCGCTCGCCGTCTCTTTCTGGCTCATCAATTGGGTGATGGCCAAGGACACCGGGACCGACGAGATGCGCAAGATCTCCGACGCCATCAAGGCCGGCGCCGAAGCCTACCTCCGCCGCCAGAACTACACGATCATCTCCCTGTCCTCGGTCCTGGCGGTCGTGATCTTCGTGCTCTACGCGTTCGTCCGCAAATCCAACGAGCATGATCCGGCCAGCCCCATGGTGCTGGCCCTGTGCACGACGAGCTCCTTCGTCGCCGGCGCGGCCTGTTCGCTCATCGCGGGCTACATCGGCATGTGGGTCTCCATCCGCACGAACATCCGCACGGCCTCCGCCGCCCGCAACAGCCTCAACGACGCGCTGCGCATCGCGCTCCGGGGCGGCGCGGTGGCCGGCCTTTTCGTCTGCGCGATGTCCCTGATCGGCGTGGGCGGACTGTTCATCATCCTGAAGCTCCTGGGCTTCCCGTATGAGAAAATCCCGTTCATGATCGTCGGCTACGGCTTCGGCGCCAGCTTCGTGGCCCTGTTCGCCCAGTTGGGCGGCGGCATCTACACGAAGGCCGCGGACGTCGGCGCGGACCTGGTCGGCAAGGTGGAAGCCGGCATCCCCGAGGACGACCCCCGCAACCCCGCCGTCATCGCGGACCTGGTCGGCGACAACGTCGGCGACTGCGCCGGCCGCGGCGCGGACCTGTTCGAGTCCACCGCCGCCGAGAACATCGGCGCGATGATCCTGGGCGTGGCGCTGATCCCCTACTTCGGCTGGAAGGGCGTGGTGTTCCCCCTGGTGGCCCGCGCCTTGGGCATCGTGGCCTCCATCTTCGGCGTCCTGGTCGTGCAGACCGAGGAGCACGAGGACCCGATGGACGCGCTCAACATCGGCTACTACCTGACCTCCTTCCTCGCCGCGCTGGGCTTCGCGGCCGCGGCGTGGTGGCTGCTGCGCTCCGAGGCGGCGCCGAACGCCTGGATCTACTACACGACCTGCGGCTTCATCGGCATCCTGACCGCCCAGGCCTTCGTGTACGTCACGCAGTACTACACCGAATACAAGTACCGGCCGGTGCTGTCCATCGCGGAGGCCTCCAAGACGGGTCCCGCCACGAACATCATCTCCGGCATCGCGGTGGGCTTGGAGTGCACGGCCATTCCGATCATCGTGATCGGCGTCGCGATCCTGTCCTCGTATAAGCTGGGCGTCATGGCGCTGGGACCGGCCGCCGGCCACACCGGCGGACTGTTCGGAACCGCGGTCGCCACCATGGGCATGCTGGGCACGGCGGCGTACGTGCTGGCGATGGACACTTTCGGGCCCATCACCGACAACGCGGGCGGCATCGTGGAGATGTCCCACCAGCCCGACGAGATCCGCAAGAAGACCGACCGCCTGGACGCGGTCGGCAACACCACCAAGGCGCTGACCAAGGGCTACGCGATCGGTTCCGCGGCGCTCGCGGCGTTCCTGCTGTTCTCGGCCTACCTGGACGAGATCTTCAACTACTCCGGTCACCACATCACCGTGGACCTGTCCAAGCCCGAGGTGTTCGTGGGCGCCATGCTGGGCGCCATGCTGGTGTTCCTGTTCGCCTCCATGGCGATCAAGGCCGTCGGCGAGACCGCGCAGACCGTCATCTCCGAAGTCCGCCGCCAGTTCAAGGAGAAGCCGGGCATCATGAAGGGAACCGAAATGCCGGATTACGGACAGTGCGTGGACATCGTGACGATCAGCGCGCTGAAGCAGATGATCCTGCCCGGCCTGCTGGCCACCGCGGGTCCCGTGGTCGTGGGCCTGCTGTTCCGCATGTTCATCACGGCGGAGAATCCCACCATCGCGGCGGAAGCGGTGGCGGGCATGCTGATGATCGGCACCATCGCCGGTATTCTGATGGCGCTCTTTCTCAATAACGCCGGCGGCGCGTGGGACAACGCGAAGAAGTACATCGAGATGGGCAACCTCGGCGGAAAGAAGTCCGAGGCGCACAAGGCTGCCGTCGTCGGCGACACCGTGGGCGACCCCTTCAAGGACACCGCGGGCCCGTCTTTGCACGTGCTGATCAAGCTGCTGGCGACGATCACCCTCGTCCTCGCCCCCCTCTTCCTGTAAAAGAGGCGGGTCGAACACGCCGCTCGGCTCACGCGAGCCGGGCGGCTTCTTTTTTGATGTTCCCTTGACGTTCGGGGTCCATAATAGAGCGGATGGCGGAATCACGGGCCGGACCTGTCGTGCCGCTTCTGACGGCATGCGCCCTGTTGATCGCGGGCGTCTGCGCCGCCCGGGAAGCGCCTTCGCGCAAAGATTCGTGCCTGGCCGAGGCCGAGGCGGCGGCCCTTTATCAGTCCGGCGTCCAGGAGTACGCCCGCGGACGCCTCCCTGAGGCGCTGAGGCATTTCGAGGCGGCGTCGCGGCTCAATCCCAACGACCGCGCGGCGCGGTCCGCCGTGCTCCGCCTGCGCGCCGAGAGCCCGCGGGTCGTCGAACTTCCCGGACATTATGCCGTGCGCCGAACTTCCCCGCCGCGGGACGGCGGCGTCTTGGCCTGGCTGGAGGCGCTCGCTCACTTCGAAAGCACGGTGGGCGACGCGCGCAGCGGGCTGGGAAGCCTCCGCGCCCGCCAGGGGCGGATCGCCCAGCTGCTCATCGAAAGAAGGGTCTGCCGGGAGAGGCGGCGCGCGTTCGCGAAGAACGGAGAGCTTCACGCGCTGTCGCGGCGTCTTTCCTCCGGCCTCTCCTAGGCGGACAGCAGCCGGCGCATGGTCTGGCGCAATTCCTGTATTTCGAACGGCTTGACCGCGTACTCGGATTTCGTGCGCGAGAGGAACTCGAGCACCTTCGGATTGAGGATGTCGCCCGTCACGAACATGATCTTGGTCGCGGGAAGGACGCCGCGGGAAGCCAGCGCGGCGTATATGTCGGTTCCTTTCGCGTGCTCCATCTCGATATCGGAGACGACCAGGTCGAAGGAGCCGCGGGCCAAGAGGGCCAGCGCCTCCGCGCCGTTGCGGGCGATCTCGACGAAGTCCCCGTCCTCGCGCAGGAGGCGCGCCACGACTTCGGCGATGTCTTCCTCGTCGTCGGCCACCAGGACGCGCCTGCCGGGGACCGCGGCGTAGTTCGCCGGGGACTCCATGGTCTCGATGCGCTCGAATTCCTCCGCCTTCCCCAGGGGCAGCTCCAGGCGGAAAATGCTCCCACGTCCGCCCGCTCCGGAGCGGACCGTGACGTCGCCCCCGTGTTCCCGGGCGATCTGGCGGCAGATCGGCAGGCCCAGTCCCGTGCCGCGCCCGGCCTCCTTGGTGGTGAAGAACGGCTGGAAGATGCGCTCGCTCATGTCCCGCGGGACGCCCGGGCCGTTGTCCTCGATCTCGATGAACGCGTGCCCCGCCGCCGCGCCCGTCCGCACGGTGAGAACCTTCCCCTCGGGCGGGACGGCGCCCGCATCCATGGCGTCGCAGGCGTTACCGATCAGGTTCAGGATGATCTGGACGATCTGCTGGTAGTCGCCCGCGACCAGGGGGCCGGGCGACGCCAGTTCCTTGAGCACGCGGACGCCCTCGGTCTTGATCAGCCGGTACTCGAGAAGTTCCAAAGCCGAGAGGATCGTCTCGACGAGCCCGACCTTTTTGCGCTCCTGCCGGCTCTTCCGCACGAAGAAGAGCAGGTTGTCCACGACCTTGCGGCAGCGCAGCACGTTCTGGTACACATGGTCGAGGTCGTCGCGCATTCCCGGGGAGCAGTCGTCCAATTGCGCCAGCTGGACGTAGCCCGAGATCGCGCCCAGGGGATTGTTGAGCTCATGCGCGACGGAGGAGATCAATTGGCCGACCGCGGAGAGCTTCTCGGCCTGGATCAACTGTGATTGCAGCTCGGCCGTCTGCTGCCGGTTGCGGTCGAGCCGCGCCGCCATCTTGTTGAAGGCGGCGGAGAGGACGCCCAGCTCGCCGCTTCCCGTGTTCGCGATCCGGTAGGAGAGGTCGCCGTCTCCGATCTTGCGCGCGGCCGCCACCAGGGCCTGGATCGGGCGGGTGATGGAGCGCACGAGCCAGAGGAGCGCGCCGACCAGCAGGGCCAGGCCCAGCAGCGACGTCAACAGGCCGACGTCGCGGATGAACCGCACCGGGGCGAGGAAATCCTCCCGGGGGGCCTCGACGGCGACGCTCCAGGGGCGCCGTCGAAGGGCGCTCGAGGACGAGAGGAGGTCGTCGCCGGGCGCGGCGTCGGGCCGTCCCTCCAGGCGCTCGCCGTCGTTCGTCTCGATGAAGGCGCGGCCGCGCGGGCCGACCTCGATGTTGCGCAGCAAGCCGCGGAGGTTGGACAGATCGAAGCAGAGCGCCAGAACGCCCTTGAGCTCGCCGAGCTCGTCGCGGATGGGTTGCGAGAAGTAGATGACGCGGCCCACGCCGGGCAGGGTCTCGACCGGCGAGATCCAGCGCCCCCCGGGGCGGGTCTTCACGGCCGCGAGAAAGTAATCCGCGCGCGCGTGGGACGACCGCGCGCCGCCCCGGGGGCGGACCGCGCACACTTCCCGTCCGCGGGCGTCCAGGTAGAGGATTTGGGCGTACGCCGGGTTCCGTTCCGCGAAATGGCGGAGATAGAGCTCGAGTTCGCGGCGATAGGAGGCGGCCTCGTCGTTCAGGCGGAAGTCGACGTTGCGGTAGTAATCCGCGATCAGGGAGGCCTCCGCCAGCGTGGACAGGTCCCGCTCGCTCTGCTCCAGGCGGTCGTCGATGTTCAGCGCGGTTCGTTGGGCGCGGAAGCGCATCTCGTTATCGATGGCGGCCAGGATCTCTCGCCGCGCGGCGCGGTATTGGAGCCAGACGATCGCGCTCACGCTGAGCACCACCATCGGGAGGATGGCGAACAGGAGCTTCCAAGAGAGGCGCGAGGGCGGTGCGATCTTCATAGGCGGGATTCACCGAGGATAACCCGGGGAGCGCCGCCGCGCAAGGGTCGCGTTAGACGTTCACGACGTCCGGCTTCTTCAGGTCCAGGCCGGGCGAGAATATCGCGAGCGCTTCCAGTCGTGTCCGTCCAGCGCGGAGATCGTGAGTCATGCCGGGAGGCATGAACGCGTATTCGCCCTTCCGGAACCGGATGGGCTTGCCGTCGATGTGGCCGCTGGCGGCTCCTTTCAGGACGTAGAAGAACTCGAAGGTCTTCGCATGGTAAATCTCGGGCAGATGCGCGTTCGGCTCCACCGTGATCAGCAACGCCGAGAACGGCCCCGTCCCCTGCGGGGTCAAAGGGAAGATTCGCAGGCCCTGGAACGCTTTCGCCTCGGTCGGTGGCAGCTTTGCGGCTTTCAACGGTTTGTTTTTCATAGTTTGGGCGAGGAGAGGTAGAAATAAGGCATCCCCGTGATCGTCGGGACGAAATCGACGTTTTTTCGGACGCCATAGGTGCGGATTTTCTGGTACGTGAAAAGGCTGAGCGCCTGGTCGTACAGATAGCGGTCCATTTCCATGCCCAGGCGCTGTTGTTCGGCCGGGTCCAAGCTGGAGATCATACGGATGAGCCGCGCGTCGTAATCGGGGCTTTTGAGCAGGCTGAAGGGAGAACGGGAGTAGAGGAAGATGGACTGGATGAAGAAGGCGTGGCCGAACAAATCGGGACAACCGCCGAAGGTAAAATCCCATCCCCCAGCCTGGATGTCGCGGCTCAAGCTTGAGTCGGGACTTTTATGGATTTCAAGGCGAATCCCCGCACGTGCGAGCTGCTTGGTCATGATCTTCGCGGAACGTTCCGTCTGATACTTGATGATCACCTTGAGATCGATTCCTTTCGGGTAACCTGCGGCCTTCAGGAGCGCGCGGGCCTTGCGGAGGTCGTACGGATACGGGCGGAGGCTGGGGTCATGCCCGGTCTCTCCTTCCATCGTCGTCGTCGCGATGGGCCTCCCATTGCCGAGCAGGTCATAACGGATGAGTTCCTCCTTGTCGAGAGCGTAGTTCAACGCCTGTCGAACCCTTAGATCCGCGAGAGGGCCGGAGCTGATGTTGATGCTTCCGGCGACCGTGTAGTAGCTTTCCTTCTTGACGATGTTGGCGACCCCGCTCTTCATGACGCGCAATGTTTCGGTGCCGGGAAGCTCGGTGACGATGTCCACGCCTCCGCGCAGGAGTTCATCCACCTGCCGGGCCGGAGAAAGGAAGCGGAAGATCAGCCGTTTGAATTTGGGGCGGCCCGGCGACCAGTAATTCTCGTTCGCATCCAGAACGACGCTTTTCCCCTTCTCCCACGAAACGAAGCGGAAGGCGCCCGTGCCTACCGGGTGCTCGCCGAACTGGGCGTCGCCGACCTTGGCGATGTAGACGGGCGGTGAGATATGCACGAATCCCGCCAGGCGGTTCAATAAGATGCCGTCCGGATAACGGGTCTTGATTCGAACGGTATACGGATCCACGATCTCCACGCTCTTGATCGAATTCAGATACCCGACCGCGGGGAAGCCGGTCTTGGGATCGAGGTAGCGTTCAATCGTGAATTTGACGGCGTTGGCGTCGAACGGTTCGCCGTCATGGAACTTGACGCCGCGGCGGAGCTCCAACTCTAAGGTCGTGTCGTCGATCCAGCGCCAATGCGTGGCCAGCGCCGGCACGATCTTTCCGTCGGGGTCGATCCGGGCGAGGCCGTCGAAAATCTGCTGCACCAGGGTGAACGCCTTTTCGACGAAAAGCTTTTGCGGGTCAAGCGTCGAGGGATCGGCAACGTCGTCGGCGACGATCAAGGTGGACGCGCGGTCCACGGCGGCGCCGTGGAGGGGCGCGCCCAGCGCGAAGGCCGCAAGGCAAAAAGAGGCCGCCCGAAGGAGCTTCATGGCCGGCATCTTACCGGTTCAAGTTCGGCTTGAACCCGATCATCGCCAGGGACGGGAAGGGGCTGCGCTCGGCGATCGGAACGGCGACGACGTTCTTGAAGCCCGCCGTGCGCATCCACGCCCGGTAGTCGCCGGCCGTGTAGGCCGCGCCCTTGCCGGTGAACACCAGCAGGTGCACGTTGAGCAAGGCGGAAAATTTAGGACCCGTGCGGTCCGGGCCGATCACGTAATCGTGGATCACCAGTCGCCCGCCCGGGCGCAGGGCCCGCCAGGCCTTCGCGACCAGCGCCCGGTTGACCTTCTCGTCCTCGACCCTCGTCACGTTCGAGATCAGGACCAGGTCGAACTCCTCCCGGCCCAGTTCGTCGGTCAGGTAATTGGCCGCGCGGAAGCGGAAGCGGCGCGCCGCGGGGTGAGAGCGAACCAGGCCGCGCGTCACGGGCAGGGCCCCGGGCAGGTCCAGCAGCGTGGCCGTCAGCTTCGGCTCCCGCTCCACGAGGGCCGCGCTGAAGTTGCCGGCCCCGCTGCCGACGTCCAGGCTGTCGCGGACGCAGGACAAGTCCAGTTTGCGGGCCAGCTCGGCGGCGGGGTGGCGGGTGATGTCCCCCATCGCCTTCAGGTAGTCCCCCGTGAAGAAATCCTTGCCGATCCAGTCCCGAAGGCCCAGGCGCGGCTTGCCCGTGCGCATGACCTCGCGCAGGTCGGACCATGCGTCCCACGTGTATTCCTGGTATTTGAGGTTGTGCCCGACGTAATCCGGGCTCCCCTCAACCAGCATGCGCCGTCCGGCGCGCGTGTTGGCGTAACGCCCTCCGCTCTTGCGCAGCCAGCCCAGGGCGACGAGCGCGTCCAGGACGCGGCTCAGCGCTGGTTCGTCCAGCTTCCGCCGGCGCGCCAGCCGCGCGGGGTCGCCGTAGCCCTTCTCGATCCAGGTGAAAAGGTCGTAGTGCAGGGCGGCCAGCAGGGGCTTCGCGCTGCGGTAGGACATCGCCAGATCGGTGATCCGGCTCAAGTCGGCGTAGTACGCGGTGCTCATCATTGCCTCCCGTTCATGCGGCGACCAGCTCTTTTTGGATCGTGCGGACGCGGGCGCCCATCGGCGGGGCGTCTCCTAGCGCGGTGAGGACGTCGATGACGGCGGGAGCGCGCAGCGCGCGCGCGGCCGCCATCGCTTCGGCCAGCTGACCGGGCCGCTCCACCCGGAAGGCGGCGGCTCCCAAACCGCGCGCGACGGAGACGACGTCCAGCGGACGCCGGAAGACCGAACTGTGGAATCTCCCCCCGTACAGCGCGCGTTCACCGTGGTAGATCATGCCGTGGCCGCCGTTGTTCACGATCACCCAGATGACCGGGGCCCCGCATTCGACCGCGGTGTGCACTTCCATCCCGTTCATCGCGAAGGCCGCGTCGCCGGCAAGCGCCACGACGACGCGTTCCGGACAGGCCAACTGAGCGCCGACCGCGCCCGCGACGGCGTAGCCCATCGAGGCCAGGCCCATGTTCACGAAGAAGCTGTTCTCCCGCAGGACCGGGAAGTGCCGTCCGACCCAGGAGCGGATCGAGCCGTTGTCCACGAACAGCATCGCGTCGGCCGGAAGGCAGCGGCGGAGCTCCTTGAGGAGGGTCTGCGGAAGGTAGCCGGCGGAGTGTTCGCGCGGCGTCGGCTCGTCGGGGACGGCGGGCGGGGCCGGGCGGACGGCGGGCGCGCCGCCGGCGCGGTCCAGCCGCCGGCCGGTCTCGTGGAGCATTTCCACCAGGACGGAGCGGGCGTCGCCCGTTAGCCCGACGGCGACCGGGAAATTGCGCCCGATCACGGCGGGATCCACGTCGATCTGCAGAAGGGACTTCCCGGCCAGGCGCTCGTCGAAGCCGCAGGAGGTGACTTCTCCCAGGGAACTGCCCACGACCAGGAGCAGGTCCGTCTCGGGACCAAGAAGACGCTCGCGGACGTCCGGACTGCCGGACGGGCCCAACACGCCGAGAGAAAGCGGGTGGTCCTCCGGGAGGCACCCTTTGGCGCGGAAGCTGGTGGCCACGGGAAGGTCCAGGCGCTCGGCCAGGGCGCGGAGCGCCGTCCAAGCCCGGGAGACGTTGACTCCTGCCCCGGCGAGGATTGCGGGCCGGCGCGCCGCCAGGAGAAGGCCGACGGCCTCCCGGACGGAGCTCCGGTCGAATAATTCGATCCCAGGACGATAACGCGCGGGGGGTATAAGTTCGTCGGCCACGGGCTGGGTGATGTAGTCGAGCGGGAGACTGAGATGGACCGGGCCGGGACGCCCCGTCTGCATGATCCTCAGCGCGGCCCGCGCGGTCGCTCCCATGCGCGAGGGGTGATGGAGCATCGTGCTCCATTTCGTGACCGGCTTGAACAGGGCGACGATGTCCGAGATCTCCGGGCTGCTCTCCTGGAAGGCCCCCATCCCGAACTGGCGCGTCGGGACTTGGGCCGTGAGCAGGAGGACCGGGACTTGATCCGCCTGGGAGACGGCCAACCCGGTCAGGGCGTTCGTCGCGCCCGGGCCCGTGGTCGTGCAGCAGACGCCGACGCGTCCCGTGGCGCGCGCGTACGCGTCCGCCATGAAGGCGGCCCCGCCCTCGTGCTTGGCCAGGACGGGAGTCATGACGCCGCGCGCGTGCATGGCCTCGTACAAAGGGATGATGGGCCCGCCGGGAATCCCGAAGACATGGCGCACGCCCTCCCGCTCCAAATAATCGAGCAGGACGTGGACGGCCGGCCGGACGTCCGAGTCGCGGGCGCTCACGCGCGTGCTTATTTCCCCTCGCCCATGCCCAATTCTATTCCGAGCAGTTCCGCGGACTTGGCGAGCAGGGCGAGCAGGTCCAGCGGCTTGCGGAAAAACGCGTCGATCTTGGCCTCCTGAGGCTTCTTCTCGTTGAAGGGCGGCTTATCCCCGGAGATCGCGATGATCTTGATGTCCTTGGTCTCGGTCTGCGCCTTCAGCACGCGGCAGACCTGCTGCCCGTCCATCTTGGGGAGGACGATGTCGAGGACGACGAGGTCGGGCGGATTCTGGCCGATGCGGATCAAGGCTTCGATCCCGGAGTGGCAGGTCTCCAGCGCGAAGTTGCCCCCGGAGCGGGAGAAGGCGCGCGCGACGACGCGGGTGATCTCGACGTCGTCGTCCACCACCAGCACCCGCATCTCGCGGGCGGCCAGCTTCTTCGGGACGGGGATGCCGAATTCGTCCAGGAAGGCGAGGAGGTTCTCGCGGGTCACGCGGTTGTGCCCTCCGGGGGTGGCGTAAGCCTTCAGTTTCCCGCTTTCGATCCAGTTGATCACGCTGGAGGGATAAACGTCGCAGACCTTGGCGATGTCGTGAGTCGTGTAGGTTCGT
>JAGWMT010000075.1 GCA_028871595.1 Elusimicrobiota bacterium
AGACGGCTGGCTGGCGTCGTTCGACCACAGCACCTCGTATAAGAAGAACGCGCGCCGGAACTTCCCGCGCTGGGTCGAGTTTTACGCGGGCGTGAAGAAGGGCTGGCCGGCGCACCGCGTCGAGGGCTACCTGCTCCTGGCGCGCCGCGAGGCCGCGAGCGCACCGAAAACCGCTAGAATGGACCTCGAAAAAGCGCGCCGGGCCGCCGCCGAGGCGGGCCTGCCCGCGCCGACGTTCCAACTCCCACAAGGACGATAACGAGCGATGTTTTTCCCCCTCATCTACTGGGTCGTCATCCCCATCTTCCTGGCCTCTTTGGTGGTCCGCTGGATCAAGAAAACCGCGCCGCTGACGCCGCCCCCGGACGTGCGCGACCTGTTCGACCGGAGCCCGATCGAGCCGAAGTGGTTCCGCGCCGCGCGACGCGACGCCGCCGGCCTGACGGCCCTGGGCGACTTTGAAAAGCAGATGGATGCCGTGGACGCCGCCTACGCCGGAAAGGAAAAGGCCCAGGCCGCCGGGACGAAGTCCGAGTTCCTGATCTTCAACGACAAGGGCGAACTGCTGGAGCAGGTCGATTCCTGACGCCGTGTCCACCGCTTCCCTCCAGATCATCGGCGTCCTGCGCTCGTGCTTCCGGGAGAAGTTCGGCACCCCCCGTCAGCCGCACCTTGTGCCCGGATCCACGGCTTCGCTCAAAGTGGCGCGCCAATTCCAACCGGAGCAGTCCTTGGTGGGACTGAACGGCTTCAGCCATGTGTGGCTGCTTTCGTACTTCCATCTGAACACGAACACCCGATTTTCCGCCAAGGTCCACCCTCCGCGCTTGAAGGGCGAGACGATCGGGCTGTTCGCGTCGAGATCGCCCCATCGTCCCAGCCCCATCGGTCTTTCGGTGGCCCGACTCGTGAAAGTCGAGAACGACACGATTTACCTGTCAGGCATCGACCTCGTGGACGGCACGCCGATCTTGGACATCAAACCGTACATCCCGGGAAGCGACAGCTTCCCGGAAGCGTCGTCGGGTTGGACCACGCACTCTCCGTTTCCGTCGTTGACGGTTGAGTTCTCATCGAAATCGTTGACCGACATCGGATCCGCCGAAAAGCGCTTAAAGACGTCGGGGCTCAAACAGCTGCTCGTCGATATTTTGTCGCAGGATCCAAGAAATCCGCGCGACAAATCCCAAAAGAAGGACGGCGTCGAGCTGGGTTTTTTTCTGCATGATTTCGACGCCCACTTCGTCGTGCATGGGTACGTTGTCACGGTGCTGGAGCTCCAGACCGGCAAAACGATGCACAAAAAGACGCGCCGCGCGCCGCCCAAGCGCGTCGCGCTGTCCCGTTGACCTCCCCGTCCGCCTGGACGGCGAACGTCCGCCGCGTCTACGCCTGGAAGCTCCTCACCAGCCTCCACTTCTTCGCCGGGGTGCTCATCCCGTTCTTCACGCAGTGGGGCGGGATCACCCTGCGCCAGGTGCTGTGGCTTCAGACCTGGTTCATGCTGTGGATCGTGGCGCTCGAGGTCCCCACCGGGGCCTTCGCCGATCGCTTCGGCCGCCGCTCGTCGCTGTTCTGCGCGACGGTGTGCCTGATCTCCGCCGTCGCGTATTACGTCACGCACCGCGGGCTGGGGCATTTCCTGGTCGCCGAGTTCCTGTGGGCGTGCGCGGCGGCGTTCGCCTCCGGCGCCGACGAGGCGTTGGCCTATGACAGCCTGAAGGCGGAGGGGGCCGAAGGCGCGTCGAAGGCGGCGCTCGCGCGGCTGGGCACGGCGGAGATCTTCGCCATCGCCGTCGCCGCGCCCATCGGCAGCATGGTGGCTTCCCGTTGGGGGCTGCGCGCGCCGCTCGCGCTGGGGCTGATCCCGTTCACCATCGCCCTGCCGGTGGCGTGGTCCCTGCGCGAGCCGCCGCGCGAGCGCGCGGAGCGCCGTGATTACTGGCAGACGTTGACCGACGGCGCGCGCTACTTCCTGGGGCACCGCATCCTGCGCGCGCTGGCGTTCGACGCGGTGACCATCTGGTGCTTCAGCTTCATGATCATCTGGCTGTACCAGCCCCGCCTGCAGCAGTTGGGGATGCCACTGGTCTGGTTCGGCTTCGTGACGACGGGAATGACCCTGTTCCAATCCGGCATTCTGCTCCGCATCGAGGCCGTCGAAAGGTTGGTCGGCGGTCCGCGCCGTTTCTTGACCGTCAGCGGGTTGATCCCGGGCCTGGCCTATCTATGCCTGGCTTTCGCGCCCTCGGCCCGGCTGGCGGCGCCGCTGTTCGTGCTGGTGGCGGGCTTCGGCCTGTCGCGCGCGGCCATCCTCAACAACTACATGCACAAGCACGTGGACAGCGCGCGCCGGGCCACGGTGCTGTCGGCCGCCGGAATGACGCGCCAGCTGCTCACCGCCGCGGTGTATCCGCTGGTCGGCTGGGCCGCGGAGAAATCGCTGAGCTGGACCTTCGCGGGATTAGGAACGGCGGTTCTGGTCTGCGTCGCCGCGTCCAGCGTGGAAGAGGCGCACCTTCTCGATTAGCAGGATGCTGAGAAGCGCCTCGGCCTTACGGTTCTCCCGCGATATTTACTTACTCTAGAGCAAGTTCGACCAATCGGTCAGGATTATTCGCCGCCCCGCTTGCGCCTGCCGCTTTTCAGCGCGGGGCGTCTTCGGGGTTTAAGTCGGGGTTGCCGGCCAGGCTGGACACGTACACGCGCACGCTCCCGCCGGTCGCCGGGCCCTTCAAGGTCCGCGTGATCTCCACCTCGGATTCGCCGTCCACCCAGATATAAGACGCGTAAAGGTGCTGATCGTCGGCCCAGTACTGGATCCGGGGTTCGGCGGAAAACGCCGTCTTGCAGTCGCTGAGCAGGACGTCGAAACCCAGCCCGGCGTCGAACGCCAAGGACATGTTGACCACGGTCCCCTTGTAGCTCACGGTCACCGTCGCGCTTTGAACGCGGTGGCCCAGGCTGATGGACAGGGGCAGCAAGGTCTTCTTGACCTCGCATTGGCTCACGGTGTGCTGTACCGCGCTCGTCGCGCAGTCGAGAAGCTGGCCGGCGGCGGCGGTCTTTCGGCCGACGGCCAGCTGCGCGGCCCCGACGTTCAGCCGCGCGTTCGCCGATAAAGAATCGAGCGCCCGCGCGGGGGATGAAGCCGACAGAACGGCAACGAAGAGAAAGAAGACGGTTTTCATGAGGGGCGGTCCCGTCATTCTACACTCCACGCGCGGGCATGACGAGAGTCGAAAGACCCACGCCGCCGCCCGCAAAAGACCTTAGGCTCCGTCCGGCGGGACGACCGTCTTCGGCGAGGGCGAATGCAGGAGCACCACGCCCGACAGCACCGCCAAAACGCCGACGATCTCGAACCGGTCCGGGACGTTCCGGAAAAACACGTAATCCCAGAATACCGCCACGATCGGCGCCACGTAGGTCACCGCGCTGGCGCGCACAGCACCCCACTCCCGGATCAGGTGGAAGTAGATCATGAAGGCGATCGCCGTGGAGAACACGCCCAGGTATATGATCGAGACCGCGGCGGCGGGAGCGGCCAGGACGGCCCCCCACGACGGCCAGGGTTCCGCGAGGGCCGAGACGGCGAACAGGAACGCCAGGCTGGCGCAATGCTGATGGAAGATGTTCGCGCGGAAATCGGCCTTCGCCCCGCCCGACAGCAAGGAGCGGGTCAGCAAGGTGCCCACGCCGTAGCTGATGGCCATCAGGAACACCGCCGCGGTGCCCGCCAGCTCGGCGCGCGTCCCGGCGAAGGTCAGCATGGGACTGCAGATCACCGCGATCCCGCCGAAGCCCAGCAGCAGCCCCGCGGTCTTGCGGGCGGTGAAGGTCTCCCCGGAACCGCCCAGGAGACCGAGGACAAAAGCCCAGATCGGCACGGTCCCGTTGATGATGCCCGCCAAGCCGGGGGAGATCTTCTTCTCCCCCCAGAACAGGAGCGCGAACGGCAGGCCCTGCGCGAACAGGCCCGCCAGCCACATGCGGCGCCGGACGGCGAAAGGCACGCGCAGATTTCTCTTTTCGAAACGAAAGAAGGCGCCCAGCACGGCCAAGGCCAGTCCGACGCGGAGCATGGCGCTGAACGCCGGAGGGAAGACGAGCACCGCGAATTTGATGGCGACGAAAGAGCCGCCCCAGAAGGCGGCCAAGAGACAGAATAATAATAAGTCCGCGGTCTTACGCGACACGGACGGCCCCTTCCAACTGGAGCAGACGCTTCTTGCGTTCCGCCCCCCAACGGTAGCCCCTCAGACCACCGTCGGAACCGACGACGCGGTGGCACGGGATCGCGACGGCGATGGAGTTCGTCGCGCACGCGCGCGCGACGGCGCGGGCCGCGGAAGGGCGGCCGATGTCCCGGGCGACTTCGGCGTACGTCTTGGTGCGTCCCGCGGGGATGCGTCGAAGCGCGTCCCAAACGAGACGTTGGAACGCGGTCCCGCGCGGATCTACCGCCAAACTCGCAACGGCGGACTTCGCGTTCATCGCGGCAGACAGCGAATGCCCCGCCTTGGCCGCGGCCTTGGCGTCATACCGCAGCGTCGCGCGCGGGAAACGCGCGCGCAGGCGTTTTTCCAATATCTCTCGGGAGTCGCCCCATTCAACGGAGCACAACCCCTTGGCGGCAAAGGCGATCAACAGCTCCCCGACCGGCGAAGCGGCATAACCGAACGAGATCGTCTCGCCGGCGCCGCCTCTCGCGAAGACGCCGGGCGTCATGCCAAGATAACCCCGCGCGGCCTCGTACAAACGGCTGGGCGAACCGAAGCCCGCCTCATACTGAGATTCGACGACGCCGGCGGAACGGACCCCGCGCTTGAACGCGTCGAAGCGCCGGGCGACCGAATATTTTTTCGGGGTCGTCCCCGCGTGCCGGAAGAACAGGCGGCTCAACTTGGAGGGAGACACCTTCAACTCCCGGGCCACGTCGGCGATGAGGAGCCTCTCTTCCGTTTTGGCGCGCGCGACGATGATTCGGCACGCCTCGCGCACCAAGCTCGCCTCGGCTCCTGCCTCGTCTCGCGGCCGGCAGCGCCGACAGGCGCGGTAGCCGGCGTTCTCGGCGGCGGCGGGATCCCGGAAGAACGACACGTTGTCGCGCAGCGCCCGCCGGGACGCGCACGATGGACGGCAATAGACGCCGGTCGTCTTCACGGCGAACACGAACGTTCCGTCCGCGCGCACATCGCGCGTCGTCACCGCCGTCCAGGCCTTCTGTGGATTGATCTTCATGCCGTCAGGTTATCAGGAAGCGCCGCCGTCCTTCTTCCCGCTTTTTGCGCCTAATTCCCCGCGAAAGGTCCAGGCGACGATCCGGCTTCGTTTCTGGCCCTGCGCCATATCGATCGTCCGCCGCGAAACGGCGCCGGCCTTCGTCTTGAACGCCGTGCTTTCCTGAATCATACGGCCGACGAACGCCGGTTCAAATTCGCCCATTTGCGGGTTGCACATCACCGCATCGAAATAATCGTCGTGCCGCACGATACCGGTCAAAATCTTATCCAGCGACGTCTGAAGCCGCAATTCGACGCCGCCTCTCAGATTGGGACCGCCATATCAGCTTGACGCGGCGATTCGCCGCGCGATGCCGAGCCATCGATCAAGGCGATCGCTCACATCCGGCCCAAAGCCCAAGTGACCCTCCAAACCCGCTTGGAACATCGTATAGCAGGTAATATCGCATTTCGCAATTCGCGAAATTCGAAATATCGCGGCGCTTTCGCCCTGGATCGATCTCATGTATTAAATTATTATTGACAGATTCTAAAATTAGATGTAAACTAAACTTGTGAAACCTCATTGCCTCACCCCCCACGAGATCGAATCCCGGCTGACCCAAGCCGGCGTGAGACCGACGGCGCAGCGCATCGCCATCGCCCAATTCGTTCTCTGCTCCGCGGACCATCCGACCGCCGAAGACGTCAAGAATTGGACCGACACGAATTTCCCCAAGCTCAGCATGGCGACGGTCTACAACACGCTGGCCGTGCTGGTCCAGGCCGGTCTGCTGCGCGAGTTCCGTCTTCCCCATTCCGCCAGCGTCATCTACGATCAGAACATCGAGGCTCACAATCACTTCCTGGACGAAAAATCGGGGAAGCTTTACGATCTTCCCGCCGGCGAGGTGTCGGTCAGCCTCAAGCCCGGCAACCGCGCGACGGTCCGTCGGATGGACATCCTTCTTCGCGGCGATTGGGGCAAGTGATCTTTTTTTGCGCGCATGATTAGAACGAGTCTAACCTTAGGGGGGATATAGTGAAGACCGAGGAGAAGCTGGGGCAGACGAAAAAGAATCTCGAGGCGGCGTTCGCCGGCGAGTCCATGGCCAACCGGAAGTACCTGTACTTCGCCAAGATCGCGCGGCAGTTGGGCGACGAGGAGGTCGCCAAATTGTTCGAGGATACGGCCGACGCCGAGACCGGCCACGCTCATGCGCATCTCGCGCTGCTTTACCCCGCCAAGGACATGACGGTGGAGAAGATTCTCGAAGCCGCGATCGCGGGCGAGCGCTACGAGCACACGGTGATGTACCCCGGCTTCGAGCAGCAGGCCAAGGCGGAAGCCGAGGCGTCGGCCGAGGCCGAATTCCGCGAGCAGGCGGCGGAGTCCGCCGGGCACGACGCGACTTTCACGGCCATGCTCGAGCAGGCGCGGCGCCGCTTCGCGCACCTGACGACGGTCGAGAAGGAGCACGCGGACCGCTACCAGGCGGCCCTGGATCAGCGCCGGTCATAGACGCGCGAACACGCCATTTCACAAGGGGACAACATGTTAAAAATCAAGCTGACCGGAGCCGTGATCGCCGCTCTCGTTCTTTCGCAGATCGGATTTGCCGCCGAAAGCGCCGCGCCAACGACAGCGCCCGCCGATCGGCCGATGACGTCGAATCAATTCTGGTGGCCGGAGCGCCTCGATCTCTCCCCCCTCCGGCAGCATGCCGCGGAGTCGAATCCGATGGGCAAGCAGTACGACTATGCGCGGGAGTTCAAGAAGCTCGACCTCGACGCGGTGAAGGCGGACATCAAGAAAGTGCTGACGACGTCGCAGGACTGGTGGCCGGCGGATTACGGCAACTATGGCCCGTTCTTCATCCGGATGGCGTGGCATAGCGCCGGCACCTACCGCACCCTCGACGGGCGCGGCGGAGCCGGTGAAGGGCAGCAGCGCTTCGAGCCGCTCAACAGCTGGCCCGACAACGCGAACCTCGACAAGGCGCGGCGCCTGCTGTGGCCGATCAAGCAGAAATACGGGAGCAAGATCTCATGGGCGGACCTCATGGTCCTGACGGGGAACGTGGCCCTCGAATCGATGGGCTTCAAGACCTACGGCTTCGGCGGCGGACGCGTGGACGCCTGGGAGCCCGATCTCGTCTATTGGGGCCCGGAGAAGAAGTTCCTCGCCGACGCGCGCTACTCGGGCAATCGCAAGCTGCAGAAGCCTCTCGCCGCCGTCCAGATGGGGCTCATCTACGTGAACCCGGAAGGCCCCAACGGCAACCCCGACCCTCTCGCCGCCGCCAAGGACATCCGGGAAACCTTCGGACGCATGGCGATGAACGACGAGGAGACCGTCGCCCTCATCGCGGGCGGCCATACCTTCGGCAAAGCCCACGGCAACGGCGACGCCGCCAAGTGCCTCGGCCCGGCGCCTGCGGGAGCGGGAATCGAGGAGCAGGGCCTGGGCTGGAAGAACAATTGCGGAAAAGGCAACGCCGGGGACACGATCACGAGCGGACTGGAAGGATCGTGGTCGAGCCATCCGACGCAGTGGAGCAACGAATACCTGACGAAGCTTTTCGCCTTCGATTGGGAGAAGACGAAGAGCCCGGCAGGCGCCATTCAGTGGATCCCGAAGGGCGGGCAGGCCGCGGCCTCCGTCCCGGATGCGCATGATCCGAACGCGCGTCACGCTCCGATCATGTTCACGACGGACCTGGCTCTCAAGTTCGATCCGAACTACCAGAAGATCGCCAAGCGCTACCAGAAAAACCCGGACCAGTTCCAACGCGCGTTCGCGAAGGCCTGGTTCAAGCTGACCCATCGCGACATGGGACCGCGGACGCGCTATCTCGGCGACGAAGTCCCCGCGGAGGCTTTGATCTGGCAGGATCCCATCCCGGCCGTCGATCATAAGCTGATCGGGGCGCGCGAGATCGCGGACCTCAAGAAGAAGATCCTCGAGTCCGGCGTGACGGTGCCGGAGCTCGTTCGAACCGCGTGGGCGTCCGCCGCCTCCTTCCGCGGCACGGACAAGCGCGGAGGAGCCAACGGCGCCCGCCTGCGCCTGTCGCCGCAGAAGGACTGGCCGGTCAACGACCCGCAGGAGCTGGCGAAGGTTCTCGAACGCCTCGAGGGCGTTCAAAAGTCCTTCAACGCGGCCCGTAAGGACGGGACGAAGGTGTCTTTGGCGGATTTGATCGTTCTGGGCGGAGCCGCCGGCGTCGAAAAGGCGGCGAAAGACGCCGGATACGCGGTGAAAGTCCCCTTCACGCCGGGACGCATGGACGCGTCGCAGGAACAGACCGACGTGAATTCGTTCGCCGTGCTCGAGCCGAAAGCGGACGCCTTCCGCAACTACTACGGAGAAGGCAGCCCGATGTCGCCGACGGAGATGCTCGTCGACCGGGCCGACCTGCTGACGCTGACGGTCCCCGAGATGACCGTGCTCGTGGGCGGCATGCGCGCTTTGGGCGCGAACTCGGGCGGCTCGACGAACGGCATCCTGACGAGCCGGCCGGGAGTGCTGAGCAACGACTTCTTCGTCAACCTGCTCGACATGTCGACGAAATGGCGGAAGTCGTCTACGACCGAAGGGCTCTACGAGGGCGTCGACCGGAAGACCGGCGCGCTCAAATGGACCGCGACGCCCGTCGACCTCATCTTCGGCTCGCACTCGGAGCTGCGCGCCGTCGCGGAAGTCTACGCGGCCGCGGACGGGAAGAAGAAGTTCGTCGACGACTTCGTGGCCGCCTGGAACAAGGTGATGATGCTCGACCGCTTCGACCTGAAGTAACGGCATCGGCGCCGCAAAGAAGCGTCAGAGCCCTCCAGAAATGGAGGGCTCTTTCTTTAGGTCATGTCCGGCCGCAGACGGGCGTGAAGCCGCGCCTTAACTAAACTTCGCATAGAAAAAATGGAGACGTCAAGCGGAAGGCGGCGCAGCGCAAGTGCGAGGCATCTATCTTCGCCGCGCCGTCTCTTGCTGGATGAGTTTGACGGCCGCAGCGACGTTCCCGAGACAGCAGGTCCCTTGCGGATTTTTTCGCTCGCAATCACAGCGCCCGTCTTTGATCCCCTTCTTGATCTCGTCCGGAATGCCCGTCGCTCCGTTCTCCTCCAGGTCGCGACGAAGGTCTCCTCGCCTGAATTCGAAGCAGTAACAGACAGGCACTTCCCCCCCTTGTTCCTTCACCGTCACGGGCCGGACGGTTTGGCCGCGCTTGATGGTCTTGCCGCCGGGATTGAAATAGACGACGTCGCAGGCCGGAGCGGCGCAGAAACTACCTCGCGGGCCGAAATCGGCTTGCCGCTCGCTCGGCAGATGATTTTGCAGAGTTATCGCGCCGATCGGATGGCCGACAGTCCCGCAACCAGGACAAGGGCCGCTCATCGCCCCTGGGCGGCAACATTCTTCGTTTCCGGGCATTTCAGTTCACCTTCTCCATCTGAGCGAAATAAGGTCCTGAGGATCGAATCGCCTGGATCAGATCCTGGGCGGCGACGCGCCCTTTTTCGGCATAGACCGTGGCCTCGCCCTTCTTAAAGTCGATCGAGGCGTCTTTTACGCCAGGGACCTTCTTGAGCGACTTCTCGATCCCGAGCGTGCAGGCGGCGCAATCCATGCCTGAGACGGCGAATTTGATCGTCTCGGCATTCGCCTCGGCGGCAGGCGGGGCATGACGAACCAACAGAGGCGCCCACGATGGGAATGACGCGATCCCCGCCACGGCGAAGGCTATGGCCCAAAGCGCCCCCTTCGCAGCGCTGCTTCCGGAGCCGACTTTGCAGCTCCCGTCGGCGCAGGTTTCGCGACGGAAATAGGGGCGGTATTTCTCGAGCCCGATGGCGAATCCGACGCCGCCAAGACCCAACGCTCCGAGAGCCAGCGGCCCTACGCAGCAGATCGAAGCCAAAACGGCCGAAAGAACAGCGCCTACGGCTGAAATATTTTCCTTCATAATCGACTCCTTGGACGAAGCACCGCGTCTCGATCGTCGAGCTCCAGGGTCCGCAATATCGGACAAGGGTCGGTGGGCGTTCGCGCGCGGCAAGTCTTAATGAGGCCTTTAAGCGTCTTTTCGAGATTCTTGAGAGCCGCGATTTTGGTTTCAACATCGGCCAGCTTTTCTTGCGCTCTCCGCTTGACTTCAGCGCACTGCGATCGATGCCTCACCTGCAGCTTCAGCAGCCCCAGAATCTCGTCCAGCGTGAACCCGAGCTCCTGCGCGTTCTTAATGAATCGGAGCTTCGTGCTCGCGGCATCCGAATAGAGACGATAGCCCGAATCGCGGCGGCCGTCCGGAACGAGAAGATTCCGGCGCTCGTAATAACGCACCGTCTGGATGTTCACGCCGGCCTTCTTCGCGATCGCCCCGATTGTCAAGTATCGCTCTCTCATCGATCACTCCCATTTGAAGTGTAGACCCTATACTCTAGTATAGAGTCAAGGGGCGTCCGCCCGAAGATCCCTTCGCAGGGCAGACGAATTGGGAATTTCCGTGAAATCCGATCCCAAATAGATTCTTAAATAAAATGCACTTTCCGAGTCCGCGCGATTAATTCCCGAATTTTCGCGCGATTAAACTGTCCACTTTTTTGTGCGGAATTTCCCGGCGCACCCGACCACTTGACAATACTTGTTATTACCATAATAATAACGGTGTATATAACGGAGGATGTCATGGTCAAGTTTCTCACCAAGGTCGGAAACAGCGAGGCGATCGTCATCGACAAGGCCATTCTCTCGATTCTCAAGATCACCTCGGAAACGCCCTTGGAGATCACCACCGACGGGAAGAATCTCGTCGTTTCCCCCGTCTCGGATCCCAAAAAGGCGCAAGAGGTTCGGAAGGCCTATCATGCCGTGAAGAAGCGCTTCTCCCGCGCCCTGAAGAACCTGGCGGCCTGAGTGTCTCCGAAGTTCCCGACGCTCACCGAGGTCCTTGAATTCCATGAGGACTTGATCCGCGAATTCGGCGGAAGTCCCGGGATCAGGGACCTCGGCCTGGCCGAAGCTGCCCTCGCCATGCCTCAATCAGGGGCCGGCGAGGAATTCTTCCATGCCTTCCCATTCGAGATGGCGGCGGCCTATCTCTATCACATCGTCCAAAACCATCCCTTCATCGATGGAAATAAGAGGGCTGCGTTCGCCGCTGCTCTGACGTTCCTTGAGCTCAACGGCTACGCGGTTATGGGCGGAGAGGACGAACTGGAAGGCGTCACGTGGAAGGTCGCCTCGGGGAAATTGGATAAGAACGGTGCCGCGGCGATTATCGAACGGATCTACAACGAGCACAGGAATTCCCGCTAAAACGCGAATTTTGACTCATCCTCAGTCGTGTCGGCCTCCTGAACAGTCATGTCGCGGCCACCCGATTCGACGATCATCTTCAAGTGTAGCCATTCGTGACATTTCACCGAATAGCTGTCTCGAATGCGAACTCTTTGCCCGCCTTGATGTGCAAAGATCGATGATCCCATATAACCCCAGAATCATCTTTGAAAGGCCGATACAGGGCCAGATCAAGGGTATCTACGTTAACTCGGGCAGCGAAGCGCGGGGCATACTCACCGCGAAATTATCGAAGGGCCGCCGAGATTCCTCGTCGAGAAATCGTCCCTAAATAAGAAAAGCCCCAAGCCGTCCATTGCGCTCGCCGGGAATCGAACCTGGATATCTGCCTTCGCAGGGCAGCACACTATCCTTTGTGTTACGAGCGCAAAAGAAGGCCTGAAGCGAAATCCATTATACTTCATCCGCCGCCGTCACTGCAGGCCAGAATAAGTTGATTAAGTTGAAGCCTGACCCCGACGGGTCAGCCAGGCGACCGTCTCGACGTGGTCGGTGTGCGGGAACAGGTCCACGCAGACCAAACGCTCGACGGCGTACAGCGGGGCCAACGCCTTGAGATCCCGCGCCAGGGCGTCGGGATTGCACGAAACATAGAAGAGCACCGGCGGGGCGGAGTCGAGCAGGGCCTTCACCGCGTTGGCGTGAAGACCGGCGCGCGGCGGGTCGATGACCGCCG
>JAGWMT010000416.1 GCA_028871595.1 Elusimicrobiota bacterium
GGCGGCGGGAAGCTCAGCTTCGTGCTGGCGGCCACCGCGGACCTGGCCGCCAAGGGCGTGGACGCGGCCAAGATCGCCAAGGCGTTCGCCGCGGCCAACGGCGGCTCGGCGGGCGGCCGCGCGGATTTCGCGCAGGGCGGCGCCGCCGACGCCGATTGGGACAAGACCGTGGAGAGCCTCACGGCTCTGATCGGCTAGGAGAGCACATGAGCGTTTCGAAGGAAGTCGCCGAGCAGATCGAGATCGCGTACGACTACCGCGGCCACGTGACGTTGACCCTGAACGACGGGACGGCCGTCGAGGGCTTTCTGTTCAACCGCGAGGTGACGCCCCTGAAAGGCGAGCCCTACGTGGAGATCCTGCGCAAGGATTCCGACGAACGCCTGCGCTTCGCCGCGAAGGACGTCAAGTCCGTGACTTTGACCGGGAAGGACTTCGCCGTCCCCTTCGTCGCCCCGAAAAAGGACTAGCGGAAGTTCCGCACGCCGTCCTCGGTTCCGCCGGACACGTTCGCCACGTGGCTGCCGATGCCCGGGCGCGCCCCGGCGCCGATGCCCGTGCGGTAGGCGGATCCGGCCGCCGCGGGAGTGGGCGCCGAAGCACCTCCGCCGCTCGCCGCGGGCGCCGAGCCGACGGACGCCACGGCGGAACTGCTCTGCTCCCCCTGGCCGTACACGGAGAAGGTCCGCAGTTGCCCCTGAAGATGGACGCGCCAGTCCTTGCCGGCCGTCCGGTCGGCCGGCGCGTCCGTCAGCGCGTCGGACGCGGCGACGGGCGCCGGGGCCGCGACGGCCACCTGAATTTCCTGGGCCGGGACCTCGGGCATGACCAGCATATGGTTCTGCGCTTCCTGCTCCATGTCCGGAGGACGCACCGGAACCCGGCGCATCTGCGCCGTCACGTTGCTCGAAGTCGCGGCGGGCACCGCGTTCTGCGCCACGCCCAGCAGCGCGTCCCACAACCGGCCGTTCCCCGTGAAATCGACGAACAGCAAGCCGTACGCCACGGTGGCCGCGACGGCGAACGTCAGCGCGATCGACGTCGCCTCGGAGATCCAACTCAGAGCCGCTTTGACCTTGGGTGCCATGTGTTCAGTATAAGCCCGGCGCGCGCGCTGCGCAAGACGTCGCAACCGACTTTTTACCGACTTTACCGTCTTTTTTTCAGCGCGAAAACGCGCGTCAACGACAAATGCGGGCGCCGAAACGCCGGCTCAAGTACAGCCGCGCGGTCGCGACCGTCAAACCGCGGGCGTCGGCGAACCGTTCCAGATCGCGCGGCGCCAGACAATCGCCCTCCAGAGCCGCGATCAACTCGGACCCGCTCGACAGCCCGGCGAGGCGGGCGGCGCCGTCATAACGGCGTGGAAACCCGACGTCGAGGGCGCCCAAGGAAGCCAGTTCCGACGCGATCATCGCGTCGGTCGCGGCCGCCTCCGGCGGGATCGGGCCCCGCGACGCGTCGCTCGGCTCGATGAAGCACCCGGACAGAAGCAGGGCCGCCGCGGGGACCAGGAGCATCCGCATCCGCGTAGTTTACCCCCTTCCGGAAAATAATCAAGGGTCCGGGACGTTAATTCCTTGACGCGTCCCGGCGAAGAGTGCCTTAATGGGCTTACCTTCGCCATGAACCCGCCCCAGCCGAAATCCGCCGTCGTCGAGTCTCATGATTCGGTTTTGACGCCGGAAGCCGCGGCGTTCGTTTCGGGCTTGGAGCGCCGGTTCGGCGCGCGCCGGCGGGAGCTGCTGGCCGCGCGCCGCGAACGCCAGGCGCGCCTCGACGCCGGCGAGCTCCCGGATTTTCCCGCCGAAACGGCGGACATCCGCCGCGGCGACTGGACGGTTCGCCCCGCCCCCGCCGATCTGCGCGACCGCCGCGTCGAGATCACGGGGCCCGTGGACCGCAAGATGGTGATCAACGCGCTGAACTCGGGCGCCAAGGTGTTCATGGCGGACTTCGAGGACTCCCACTCTCCGGCCTGGGAGGCCACCCTCCAGGGCCAGATCAATTTGTCGGACGCGATCCGCCGGACGATCTCCTTCACCAGCCCCGAGGGCAAGGCCTACGCGCTCAAGGAAAAGACCGCCGTCCTGCTGTGCCGGCCGCGCGGCTGGCACCTGGAGGAGAAGCACTTCCTCGTGGACGGCAAGCCGGTCTCCGCGAGCCTGTTCGATTTCGGCCTCTATTTT
>JAGWMT010000076.1 GCA_028871595.1 Elusimicrobiota bacterium
CCCGGCACGGATACCATTCCTTGTATATGCAGGCACTCTGGGCGGACGGCTGGTTCTACATCTCATCCGCGGGGCTCCTCGTGAGCGGAGTCCTGTTCTTCTTCCTGCTCGGACAGTATCGCGCGGCGGCCGACGCCGTGGACGGCCGCGACGCGGCTCCCGAGCCCGAGGTCGAGGCGCATGCCGCGGTGCGCCCGGTGTACATCCCCGACGAGCCGGCCCCGGCTCCGAAGCTGACCTCCGTGGTCGCCGAGAAGCCGGAGCCGAAGGCGCCCGCTCCCGCCCCCGCCCCCGCTCCCGCCCCGGCGCCCGCGGCCAGCGAACGGACGACCCCGGGCGGCATCAGTCCCGCCGTCGTCTATCTGCAGAACATCCAGACCCATCTTTACGAACTGCACGGCGAGATGCGCGATCTGTCCCAGCGCGTGAACGCCATCACCGCGCGCGACGAAGCCCTGATCGAGAAATTGGGCGAGTTGGCGTCCGCGGTCGCCGAGCTGAAGTCCGGCGCGGTCTCGGCCCCGGCGGAGGCTCCCAAGCGCGCCAAGAAGGCCGCCCCCGAACCGGCCCTCGAACCCGCCCCCACTCCCGCCCCGACGCCGGTCACCGTCCAAATCTCGGTTCCGGAACCGGTCGTGGAAAAGAAGCTCGAGCGGGTCGTGGATACGAAGCCCGAGGCGACCATCCGCATGGAACCCACGCTCGAATCCGTTTTCGGCTCCGACGTCGCGCCCGCGGCGGAGAAGGCGGTCCCGCCCGCCGCGGAAAAAACGGCTCCGCCCGCCGCCGAGGCCGAGGAGAAGCCGCGCCGGGGGCCGGTCTGGCCCGTCTGAATTTCCTTTTCGCGGCGGCGTTGTTCGCCCTCGCGAGCCCGGCCCGGTCCGGAATCCTCCCCGACGGCGCCTTCTCCGCCAAGGCCGCCGGCTCGACGGGCGCCGCTTTCCTGCGCGACCCGTTCGGCGCGCGCACGGCGGCCATGGGCGGAACCTTGGCCGCGTCGTCCCAGGGCGCCGAATCCTTGTTCTTGAATCCCGCCGCCCTGGCGCGGATGGAGCCGGAATCTCCCTCCGAAGTCTCGGTCGGCTACGACGCTTTGGTCGAATCGGCCTATCAGGGCTCGGCCGCGTACGCCCGGCCGCTGGGCCGCGACGGCGCCTTGGCCGCGGGCTTCGTGGACCAGTCCCAGTCGGCCCAGACCACCTACGACGCGCTGGGCAACGCCAACGGCAGCTTCACCCCCATGGATTTGGCGGCGGGCGTCGGCTACGCGCGGCGCGTCGGCCCCGTGGCGATCGGCGCCGGCGTGAAGGCCATCCGCTCCACGTTGAGCACCCTCCACGGCACCACCGGAGCGGTGGATTTCGGCGTGCTGGCCCGGCACGTGACCGACCTGGGCGAGGGACCGCTGGACGTGGGCGGCGCCGTGTCCAACCTGGGACCCCCGTTGAAGCTGGGCTCCACCGCCGATCCCCTGCCGCTGCGCGCGCGCGCCGGCGGCCTGTGGCACGCCAGCCCGAATTTCGACGCGGCGCTGGACGTGGTGTTTCCCGTGGACCAGGACCCGTACGTGACGATGGGCTTCGAGGCCCGCTTCCCCGCGGCCATGGTCAATTCCGCCAAGCCCTGGTCGGCCGCCCTGCGCGCGGGCTACGACCAGAACCGCGGCCGCGACGTGGACGGCTTCGCCGGCGCGTCGTTCGGCGCCGGGCTGGACATGGCGGCGGTCCGCGTGGACTACGCCTGGGTGGCGCTCGGCGCGCTGGGCTCCGCGAACCGCGTCACCCTCGCCTTCCGGTTCTGAACCCAACGTGCCATCCCTAACGGAGCGGATGCCGCGGCCGGCGGTCCTGCGTCTCGCCGTTTTTGGATTGTTGACGGTGTGGGGTGATCGGGGCGTGCTTGCCTACCTCGCCCTGCACCCGACGGCACCTGCGCCCGTGCAGGCCCTGGTGAACGCCGCCGCGGCCGTCGCCGCCGGGGCCGCGCTCGCCTTCGTCGCTTGGGGCCTCGGGTGGACATTCCTTCGCGCTTTCGCCGCGGACGACGACGGGCTCGTTTCTGAGGCGACGGCTTTCGCGGCGGGCGCCGGCGCGATCGCCGGGATCATATTACTCCTTGGCGTGCGGGGTCTGCTGCGTCCCGGCGCTCTCGCGGCCACCGCCGTCGTTTCCGCCGTCTTGGCCGTCCGCGGCGCGTGGTCGCGACGGAGCTCGATTCGCTCCGCGGCCGTTCCGTCCGATCGTTGGGAGGCCGTCTTCCAGGGGGTGGCGGCTCATGTGCTCTTCTCGGGCTTCATCCACGCCCTCGCACCGGTGTCCGATTACGATGTTCTCGTTTATCATCTCCCTCTGGCGAGGAATTATCTGAAGGCAGGCCGCATCGCGGCCGACCCGTGGCTCATTTTCGCGCAATGGCCTCACGCGGCGTCGCTGCTCTACCTGCCGGCCGAGGCTTTGGGTCTCGATTCGGCTGCATCGCTCCTGCATTGGACCGCGACGGCGGCCTGGATCTCGGCGGTGGGAGCCGCCGCCGCCGGATGGATCGACCGGAGGGCCGCGTGGGCCGCGGCCGCGGTGCTTTTGGCGCAACCCGTCGTGGCGAACTTCATCGGCGAGCCGCGCGTCGAATCGTGGTGGGCGCTGTATGTCTTCCTCGCGTTCTATTGGTTGCGACGAGCGCAGAGCGGCCCTTCGGACAGCCGCCGGCTCGCGCTGGCGGGGTTGCTGTCGGGTCTGGCGGCGTCCGTCAAGCTGATCGGCGCGTTCGACGCGGCCGCGTTGGCCGGATTGGCGTTCTTCGCCGGAGTTCCCCGCTCCGTTAAGCGCCGCGCGGTCGATGCCGCGAAGTTCGCGGCCGCGGCTCTGATCCCGTCCGCCCCGTGGTTCGCGAAGACATGGCTCGAGATGGGGAACCCCGTCTGGCCGCTCGCCTCGTCGTTGTTCGGCGCGAGCTGGCACTCGCCGCACGTCGCCATGCTGTTCGTCGCGTCCAGCGCCTGGCCCCACGCGACGACTCTCGCGTTCGCGCTCCGCCAGGGGCCGCAATTTCTTCTCATCCCTGCCGCCGCAGCAGCGTTCGCCGCGACGCCCGTCCCGGCATTCCTCCTTCTCCTGGCAGCGCTCGCCGCGGCGCACGGCGCCGCCGTGGCTTGGAGCTACGAGGCGTGGCGCTACTTGATTCCCGTTTTCCCGGCGGCGGCGCTGGCGGCGGCTTGGGCATGGGAGCGATCCGGGCGCTCGCTTTTTTATTCCGCCGCGCTGGCCGTCGGCTTGTTTCCGGCCGTGTACGCCGGCGGGAACAACCAATTGTTCGCGGTGCTGGAGGTGCGGTCGACGTTGCGCCCCGGCGTCCCGCCGCGGGAGATGTATCTGGAAAGGTCCCTGGACTCGTACACTTATTTCCGCGCTGCGGACGCGGCGCTGGCCTCGGCCGGCCCCGGATCGCGCGTTCTTCTGTTCAGCGAATGCCTGAGCGGCCTCCTGAAGGCCGACGCGGTCTGCGGGAACCCGATCTACCAGGGTGTGCTGTCTTATGACGACCTGGACGGACCGGATGCTCTGCGCGCGTCGGCGCGCGCCCTGGGGATCACTCACGTGTCCGTGGACTGGGAAAGTCCCGACCTACCGACTTATGGGCCGCGCGCGGCGGACTTGATGCATGCGACGCTCGCGCGGTACGCCGATCGCATCCTGACGGTCGGCCCCCGGTCTTTGTACCGGTTTCGTCTTTAGAGCGCCTCGACGCACACCGCGATCCCCAGCCCCCCGCCCACGGAGATGGCCGCGCAGCCCCGCCGCAGGCCGCGGCGCCGCAGTTCGAGGAGCAAAGACAGGACCAGCCGCAGGCCCGTGGCGCCGAAAGGATGGCCGAGGGCGATCGCCCCGCCGCGGACGTTGATTTTTTCCTCGGGAATCCCCAATTCCGCGGCGTCGAGGAGCGTCTGCGCGGCGAAGGTCTCGTTGATCTCCCATAGGTCCACGTCGGACACGCGCCAGCGGGCGCTTTCCAACGCCTTGCGGATCGCGGGAACGGCGGCGTAGGCCATCCTCTCCGGCGGCACGCCCACCAACGCGCACGACGCCACGCGGCCGAGGGCGCGCCCCGTGGCGGCCTTCGGCGCGGCCAGGATCAACGCGGCGCCGCCGTCCACGATGCCGTGGACGTTCGCGTGGGTCATCAAGGTCGTTCCGTCCTGGAAAAGGAGCCGGGCCCCGGCGAAAGCGGCGGGCGTGGGTTCGGCCAGCACGGCGTCGTCCGCGGTCAGGCCCGCGACCGGGACGATTTCGGCGGCCAACAAGGACTCCGATTCGCGCGCTTTCACATGGGAGCGCAACGCCCAGGCGTCCAAGGCCTCCCGGGTGAGCCCCTTCTCAACGGCCAAGGTCGCCGCCGTGGCGGCGATATGAAGTCCGCAGGAGATATCGGTGAAGGAGGGCACGAAGATATCCCGGCGCAGGCGGCTGGGAGCGTCCGCGCCCACGGCGGCGGCCAGCGCGGCCTCCCCTCGCGCCACCGCGTCAGACGCGGTTTTAAGGGCGAGTAGCCCGGTGCCGCAGGCCAGGTTCACGGCCACCCCGGTCGTCTCCGGAGGACAGCCCGCGCGATGAGTCACGTAGCGCGCCCCGTAGCAGCCGTGCGGACCCGCCTGGTACATATTTCCGAAAGTCACATGGGCCAGGTCGGCCGGCTTGCGCGCGGCGCGGGCCAGCGCGCCGGTCAGCGCGGCGGCTCCCAGGTCGAAGGGATCCAGGTCCTTCAGCGCGCCGCCGGGAGCGCCCGCCCCGGTGGTCCCGTGCGACCAGGCCGCGAACGGCGTGCGCGCCCCGGCCAGGATCAAGGTCTCGTTCATCTCACGCTCCTCAATATCCGCAGCATCTCGGCATGGACGCGGCCGTTCGACGCCAAGGTCCGGACGCCCATGTCCTCCATCCTCGCCCAGGGCTTTCCGGCGAAGTCGCTGACCTTGCCTCCGGCTTCCTGGACCAGAAGCCAGCCGGCGGCCACGTCCCAGGGGTTGAGCCGGTACTCCCAAAATCCGTCGGCGCGGCCGGCGGCGATCCAGGCCAGGTCCAGCGCGGCGCTGCCGGAGCGGCGCACGTCGTGGCTGCGGATCAGGAAGGCCTTGAAGCGGGCCAGGTAGTAGTCGGCGCGCTCCGCCCGGTCGTAGGCGAAGCCGGTGATCAGCAGGGAGTCCGCCACGCGCCGCGTCGCCGTGACGTGGATCCGGCGACCGTTGAGCGTGGCGCCCTTTCCTTTTTCGGCCAGGAACAGCTCGCGCCGCGACGGATCGTACACGCCGCCCAGCACGGGAACCCCGCGGCGCAGGACGCCGATGGAGACGCAGGACGCGGGGTAGGAGTGCGCGTAGTTCGTGGTGCCGTCCAGCGGATCGATCAGCCAGCGGTAGTCGGCGCCGGTGAGCTTGACCTCGTCCTCCTCCGCCTTATAGTCGTCTCCCGGGAAGGCGCGGCGGATCGCGGTCAAGATGACCTTCTGGCTTTCCAGGTCGGCGATGGTGAGCAGGTCGGCGCGCCGCTTCTGACGGTAGGTGACTTTTCCGAAATGGCGGGTCAGGACGCGGCCGGCCCGCGCCAAGGCGTCCCGCAGGACGTCCCGCCGCGTCACGGCTTCCTCCGGAGAGCGCGGACCACGGCGTCCGTCAGGCCCCGGTCGTCGGCGGAGCGGGCCGTGACCGGGATGACGCCGCGCGCGCGCAAGGCGGCGGCCGTCGTGGGGCCGATGGCGACGGCCGCGGCGGCGCGGAAGGCCCGGCGCAGGCGGACCGGCCCCAGGGCCGCGGCCGCGGAGGCGGCCGCGGAACCGGAGGCGAAGCAGACGGCGTCGGCGCCGTCCGCCAGCGCGGCGCGCAGCGTCCGGCGGCCGGCCCGGTCCGGCGCCGTCCGGTACGCCGAGACGACGGTGACGCGCTGGCCGGCGGCCTTCAGCAGCCGGGGAAGTGCTTCCCTTCCTCTTTCGGCGCGGGGAATCAGGACCTGGGAGCCGCGGGGCAGGCGCAGGGCGGCGGCCAGGCCCTCGGCGCGGCGGTCCTTCGGGACCGTGGACGCTCTCCAGCCCCTGGCGGCCAAGGCGGCGGCCGTCGCGGGACCGACGGCGGCGACGAAGCGCGGGGCGACCGGCGTCTTCTTCAGGACGGTCGCGGAACGGCGAAAGAAGGCCTCCACGGCGTTGGCGCTGGCGAACACGACCGCGTCGAAACGGCCGAGGCGGCGCAGGGACTCGTCCAAACGGCGCCGGGACCGGGGCGGAACGACCCGAATCAGCGGCGCGACGACGACGGCGGCTCCCAGCGCGCGCAAACGTCCCGTCAGGCGCGACGAAACGGCGCGGGCATGGGTGACGATCACCGTGCGTCCGCTCAGGGGCCGGGGGCCTTCCATACCCGGAATTCTAGCCGATTTGACACCGGGGGAGGGGTGTGCCATAATAGCGTCGGCAGCCCCCATGTCCTGGTTTCAGAAGAAGGCCCCCGAACCGTCCGCGACGTCCAAGAAAACCGGTCCCGCCTCGCGGGCTCCGAAGGGACTGAAGGTGGCCCCCCTGCTCAGCGAAGCCGTGATCCTTTATCCCCCGGCCGGCCAGGACAAGAACGCCGTCCTCCAGGAGCTGTGCGCGGCCGTGTGCCGCAAGGCCGGCATCGCGAATTCAGACGCCTTCCTGGCGAAGGCCAACGAGCGCGAGCAGGGTATCTCGACGACCTTGGACACGGGCTTGAGCCTTCCCCACGCCCGGATGGACGGCATCGACGGGATCCTGGCCGGGATGGCGGTCCTCAAGACCCCCATCCCCGATCCCAAGCAGGCGGACCTGTCGATCCGCGTGGTGTTCCTGTTCTTCTCGCCGAACAAGCCCGAGGCCTTCCCCCTCCATCTCCAGCTCCTGCGCGGCGTGTCGTCGCTGTTCCAACCCGACCTCATCGACCAGCTGACCTCCGCCTCCGGCCCCGCCGCGGCCCTCGACATGGTCAAAAAAATTGAAGGCTGAGCCCCGCCCGGGACGGCGCGTCACCGAGGTCGTCGTCCTGACCACGGCGATGCTTTCGTTCATCTCCTTCTGGCGCGCGTCGGCCATCGTGCTGTGCGACCTGGCCTCGACGGCCTACTACATCGGCGGCATCGTGGAGCAGGCGGTCGGCAAGTCCGCCCCCTGGTTCATCCTGGCCGTGATGGCGTTTTCCTACACGATTCGAGCGGTGTACATGGAGTCGTGCTCCATGTTCGTGCGCGGCGGCGTGTACAAGGTCGTCAAGGAGGCCATGGGCGGCACCATCGCCAAGCTGTCGGCCTCCGCGTTGATGTTCGACTACGTCCTGACCGGTCCGATCAGCGCCGTCGCCGGGGGGCAGTACTTGGCGGGCCTTTTGAACACCTTGTTCCCCCATTTCCGCATCGGCTGGCACTTGGACCCGAACTCGTTCGCCATGGTGTTCGCGATCGCCGCGACGCTCTATTTCTGGCGGGAGAACATCAAGGGCATCCACGAGTCCAGCGACAAGGCCCTGCGCATCATGCAGTTGACCTCGGTGATGGCCGTGGTCATGATGGCCTGGTGCTTCTACACGCTGTGGCTGCACCCGGCGCCCCTGCCGCCGTTGACGCTGAACTTCAGCCCCGCGGGTCTGGGCTGGGCCAAGAGCATCTCCTGGCTCAAGCCCGTCGGCGCCGTCGGGATCACCATGGCCTTCGGGCACTCGCTGCTGGCCATGTCCGGCGAGGAGTCCCTGGCCCAGGTCTACCGGGAGATCGAGGCGCCGAAGATCAAGAACCTGGAGAAGACCGGCCTGGTCATCTTCGTCTACAGCATGCTGCTGACCTCCTTGGTCAGCTTCTTCGCGGTGATGATCATTCCCGATTCGATCCGCATTTCCCAGTACGGAGACAACCTGTTGTCCGGCCTGGCCATGTCGGTGGTCGGCCCGCATTGGGCGCGCCTGCTTCTTCAGTCGTTCGTCGTCGGGGTCGGCGTCGTGATCCTGGCCGGCGCGGCGAACACGTCCATCGTGGGCGCCAACGGCGTGCTCAATCGCCTGGCGGAGGACGGCATTTTGGTGGATTGGTTCCGCGATCTGCACAAGAAGTACGGGACCACGCACCGCCTGATCAACCTGATCGTGGGCCTCCAGATCGCCACCATCCTGCTCTGCCGCGGTGACGTGTACATGCTGGGCGAGGCCTACGCGTTCGGCGTGGTCTGGAGCTTCGTCTTCAAGACCATGGCGGTCATGATGCTCCGCTTCAAGAACCGCGAGCCGCGCGAGTTCCTCGTGCCCGGCAACATCCGGATCGGCGACGTGGAGTGGCCCATCGGGCTGGCCCTGATCTTCGTCGTCCTGTTGTGCACCGCGATGATGAATCTGATCACCAAGCGCGTGGCGACCGTGTCCGGCTCCATCTTCACCGCCGTCTTCTTCGGGATATTCCTTTATTCCGAGCATTGGAACGAGAAACACCACGGCGACGCTCACGATCTCCACGAGAAGTTCAACCTGCGCCAGGAGGATGACCTGGTGCGCGTGCGCGGCTCCTTCCACAAGCCGATCCGCGTCCTGGTGGCGGTCCGCGACCCGAAGAACATGCTGCACGTGGTCAAGGCGCTGGAGGAGCTGGATTCGGAGAAGACCGAGATGGTGGTGTTCACCTCGCGCATCCGCACAGGACTGGGCCTGGTCGAGGAGACCATCGAGATGGACACGGACGAGCAGAAACTGTTCACGCGGGTCCTGGAGGTTGCCGAGAAGGCCGGCAAGAGCATCACGCCCATGCTGGTCGTCTCCAACGAGCCGTTCTACGCCATCGCCCAGGCCGCGCAGGCCGTGGGCGCCTCGGAGGTCATCTTCGGGGTGTCGGCCAAGCTGTCCACCGACGCCCAGCTTGAGCGCCTGGCCATGACCTGGGGATCGCTCCCGACCGACAGCAAGCAGCCCGTGCGCTTCCGCATCGTCGGACCCGGCGTCGAGCACGCGGTGGATTTATAAGGCCATGCCCGTCCTGCGCATCACCAAGCACGGCGAACGCGTCCTCAAGACGGCCTGCCCCCCCGCCGATTACGCCGCGCTGAAGCCGGAACTGCCCAAGCTGCTCAAGGACATGTGGGCCACCATGAACGCCGCCCGCGGCGTGGGCCTGGCCGCGCCGCAGATCGGCCTGTCCCTGCGCGTGGCCGTCATCGACGTCAAGCCCGAAGGCAGGTCCCAACGCCTGGTCTTGATCAACCCGGAGATCGTCTCCTCCGGCGGCGAGCAGGACGACGAGGAGGGCTGCCTGTCCGTGCCCGGCGTCTACTCCAAGCTCAAGCGCTTCGCCAAGGTCCGCGTGCGCGCGTTGGGCGAGGACGGAAATCCGTGGGAGATGACCGGCGCCGGCCTGTTGGCGCGCGCGTTCCAGCACGAGATCGACCACCTCGACGGAAAATTGTACGTCGACCGCCTCCCGTTCGAGGAGCGATTGAAGGTTCTCGACGTCATCAAAGGCGCGAAGGTCAACTGGGACTAAGCCGACTGTTGGCGCCGACGGTCGGCCTGTGAACATCGTGGATAAATCCTCCTTGAAGACGATATTTCTCGGCACGCCCGAGACCGCCGTTCCATTTCTTCGCCTTCTCGCCCGGAAGACGGAGGTGCTCTCCGTCGTGTCGCAACCCGATCGGCCCGCGGGCCGCGGTTTGGAGACGGCGCCGACGCCGGTGAAGGCCGCGGCGCTGGAACTCGGTCTCAAGGTGCTCCAACCGACGAAACCTTCCGAGATCGCCGCCCAACTCAAGTCGCTTGGCGCGGACCTGGCGGTCGTCGTCGCCTACGGACGCATCCTCAAGGCGGACGCCCTGTCCGCGACGAAACTCGGCTTCATGAACGCCCATTTTTCGCTTCTGCCGAAGTACCGCGGCGCCGCGCCGGTGCAGTGGGCCTTGGTTCGGGGCGAGAAGACGACCGGCGTGACTTTGTTCTGGCTGGACGAAGGCATGGACACCGGCCCCATCCAAGCCCTGCGCGAGACCCCCGTGGATCCGGACGAGGACGCGGGCGAACTGTTGGCCAGGCTCACGGCGCTGGGCGTCGAGATGCTGGAGTCCGAGTTGTCCGCCTTGGAGTCCGGAAAAGTCGTCCACCGCCCGCAGGAAGGCGCTTCCAGCGTCGCGCCTCTCATCAAGCGCGAGGATGCCCGCGTCGATCTGAACCGTCCGGCGCAAGAAATACACGATTTGGTCCGAGGCTTCCGGCTTTGGCCGCGGGCGGCGCTGGAAAAAGACGGCCAAGCGCGGGTTCTGGTCCTCAAAACGGCCCTTCCCTCCGCCGCGGACCCGGCCGGGACCGGACGCCCGGGACGAGTGCTCCGCGTTGATCGAAACCGCGGAATTTTGGTAGAATGCGGGTCCAGCAGCCGTCTGTGGTTCCTGGCCGTACAACCCGAGGGAAAAAAGACGCTGAACGCTGCGGATTTCGCCAACGGCCTTCGTTTGGCCGCCGGCGGCTTTTTGCCGTTTATGGACGGGACGATTTGAACGCGAAAACCGGAAAGGCGTTGACGTGGGAAATGGCCGCGGTCGGCGCGGTGTTTCTCGCATTCTCGTATTGGGCCCTGAACTGGGGCATGGAAGGACTGGTTCATAACCGCAAGACGCAGACGGTGCCGGACCTGAAGGGACGTTCGTTGGCCGCCGCTCTCGACATGCTATCTCCCCTGAACATCGGACTGCGCAAGACCGGCGTCGAATTCGACGCCTCGGTCCCCATCGCCTCGATCCTGCGCCAGGAACCGGCGGCGGGCACCGTCGTGCGCGAAGGCAAGACCATCCGCGTGGTCGTCAGCCAGGGCGGGCAGACCGTCCAGGCCCCGTCCGTGCTAGGCCTGCCCCTGCGCAACGCGGAGATGCTCCTGCGCCAGAGCCAGCTCTCCTTGGGCGAGGTGAGCGAGGCCTACTCCCTCAAGTCCGAGAAAGGCCAGGTCCTCTCCCAGGATCCGAAGGGCGAGACCAGCGTCGAGCGGGACACCTTGGTCAACCTCGTGGTCTCGGGCGGCGTGCCTCCCGCCGGCGTCTCTTTGATGCCGGACTTCCAGCGCAAGACCTTGGACGAGGTCCAGGCCTGGGCCGCCGGCGCCGGCATGAAGGTGGACGTGAAATCCGACCCCAGTTCCCTTTTTCCCAGCGGCACCGTGCTGACGCAGGAACCGGCCCCGGACGCCGCGCTCTCCCCCGACGGCTCCGTCTCCGTCACCGTCAGCGGCCACAAGGGCGCCGCGCCGAGCGCCGCCACGAAAACCTTTCACTACGAACTGGCCCAGGGCGGCTCCGACAGCCAGGTCCGCATCGTCCTGGTGGACAAGTACGGCGAGCGGGAGCTGTTCAACGGATTACGCAAACCCGGGTCGAAGATCGAGGTGCCCGTGCAGACCGCCGGCGGCGCGCGGGTCAAGATTTATCTGAACGGAATTTTGGTCGAGGAGCGGGATTTGTGATGACACTATCCAAAACCGTGTCCGTGGTTCCGTCGCTGCTCGCCGGGGATTTGGCTCATTTGGGCGATCAGCTTGATGCCGTCAAAGCGGCGGGCTGCCATTGGGTGTCGGTGGACGTGATGGACGGACATTTCGTTCCCAATCTGTCCTTCGGTCCCGATTTCGTCAAACTCGCCAAGTCGCGCGGCTTCTTCGTTGATACGCATCTGATGGTGACCAATCCGTTGGACGTCGCGCCTTGGTTCGCCGAACAGGGTTCGGATATCGTGACATGTCATTTCGAAGCTGTCCCGGACGCCGTTCTCGCATTGAAAAAGATTCGTTCGATGGGAGTTAAGGCGGGTCTGGCGGTGAAACCAAAAACTTCCGTTGACGGTCTTATTTCCGCGTTAGACGTATGTGATTTGGCTTTGGTTATGTCCGTGGAGCCGGGCTTCGGCGGTCAAAAGTTCATGCCCGACATGTTGTCCAAGGTCGCCGCGCTCCGCAAAGCCATCGACGCAAAACATTTGGATTGCTGGATTCAGCTGGACGGCGGCGTGAACGCCGCTAATATCTCGCAGGCCGCAGAGTCCGGGGCCGACAGCCTCGTGGCGGGATCTGCCGTCTTCGGCGCGAAGGACTGCGCCGCCGCTTTTCGCGACCTGGAGCTCAAGGCCCGGGCCGCGTTCGGATCGAAGTCATAGAAGGAACGGAGGAACACATGGCCGTCGTCATTCGTC
>JAGWMT010000417.1 GCA_028871595.1 Elusimicrobiota bacterium
GGCAAGGACGCCTGCCGCTTCTTCTTCGCGCTGCGCACCCCGGACAGCCACCTGAACTTCGACCTGGAGCTGGCCAAGAAGAAATCCAGCGAGAACCCGGTCTTCTACGTCCAGTACGTGCACGCGCGCATCGCCTCCATCTTCCGCAAGGCCGACGAGGAGGGCCTGCTGAAGGCCGGCGCGGACCTGCCCATGCCCAACGCGCGCTACCTGACGTCGCCGCAGGAGCGCGCCCTGCTGCTGAAGCTGTCCTGGCTGCCCGACGTCCTGCTGGACGCCGAGAAGCTGCGCTCCCCGCACCCGCTGGCGAACTACCTGATGGAGCTGGCCGGTCTGTTCCACCCGTTCTACGAGCACTGTCCCGTGGTCACCGCCGGCGACGCCGAGGTGGCCAAGGCGCGCCTTCTGCTCATCGCCGGAACGCGCGACGTGATCCGCGAGGGCCTGGACCTGCTGGGCGTTTCCGCCCCGGAGTCGATGTAGTCCGGATCACTTCTTGACTCCCGCTCCGAGGGCGCGCTAGAATCTTTATCATTAGGCCTTAAGGCCTGTTATGGAGGAGGACCAATGATCCGAGCCCTGTCCGCCGCGATGCTGCTGGCCGCCGTCTCCGTGTCGGCCGCGCCGCCGGCCCTCCCCTCTTTCGAAGCCGCCGCGGGGCAGATTCAGAACACGGTCGCGGCCCTGCGCGCCGCCTCCGCGAAGGCTTCGAGCACCGGCATCGGCGCCCGGCTCGACTCCATGGCTTGGGACCTCCAGAACGCCCAGCAGGACGTCTCCCGTCAGCGTTCCGACCTGCGCTTCCTCATGAGCCGCGTGAACGGCGCCCAGCCCGGACAGCCCGATCAGAACCTGCGCTGGGAGCTCCAGCGGCTCAACCAGGATCTCGCCTCGCTCGCGCGCGACGCCGGCTGGCGCCTCGACGAACTCCGTTCTTTGTCCGCGCAGGCCCAGAAGGACCCGACCTTGGTCGGCCCGGCCACGCGCCTGACCGACGCCGCGCGGTGGCTGAAAAGCGAGACCAACTGGCTGACCTTCGACGCCCGCTTCGCTTCCATCGGGCTGCTCCGCGCGGGGCTGACCTTCGAAAGCATGGACCTGGACCGGAACGGGCGCGACCTGGACGATAACGCCGCGCAGCTGCAGACCGGCGCCGACGCCCTGCTCGCCAAAGTCCGCTGAACCCTCCGCCGACCGAGTCGTCACCCGCCGTGACGGGCCTGGGGATCGCGTCGATCGTCGCCGGCGTTCTGGCCGTGCTCCTGATGGCCTCCGGCTTCCTCCTGAAGCTTCTCCCGCCGGGTTCCCGCCTGCAGACCCAATTCGTGACGCAGCTGCTGGGTTTGGGCATCATCGGCGGGTCGGACGTCGCGTGCCTGGGCATCGGCTTGGCCATCGGGGCGCTGGTCTTTAAGGGCGGCGGGAAGGTGCCCGCCATCGCCGGCGCGCTGTTCAACGTGCTGATCCTCACGTCGGTGAGCAGCCTGGCGCTCCTGGGACTGTTCGTCGGCTCGCGCACGTTGGCGGCCCGGAAAACCCAGGCGGCGGCGCTGGCGGCCGGCGCGCAGGCGACGGCGCAGGCCGCGGTCGACGCGCGCGCCTCCCTTCTGAAGGCCGCCTCGATCGGGATGGAGCAGGCGCAGCACGAGGGCTACACCGCCGTCACGGTCGCCGACCTGATCGCCGATCCGGACCACCACCTCTCCACGCGCGTCTGTTTCACCGGCTTCTACAGCGGCACCTCCCCCGACCTTTTCTTCGTCTGGGGCCGCTTCGGCAAGGGCGGGACCGTCCGCGTGGACGGCTCCGGACTGGGCGTGGACAAGAAGAAGGATCTCCTCAACCGCCTCGATGGATTTCATCGCGTGTTGATCAAAGGAAACTTCGGCGGCGTCAAACCGGCGCGCGAACCGAGACTCGGCCTTCCGCGCGCGCCTCAAACGTCCGTGCGCGCCGACGAGGTCGTGGACTTGGGCAGGGACCCCAATCCGTCCGCCGAAGACCCCGCTCCTCCTTGACGAAGCCCCCTCGCGAGGGTACACTAAGGGTATGGATATGAATCAAACCACCGTTTTGCCGCGCGCCGAGACCGGCCTTCGCCATTTCATGCACATGGTGTACGGCTGGATGAGCTTGGGACTGTTCGTCACCGGCGCCTGCGGCGCCTACATGGCGTCG
>JAGWMT010000418.1 GCA_028871595.1 Elusimicrobiota bacterium
TCCGTACACGCAGGAGCGGCGGAAGTTGATGGAGGAGGCCTCGGCGAAGTAGCGCGCGGCCACGGGCACGTCGCCCAGGCGCTGCTTCAGGTACGCGGCCTGGATCAGGAACTGCTGGTCGAAGACGAAGTCGTCGGAGTTCTTCTCCCAGGGCACGGTCTCCAGGCATTTGCGCGAGTAGGCGCGCAGGCCGGAGTGCCACTCGCCCAGGTTCTGGCCGCTGACGCCGTTCTCGAACATCGTCAATAATCGATTGAACACGTACTTGTACACCGGCATCCCGCCGTCGAGAGCCTCCCAGCGGGTGCGGATGCGGTTGCCGCAGACCATGTCGCAGATATCGTTGCTGATCAAGCCCGCCATGATCGGGACCAGGCGCGCGTCGTACTGGTAATCCGGATGGACCATGACCACCACGTCGGCGCCCTTCTTCAACGCCTCGGTGTAGCAGGTCTTCTGGTTGCCGCCGTAGCCCTTGTTCCTCTCGTGCTGGATCACGGTCAGGCCCAATTTTTTCGCCAGCGCCACGGTCCCGTCCTTGGAGCAGTCGTCCACCAGGATGATCTCGTCGACCGACCCCGCCGGGATGTCCTGGATGGTGCGCTCCAGCGTCTTTTCCGCGTTGTACGCGGGCATCACGACGATCACTTTGGGTTTGGCCATGGGACCAGGATTATAGGATAGCGGGACGGAGGCTGTCTTGGGACGGGCGCTCCCCAGCCTAGGTCCAAAGGCCTATTCGCAAACCGGGCCTTTGGGGCTTGCCGATTCGGCGTCCATCCCCCATACTTAAGGCGATGCGCCCCCTCGCCCTCCTCGCCCTCGCGGTAGCGTTGTGTGCCGCCCCCCTGCTGGCCGAAAACGACCACGCCGCCCCTCCGGCGGGGCCGAGCAAGGAGATGCTCGCCGCCGCCTGCGGAAAAGGCCTCCTGCTCCAGCCCGTCGGGACCGAAAAAGAGGAAACCGCCGTCGAGGACGGCCTGGACGCGGATTCGGACGGCGCGCTCTCCGGACTGTTCGACTCCGGCGACGCCGCCGCCGGCACGAAGGGCAAGACCGCCAAGAAACCCGCTCCGAAGAAGAAGCCCAAGACCCGCCTGATCCGGCCGCGCTCCGACAAGGAGAAGGAAGCCTGTCCCGGGCGGATGAAGGCGCTGTACGACAAGTACGGCGACCGCCTGACCGCGGTTCCCGCGCCGGAGAACGTGTCGCCCGAGCAGATTCAAGCCAACATCGACCGGGTCTTCACCTTGGCCGCCGGCCCCGGCAAACGCCAAGCCCTCTCCGCGCTGAAGGACGGGGACCTGAGCGCGAAGACCGCCGCGGTGAACAAGCTCTTCGACGGGGTCAAGACCTTGGACGCCGCCGCCTTCGAGACGGTCGCCGGCCGCTCCGACGCGCTGGCCGCGGCCAAGTCCGAACGCGTCCTCCACGGCGACCTGGGCGAGACCGCCCCGGCCGACACGGCCGCGGACGCGACGCCCGATGCGAACGTCGCGCCGAAGACCGCGCCCGTCGGCGGTCCAGCCGACAGCCCTCTCTCCCCGCAGCAGCGCCAACGCTTCGCCGCCCCGTCGGGACCGCCGGACGTGGGCGCCGCGCCGTCGGGCTACCGCCCCCCGCCGGTCGGCACCTACGTCCCGGCCGGTCCGCCCGCGCAGTCCTATTACAACCGCTACGTGCCGAACTTCGTCCAGGACGCCGCGACGGGCGCCGGGAGTTGGCTGGCGGACAAGGTCTACGGCGGCGGCAACCCCGCCGTGAACGTCAAGATGCCCCCCGACTCCCAAAGCCCCGCGCGCTGGCGCAGCGTCCGCTTCGGGAACTACGGCACCGACGCGATGATCAAGGGCCTGATCGCGGTCGGCGCCGACATGGGCAAGATGAACGCGCCCACGCTGCAGATCGGCGACATCTCGCAGAAGGGCGGCGGCACCTTCCGCCGCCATCTCTCGCACAAGGTCGGCAAGGACGTGGACATCTTCTTCATCACCGACAAGCGCGGGCATTTCGACGTGCCCTGGAACCTGACCTTGGCCGCCACCGCGGTCAAGGACATGAACGTGACCCATATCTTCGTGGACACGCCGCTGAAGAACTACATGACCCAGTACCTCAACGGCCATCCCGAGATTCCGGCCGACGAGCGGGCGCACATGGCCAAGGCCCT
>JAGWMT010000077.1 GCA_028871595.1 Elusimicrobiota bacterium
CGCGCGCGCGCGCGCCGAGAGGATGGCCCTGAAGCTCGACGACGCGATCCGCGACGAATCGCAGGCCGTCCGCCTGGATCCGGCCGACGCCGCGCCGCTCATGGAGCGCGCGCGTTCCTACTACCTGACGAACCGCTACTCCGAGGCGCTAAGGGACTGGATGAAGGCCTTGAAGCTTGACCGCGGCCTGGCTCCCGAGATCCGCGCCTACGTCGATCAGATTGAGAAGAAGACCGGGCCGACGGCGCCGAAAAAGAAAAAGCTCTCCGCACGGAGGCGGAAATGAACCTTGCCCGCGCCGCGTGCCTCGCCGCGCTCCTCCTCTCCGCCTGTTCGCGTCAGGCCGAGAGGAATTACCGCAACTGCCTGAAGCTGCGCGTGGGTATGACCAAGGACGCCATGACGAAGATCATGGGCGCGCCCGAGGACGTGGAACCGTACGTCGAAGGCAAGTCCCTCCCCTATTTGAAGGGCCGCACCACGTACGAGTGGTCGAATCCGGCGTCCATGCCCAGCCCCGACCACATCAGCTTTTCGGAGGAAGCCGGGATGATCGAGAGCATCCGCTGCTCGGGCGTGGACATCACCGCCCCGGTGTACGTCGAGCCTCCGGCGCCGTCCACCGCGACCGTCGCGGTCTCCACGCCGGCGCCCGTCGCCGCGCCGGCGGTCTCCACCGCCCCCGCCGAGCCCGCGCCCGACTTCAAGGCCGCGCTGGCCGCGTACAAGAACAAGGAGCTGGTCCTCGCCTACAAGATCGCGCGTCCCATGGCCGACGCGGGCAACGCCGACGCCCAGATGCTGATGGGGCTTCTTTATTCGGACGAGCGCGCCCGCGCCGCCGGCAAGGAGTCCCTCAACGAGGCGCAGAAATGGTTCTACCGCGCCGGCCGCGTGAAGGACTGCGAGGCGGCCTACGCCTACGCCGCCCTCATCGAGGAGGGCGGCGCCGCCCCGGAGAAGGTCATCGAGGAGTTCGGCTACGCCGCGGACCTCAAATGTCCGGCGGCCGAACTGCGCCAGGGGCTGATGCTCATCGACGGCTACAAGGACTCCATCGCCAAGGATCCCGACGCGGGCCAGAAGCTGGTGGAGGCCGCGGCGGAGGGCGGCTCCCCCCAGGCCCAGATGATCCTGGCCGGGCGCGCGCAGAGCGTCGCCAAGGACCCGGTCGAGGCCTACCGCTGGGCGCTGACCGCCTCGCGGCATCCGGTCGTCAGCAAATACGACGACCCCCTCCACGCCTACTCGAACACGTGGCGCGAAGAGGATCAGACGGAAGCCAAGGCCAAGCTTAGGACGCTGGGCGCGCTGATGACGCCCAAGCAGCTCGCGGACGCCAAGAAGCGCGCGGGGACTCCCTAGCAGAAAGGTGAGAAACCACCTTTCATTCTACTCGCGCTGACACGAGTGGCCGGCCCCTTTCGGGGCTAAGACCGAGAGGTTTCTCGCTCCTTTGCTAGTCCCAGTCGTCTTCGTCGTCCCCGGTCATGTCCTCGACGCGCTTGTCGATGAGGACGTCGCGCATCGCCTTCCTCTTCTCCAGATGGGCGCGCAGGTTCGCCGCGCGCTTCTCGATGGCCGCGGCCTCGGCCTCGCTCACGGCCAGCCGCGCGTCGAACAGTTCCGCCACGGCCGCGCGCAGTTCCGCCTTCGCCGCCGCCTGGGCCGCGGGCGCCGCGTCGCGGTACTTCGCCCCCAGATCCACGGCCTTGCGCTCGGCGTCCTCGGCCTTCTTCATCTTGGCGACCGCGTCGGCGTCGGGACCGCGCCGGCCCCACGCCCCGCCGCCGCACATGTTCCGCGGCCCGCGCGCGTCGGGGCCCGCCGGTCCCACTCCCGGGCCGCCGGGGTTTGTCATGCCTCCGTCCATCCGTTGCCCATCCGACCGCGCCGGTGCGGCGGCGGCGGGCGCGGGGGACTTGACGCCCTTCTTGACGCCTCCGGCCGCGCACAGGGGCGCGGCGGTCAGGACGACGGCGCAGGCGGCGAAAAATAGGTCACGGCCGAGGGTCTTCATCGCTTCCTCCCTTAACGAAGGAAGTGTAGCCCCTTTCCGCCCAGTTTCAAGGGGCGACTTCGAAGGAATGCCGGGTCCGTTCGGCGGCCAGCGCGGCGACGGGAATCTCCCCGCGCGTCAGCGCGTCGGCGCGGGCGGCGTCGTCGCCGGGCAGCAGCCAGCGGTACTCGTGGGCGGCCAGCCAGGGCGCCGGGACCTTGGCGCGGTCCACGAACACCAGCGCCTGCGCGTCCCAATAGACCAGCGCCCAGCGCGCGCGCGGCAGGTAGGTCACGTACCAGGGGCGCTGGAACTCCCGCGTGGCGCCCCGGGGATAGACGCGCGTGGACGTCAGCTTCGTCGCCATGTTCCGGATCAGGAAGCCGTCCAGCGCGTGGCGCGCGGCGAAGTCCGCCAAGTTCTCGGGCGCGGTCAGGGCGGCGTTGATCTCGGGCAGCTGCGCGTGGAACAGGTAGCGGCCGTCGCCGAAGACGCGCCCGCCCTCGCCCAGCCGCCAGCCCAGGTAGCCGCCCCACTCGTATTGATTGAACAGGCGCAGTCCGCCCAGCGCGCCGCGCTCCCGCGCGACGAAATCCACGGCGCGCGCCGCCACGTACACGTCGCTGAACGGCTTGCGCGAGTACCACGGGCGCAGCGGCAAGAACAGCGCGGTGACGGCGGCCAGCCCCGCGGCCGCGGCGGCGGCCGCCGGCCGCGGGAACGCGGCGAAGACGAACATGGCCCCGGCCGCGGCGAAGTACGCCCCGAAGCGCGCGCTCATGATCGCCGCGCACGCCGCCAGGCAGGCGGCCGCCGCCAGGAACCGCGACGCGCGCCGCGCCGCGAAGGCCAGCAATACCAGCACGAACGCCACGGCCAGCATCAGCGGGAGCTGGAAGCCGTTATGCGCCGACGGCGGCTTCCACTCCATCACGGCGCGCACGGCGGGGTCCGACGCGTGGGTCAAGAGCACGCGGTACAGCCCGGCGCCGTACGGATTGAGCAGGCTGCCCAGCGCGGCGCCGGTCGCCTCGGCCGCCAAGCCCGCCGGCGCCGCGCGCCCCTCGCTGCGCGCCGTCAGGGCGATGAGAGCGTACAGGCCGAAGCCCAGAATGAAGCCGGCGTGAAGGTTCGCCCACAGCGCGAACAGGCCGAAGCCGAACAGGAAAGACGCGCGGCCGCTCTCCAAACGGCGCAGCAGGACCGCGAAGAAGCACGCGGAGACGGTGTCCGCGCGCAGGTCGCTTTGGGCCAGCATGGCCGCCAGCCACAGCGCCAGCGCGCCCGCGCGTGCGGAGCGGGAGGCTCCCTTCTCGCGGAGCAGTCCATCCACGGGCCAGAACGCGGCGGCCAGCATGACCGCCTTGAACAGCCACAGCGCCCACAATCCGCCCAAGGCGTTCAGCGCGTACCACGCCAGCTGGGTTCCCCATTCGAAGTCGATCCACGGGGCGCCGAAGGCGGTGAAACTAAAAGAATCGGTCCGGGGAACGGCGCGGTGGGCCAAAATCCAGCGCGCGGCCGAGAGGTGCCAGAACAGGTCGGGGTTGAAAATGGGCAGGCACAAAACAGCGAGGGCCAGGGCGTAAGCCCAGGCCCTGATCAGCCCCTCTTTCGGAGAGGCGGACACTTTCGCTATTATCGGGTCGGACGGATCGCGCGCCCGGACTTGATGCAGTCCGTGCACACGTAGGCGGTCATCGTGCGGTTCTCGATGACGACCTTCTGCCGCTGGAGGTTCGGACGGAAAACGCGGTTCGTCGCTCTGTGCGAGTGACTGTAGCTCTTACCGGCCTTCGGACCCTTACCGCAACCCGGAATCTGACACTTGAAGGACATAACGTCAACGATTATAGCAAACGGCGCATGACGGCCGCAACATGAGCGGCTCCCTGGACAGCCCGCTCCAATTCCTCAAAGGCGTGGGGCCGCGCCGTGCCGCGCTCTTCGAGCACCTGGGCGTGCGCACCGTCGAGGACCTGCTCCACCACTACCCGCGCCAGTGGCAGGACCGCCACGAGACCGCGGACCTGCGCCTGCCCACGGCCGCGGGGCTGGTGGTGCTGCGCGGGCGGGTGCTGCGCGCGTCGGGGCATTCCGCGGGGCCGCGGCTGGCGCTGTACAAGGCGACCCTGGCCACGGGGCACGGCAAGGTGGAGTGCGTGTGGTTCAAGCACCTGAGCCGGCGCTTCGACGTGTTCTCCGCGTTGAAGGCCGAGGTGACGGAAGGGGCGGACCTGTGGGTCGTCGGTCACGCGGACCCGGACCTGACCGGAATCCGCGAGATCCGGGTGGACGAGCACTACCCGCTCACCGACGAGCGCTGGCGCACGCACGTGGCGCGTCTGACGCCGGTGTACGCCTTGACCGAAGGATTGACGCAACGCTTCGTACGGGAACTCACCCATACGGCGTTGGAGGCCCACGCGGACCAGGCGACGGATGCCGTGCCCGCGGCGCTGATGGCCAAGCGCAAGCTGCTGGCCGCGCCGCAGGCGCTGCGCGGTATTCACTTCCCCCGTTCGGACGCGGAGCTGGAGGCGGGGCGGGCGCGGCTGGCGTACGAGGAGCTTCTGCTTCTGGAAGTGGCGTGGATATTAAAACGGCGGCAGACGCGCGGGGTGTTGAAAAATTACGGGTACGAGATCAAACGGACCCTTCTCACGCCGTTCCGCGCCGCGTTGGGGTTCGAGCTGACCCACGCGCAGAAACGGGTCATCAACGAAATTTTTGACGACATGAAGAAAGGGCATCCCATGACGCGCCTTCTTCAGGGAGATGTCGGTTCAGGCAAGACGGTGGTGGCGCTGTCGGCATTACTTCTCGCCGTCGAGAATGGAGGCCAGGGCGCGTTGATGGCTCCCACCGAGATTTTGGCGGATCAACATCGCGTCACTCTCGATCGAATTCTCAAGGGGCTTCCGGTGAGGATCGCTTCCCTAACGTCGCGGGTTCCCAAAAAGGAGCGCGAATCGATCTTAAAAAAGATCGCCGCGGGCGAGATCGACATCGTGGTGGGCACTCACGCCGTTCTCGAAGAAGACGTGCGTTTTAAAAATCTAAAGCTGGCGGTCATCGACGAGCAGCACCGTTTCGGGGTGCGGCAGCGCACGACGTTGCGGCAGAAAGGCGCCCAGATCGACCTTCTCGTGATGACGGCCACGCCCATTCCCCGCACGTTGGCGCTGGCTCTATACGGCGACTTGGAAGTGTCTACCATCGACGAATTGCCTCCGGGCCGCACGCCGATCAAGACGGAGCTGGCTCCGGCGGCGGCGGCGCTGGAGGCGGTGCGGCGCGAGGTGGGACAGGGGCGGCAGGCGTACGTGGTGTATCCGATCATTGAAGAATCGGCCCGTCTCGACCTGCAGTCGGCGAAGGCGGAGTACGAGCGTCTTCGCCTGGAGGCGTTTCCGGACCTGAAGGTGGCGCTGATACACGGGGCCATGCCGCCGAAGGCCAAGAACAAGATCATGGAGGAGTTCTCGCGCGGGGAGTGGCAGGTGCTGGTGGCCACGCCGGTCATCGAAGTCGGCATCGACGTGCCCAACGCCACGGTGATGGTCATCCAGAACGCCGACCGTTTCGGGCTGGCCAGCCTGCACCAACTGCGCGGGCGCATCGGGCGCGGGGCGGCGGAGTCCACGTGCTTCCTGGTGGCCGAGCCGAAAACGGCGGAGGCGGCGCACCGGCTGCAGACGATGGCGGCCACGGCCGACGGGTTCCGGATCGGCGAGGAGGACCTCAAATTACGGGGTCCCGGGGAGCTGCTGGGCACGGCGCAGTCGGGGGAGCTCTCGCTTCAGGTGGCGGACCTGTTCAAGGACGCCGAACTGCTGGCCTACGCGCGGGCCGACGCCGACGAGCTGTTGGCCGCCGACGCGAAGCTGCTCAAGCCCGAGCACGCGCTTCTGCGGCGGCGTTTGCTGGCGCTGTATCAGAACCGCTGGAACTGGATCGATCTGGCGTAGGAAAACACCGATGGATCTTCGCGCGGATAGGGAAGTCTCTTAGCGAGCTTCGTGATCGATTCATCGACGGCGTCATGGAGAAATTGATTAAGAATATCCCGCGGGCGGCGGTTGGGCGTCGATTTCTGATGTCTTAACGGACAACAGGACTTACTCCGGAGTAAGCCGCGATCCCGATAAAAGGATCAAAACTCGCGCCGGCGCGAGTCGTTCCGTTGCGTCACCGTCTTCCACGGGCAGGGAGGCCACGTGACCGCGCAATTCATCGACGCCCTTCGTCCCTTGTTCGACTGCCTGGTCGACGGCATCTGCGTGACCGACGACGACGGCCGGCTCCTGTACGCCAACGCCGCCGCCGGCGAGCTTCTGGGCCCCGCCGCGCGCCAAGCGGATGGCGCCCGGATCTGCGACCTGCTGTGCCGCGTCCTCGAGGGCTCCCGCGGAGAGACGTCCGACGCGTGCCCGCTCCGGACGGCGGGCGGCGAGACGGACGCCGTCGTGTTCAAGGGTCCGTACCGCCCCACCGGGAAGGAACTGCGCGTGCGCTGCCTGCGCGTGCGCCTGCCCAGCGTGGAGCGCCGGTTCCTGCTGATCGAGGACGTCTCCACTCAGGCGGAGACTGGGCGCCTCCGGGAGCAGTGGCGGGAGATGCTCGCCCACGATTTCCGCTCCCCGCTGTCCGTCATGTTCGCCACGCTGCGCTACCTCGAGGACCTGGAGCCCGGGCGCGCGCTGACCCCCGCGGACAAGGGCTTGGTCGCCGGGGCGGTCCGCAACGGCCGCCGCCTGGAGGCGCTCATCGACGACTTCCTGGAGACCGCGCGGCTGGAGAGCGGAGCGGTCAAGGCGCGGACGGAAGACGTCGACGCCGCCCGGCTGGCGCGCGAGCTGGTCGACGAGCGCCGCGGCTTCTCCCAGGGCCGCCGCCTGGAGCTGAACGTCACCGGCGCCCCCGTCGCCCGCGCCGATCCGGAACTGCTGCGGCGCGTCGTCGCGAACCTGTTCGAGAACGCCCTGAAATTCGCGCCCGCCGGGGGACGGATCACCGTGGAGGCGGCCGAGCGGGACGGGTCCGTCCTGATCTCCGTGGAGGACGACGGCCCGGGCATCGCCCCCGCCGATCTGCCGCGCCTGTTCGACCGCTTCTACCGCGGCGCCGGGGGCGGGCGCGGGTACGGGCTGGGCCTGGCCTTCTGCCGCGCCGCCGCGGCCGCCATGAACGGGGACGTCTCGATCCGCTCGGAGCCCGGCGCCGGCACCCGCTTCACGGTGCGCGTCCCGCGCGCCTCCGGGGAGGCCCCGCCATGAGCGTCTTCGCGTCCCTGGTCCGGGACACGCGCAACGCCCTGCTCGTCCTGTTCAAGCGCGCCCAGCTCGACCTCCTGTCCAGCCGCGCGGAGCGCCAGGTTCGGGAGATGGAGCGCGAGCTGGAACGCTATTGGGAGGCCATCGGCGATTATTTGGCGAACGACCGCTAGGAGCCGATGTCCTATAATTGGGGCGTGATCCTTCTCGCGCTCCTCGCCGGATTTCTGGCCCTGTCCCCGCCCCATGCCGCCGCCCAGGACGACGCGGAGTTCGCCGTCGACCACCAGGACTGGCATCTGGTCGGCTGGAACGACGAGTGCGGCGCGGCCTTCACGGTGCTCTCCTACCCGAAGATCGGCGACGCCATCGCCGGCGATCCCATCTCCACCCGGGTGGGCACCATGGTCATTCCCGTGGGCCGGGAGGAGCCCAACCTGACCTGGACCTTGGAGGCCGACGGGCCGCTCAGCTTCAGCCAGAAGGACCTGGACAAGGCCGAGAAGGATCTGCGCGCCGGCGGCTTCAGCCGCGCCGGCTTTCCGGAGATCATCCAGGACGCCCCCGTCGCCGACCAGCCCCTGCTGGCGGACGCCATTCTCTCGACGGCCACCCTCCACCCGCGCGTGAACAAGGGCTGGCCCGCCGCCAAGGATTGGCGCTGGGCCGCGGCCGAGTACAATCCCCTGGGCACCTGCGCCCTGCTGGTCTACGAGAACCGCGAGCAGCGCAAGCACTACAGCTTCATCCTGCTGCGCGTGTACAATCCCGGCGCGCGCCGGCAGCGCGCCTACGCCCACGCGTCCAACGCGCGCCTGCAGTTCAACACCGGGAACCTGGACATCGGCGCCGCCGAGGCCGCGACCGCCGCCCGCCTGGATCCGGGCCTGCCCATCGCGCGCTACGAGCACGCCGCCATGCTGGCGCTCACCGGCCGCACCGACCAGGCCGTGGACGAACTCAAGGCCGCCGTGAAGCTGGACGAGAAGTACCGCGAAAAGGCCCGCGACGACGAGGACTTCTCCGACCTGCGCCGTCGCGACGACTTCCGCGCCCTCACCCGCCGCCGTCCTTGAAAACCCCCTCTCAAGGGGCTATAATGACTTGTCGCAGGCGAGGATTTCCAGCCGAATTGCCCCGGCCGACCGGGAGCTAAAGAGGCGACGCTGAACTGGAGACCGCGCCCGCCGGCGCGGTTTTTTCATTTCAGGAGCCCATGAGCCACGGAAAACGGTCGTTCGCCGATCGGGGACGCGAGGACGAGCTGCGCGAGCTGCTGCACCGCCGCGTGCTGGTGCTCGACGGCGGCATGGGCACCATGCTCCAGGCCCAAAACCTGACCGCGGCCGACTTCGGCGGCCCCGAGCTGGAGGGCTGCAACGAGAACCTGATCCTCACGCGGCCGGACGCCATCCAATCGGTCCACGAGGCCTACTTCGCCGTCGGGGCCGACATGATTGAGACCGGCACCTTCGGCGCCATCAAGCATGTGCTCGCCGAGTACGGATTAGAAGCCAAGGCGCGGGAGATCTGCCGTCGCGGCACCGAATTAGGCCGTGCCGCCGCGAAAAAATACGCCACCGCTGATCGCCCATTGTTCGTCGCGGGCTCATTGGGGCCCGGCACGAAGGCCATCACCGTCACCGGCGGCATTACTTATGACGAGGTGTTGGTCAATTATGCCGAGGCGACCGCCGGTCTGCTTGAGGGCGGGGCCGACCTGATCCTGTTGGAGACCCAACAAGACACGATCAACGTGAAGGCCTCGATGAACGGGATTCAGGAGGCCTTCCAGAAGGCCGGACGCTCCGTGCCCGTCATCTTGTCGGTCTCCATCGAATCCATGGGCACGATGCTGGGCGGGCAGGACATCTCCGCTTTGGCCGACGCGGTGGCCCACTTCGACCTTTTGGCTTTGGGAATGAACTGCGCGACCGGTCCGGATTTCATGACCGACCATCTCCGCACCTTGTCCTCGCTGACGCGCGCGTTCACCATCGTTTACCCGAACGCGGGACTGCCCGACGAGAACGGAAACTACAACGAATCCCCCGAGATGCTGGCGAAGAAGATCGCGCGTTTCGCCGACGAAGGCTGGGTCAATTTAGTGGGCGGCTGCTGCGGAACGACGCCCAATCATATTAAACAGATCGCCCAAACCGTGATGGGCAAGCCGCCGCGGCGGCCGCACAAGCAGCGCCGCGCGTCGGTGTCGGGCATGGAGTCTTTGTCCCTGGACGAGGACCGGCGGCCGCTGATCGTGGGCGAGCGCACGAACGTGATCGGCTCGCGCAAGTTCAAGGAGCTGATCGTGGGCGGGGAGCTGGAGGCCGCGGCCGAGTTGGCGCGCCACCAGGTCCGCGCGGGCGCGCACATCATCGACGTGTGCCTGGCCAACCCGGACCGCGACGAGAAGGAGGACCTGGTGGCCTTCTTCGAGAAGGCGGTGCGCAAGGTCAAGGTCCCGTTCATGATCGACTCCACCGACGCGGCGGTCATGGAGGAAGCGCTCAAGCGCGCCCCGGGCAAGTGCGTGCTGAACTCCGTCAATTTGGAGGACGGCGAGGAGCGCTTCGAGGCCGTCATCCCCTTGGTCCACACGTACGGCGCGGCCTTGGTGGTGGGCACCATCGACGAGGACAAGATCATGGGCATGGGCCTGACGCGCGCCCGCAAACTCGCCATCGCCGAGCGGTCCTTCAATCTATTGGCGACGAAGTACGGGATCGCGCCCGAGGACATCATTTTCGATCCGTTGGTCTTTCCGGCCGGAACGGGAGACAAGAATTATTGGGGGTCCGCGGTCGAGACGATCGAAGGGATACGTTTGATCAAGGCCGCCATGCCCCGCTGCCGCACGATCCTGGGCATATCCAACGTGTCGTTCGGTCTTCCTCCCGCGGGACGAGAAATCCTCAACTCAGTGTTTTTACATCACTGCGTCGAGGCCGGATTGGATATGGCCATCGTGAACGCCGAGAAATTGGCGCGATATTCGCAGATACCCGACGTCGAGAAGAAACTGGCCTGGGACCTTCTCTCTTGGAAGGGCCCCGGAGATCCGGCGCATCCCAAGGAGTTCGACGCCGTGTCGGTCTTCTCCGAGCACTTCCGGGCGGTCAAAACGGTGGAGAAATCCCCGTCGGAACGTTTGAAATTACCCATCAACGAACGCGTCGCCAAAAACGTCGTCGAGGGTTCCCAAGAAGGTCTCCGCGTTGATCTCGACGAACTGCTCAAGACGTTGAAACCGTTGGAGGTCATCAACGGACCTCTCATGGCGGGCATGGACGAGGTCGGACGACTGTTCGGCGCCAACACGATGATCGTGGCCGAAGTGCTCCAATCGGCCGAGGTCATGAAAGCGGCGGTCGCGCATCTCGAACCGCACATGACCGTCGCGGACTCCGCCACGCGCGCCACGATTCTTTTGGCGACCGTCAAAGGCGATGTGCACGACATCGGCAAAAATCTCGTCCACATCATCCTCAAGAACAATGGTTATAAAGTCGTGGATCTCGGCATCAAGATCGCGCCCGAGCAGCTCTTGGCCGCCGTGAAGGAGCACAAGCCGGACGCGATCGGCCTGTCGGGGTTGCTGGTCAAGTCGGCCCAAATGATGGTCATCACCGCCGAGGACCTCACCGCCGCCGGCATCCGCCTGCCCGTGCTGGTGGGCGGCGCCGCGCTGTCTCCGCGCTTCACGGCCAAGCGCATCGCCCGGGCCTACGACGGGCCGGTGTTCTACGCGAAGGACGCGATGACCGGGCTGTCTTTGGCCAACGACTATTTCGGCGAGAAGCGCGAGGTCCTGCTGAACAAGAACCGGGAGATCCAGGAATACCTGCGCACGGAGTCGCCCACGGCGGCGGTCACCGACGCGGCCGCGGTGGCCGAGACGCCGCGCTTCACGGTGACGCACGCCGAACCGCCCCCGGCGCCGCCGGACCTGAAGCTGCACGTCGTGTCCGACTTCGACGTGGAGGAGATATTCAAGTACGTGAACCCCATCATGCTGTACGGAAAACATTTGGGGCTCCGGGGAAATTTGGAGCAGCTTCTTCGCGATAAGAACCCCAAAGCGGTGGAGCTCACGAAGCGCGTCCAGGCTCTCCAGGACGAAATTCTCGAAAAGAAGATGATCACCGCCAAGGCCGTGTATAAATTCTTCGCCGCGAACAGCGACGGCGACAAAATCCATCTGTACGACTCGCCGAAGGCGGCCGTTCCGCTGGCCAGTTTCGACTTCCCGCGCCAGCCCTCGGGCGAGCGCCTGTGCCTGGCCGATTTCGTCCGCCCCGCCTCCGACGGCCGCGATTACGTGGGGATGTTCGTGGTCACCTGCGGGGCCGGCATCCGGGCTTTGTCCGACACGTACCGGGACTCCGGGGAATACCTGCGCTCCCACGCGCTTCAGGCCGTCGCCGTCGAGTCGGCCGAGGGCTTCGCGGAGCTGCTGCATGACCGCCTGCGCAAGATGTGGGGCATCGGCGACCCCGCCGGGCTGCCGGTGCGCGAGAAGTTCCAGGGGCACTACCGCGGCAAGCGCTTCAGCTTCGGCTACCCGGCCTGCCCGAACCTGGAGGACCAGACCAAGCTGTTCGCTTTGCTCCAGCCCGAGAAGCACGTGGGCGTGGAGCTGACCGAGGGCTTCATGATGGAACCGGAGGCCAGCGTGTCGGCCTTGGTCTTCCATCATCCGCAGACGCGCTACTTCTCCGTGGGAGAAGCCGCGATCGCCGCGGCGGAGTGATGTTGATCCTTCCGGCGCTACTGCTCGCGGCGTCGGCGCGGGCGGCGACGCCGGAG
>JAGWMT010000078.1 GCA_028871595.1 Elusimicrobiota bacterium
AGCAGGCAGAAGATGGCGACCTGGAACAAAGGCTGGTCCTTGACGAAGATGCCCAGGTAGAACTTCTTGTACAGAGTGTCCAGCAGGAAGGCCACGCCCAGCACGCCCATGCCCACTCCCCCGCCGCCGAACAGGTAGATGGGCTTGCCGAGGTAGCTGTCCATGAACTTCACGGTCATCAGGTCGAGCAGGACCTTGAAGGTGCGCGAGATGCCGTACTTCGACACGCCGCGCGTGCGGGCGCGGTGGTTGACCGGCACCTCCGCCACGCGCGCGCCCAGGAAGCCCGCCAAGGCGGGCACGAAGCGGTGCATCTCGCCGTAGAGCCGCAGGGGCTTCAAGTACTCGGCGCGGTACAGCTTCAAGGTGCAGCCGTAGTCGTGCAGGCGCACGCCGGTGACGCGGGAGATGAAGCCGTTGGCGATCATGGACGGGAGCTTCCGGTCCAGGAAGCGGTCCTGGCGGTCGCGGCGCCAGCCGCTGACGCAGTCGTAGCCCTCGTTGAGCTTCTCGATGAGCTTGGGCACGTCGCGCGCGTCGTTCTGCATGTCCGCGTCAAGGCACACGATCAGCTCTCCGGTCGAGTGCTGGATGCCGGCCAGCATGGCGGCGGTCTGCCCGGCGTTGCGGCCCAGGCGCACGGCGCGGAAGCGGGGATACTTGCGGATCAGCTTCTGGATTTCGTTCCAGGACTGGTCTTTGGAACCGTCGTCCACGAGGATGACCTCGTAGGATTTTCCCAGGGCGTCCAACGCCCCGGAGACTTCCTCCCCCAGCGCGGGCAGGTTCTCTTCCTCGTTATAGACGGGGATCAGCGCCGACAGGTAGAGTTTTTCAGCCACGATCGAGCGATTCTAGCATTCTAGCCGACGATCACCGCCAGCGCGAAACCGTCGTAGCCCTTGGCGCCCACGGTCTGGATAACGGTGGCGCTGACGCGCGGCTCCTTGGTCAGCATGTCGTAAAAACGGCGCACGCCCTTGACGTTCGGATCCTCGGACGCGGCGTCCAGGATCTTCCCCCCGCGCACCACGTTGTCCACCACGATCAGGCTGCCCTTGCGTCCCAGCTTCAGCGCCCATTGGAAGTACTCGGGAATCATGTCCTTGTTCGCGTCGATGAAGAACATGTCGAACGGCGGCACGTCTTCGTCGTAGAGGCGCGGCAAGGTCTCCAAGGCCTTGCCCACGCGCACGTCCACCGACTTCTCCAGTCCGGCGCGCGCGATGTTGGCCTGGGCGACCTCGGCGTGCTTGGGGTCCGCCTCCAGCGTCGTGATGTGCCCGCCGAGGGGCAAAGCCCAGCCCAGCCACAGCGTGCTGTAGCCGCCGAGCGTGCCGATCTCCAGGATGCGCTTGGCGCCGATCATGGTGGCGTACAGGGACAGCATCTTGCCCTGCGCGGCCGACACGCTGATGGCGGGCAGGCCCGCGTCGGCGGCGGCCTTCTGCGCCGCCTCCAGATCCTCGTCGCGCGGGGCCAGGCGGTCGGTGATGTATTGATCGACGTCGCTGAAGAGTTGTTGGTCCATGGCGTGATGATAGCGAATCAGGGGCGTGCGGAGCCGTCCTGATGGAACTTTTCGGGGGGCTGAATCGTAAGAGAGAGGAGGTTCGAACACGATGAGAGAAATGAGCCGAATCCTTGAATTCAGCTTGGAGCCCTGTTACACTCACACTATGGGCCTTTCCGCTTATATCTCCGCCGCCTTGGCCAGCGCCCGTCTGAAGAAGCTGGAGGACAAGACCTGCTTCGCGGAGATACCGGGCTTCCCGGGAGTCTGGGCCAGCGCGAGGACGGCATCGAAATGCCGCGCGACCTTGCGCGAAGTGCTCGAGGACTGGATCGTCCTCAAGCTGAGAAGCGGCGACGTTCTTCCGTCGGTTCGGGGCAAGCGACTGACGCTTCCCGTGCTGACGCGTGCTTAGGCCGCTCAAGCGGCGCGAACTGATCGGGAACCTTCGTCAGCACGGTTTCGAAGGTCCCTGTGCGGGCGCCAGGCACCAATTCATGGTCAAGGGCGCGTTAAAGCTGCGCATTCCTAATCCCCACGTTGGAGATATCTCCGCGTCCGGACGCGGCCGGGCGCAAAAAAACGGCGCCGCGTGCGGCGGCGCCGTCTGTTTGCGGTCGCGGGAAGTCTTAAGCGGCGACCGGCGTCCCCATGTTCTTGACGATGGCGGCGCCGAACTCGGAGCACTTGATCTTCGTGGCGCCGGTCATCTGGCGCTCGAAGTCGTAGGTCACGGTCTTGGCGGCGATGGTCGCCTCCAAGCCCTTGATGATCAGGTCCGCGGCTTCCTGCCAGCCCATGTGCTCCAGCATCATGACGCCGGAAAGAATGAGCGAGCCGGGGTTGACCATGTCCTTATTGGTGTATTTCGGGGCCGTGCCGTGCGTGGCCTCGAAGATCGCCACGCCGTCGCCGATGTTGGCGCCCGGCCCGATGCCCAAGCCGCCGACCTGGGCCACGGCCGCGTCGGACAGGTAGTCGCCGTTCAAGTTCGGGGTCGCGATGACCGAGTACTCGTCGGGGCGCAGCAGCAGCTGCTGGAAGGTCTGGTCGGCGATGCGGTCCTTGATCAGGATCTTCCCGGCCGGCATCTTTCCGTTCAGGTCGTCCCACAGCTCGGCCTCGGTGACGATCTGATCGCGGAACTCGGCCTTGGCCACTTCATAGCCCCAATCGCGGAACGCGCCTTCGGTGAACTTCTGGATGTTCCCCTTGTGGACGATGGTCACCGATGCGCGCTTGTGGGAGATCGCGTACTTGATCGCCATGCGGATCAGGCGCTGGGAGCCGGTCTTCGAGATGGGCTTGATGCCGATGCCCGAGTCGGGGAACGGGATTTTCGCCCCCATCTCCTTGGTCAGGAAGTCGTAGACCTTCTTGTTCTCCGGCGTGCCCTGCTGGTACTCGATGCCGGCGTAGATGTCCTCGGTGTTCTCGCGGAAGATCACGATGTCCAACTTCTCGGGATTCTTCACCGGGCACGGGACGCCCTTGAACCAGCGCACCGGCCGCACGCAGGCATATAAATCGAGCTTCTGGCGAAGACCGACGTTCACGGATCGGAACCGCGGCGTGATCCATTCACTCTTGCACTTCGGGCAGGCCGCGGGCCTGTCCATCAATTCCGCCGCGCAATCCAAACACACGAATTTGAAAGAGCCGGCGGGCGTGGTGAGCGGGCCCTTCAGGCCGACGCGGTATTCCTTGAACGCCGCCACGGTCTCGTCGGGAAGCACCGTGTCCTTGTCGTAGTGCTTGAGGGCGGTCAGGCCGGCGTACACTTCCATCCACGAGATCTTCCGCTTTCCCTTATAAGCCTTCTGCACGGCGCCGTCCAATACGACCTTCGTGGCCTTCCAGAGGTCCAGGCCGGTGCCGTCGCCGGGAAAGAAAGGGATGATGGGATTGTCGGGAACCTGCAGCTTGCCGTTCGCGTAGCCGATCTTCGCGCCGTCCGCCGGAACCGTGTACTTCGCCATGGATATGGCCTCCTGGGAAATTCTGCGACCACTTTATCTAAAATCGGCGGCCGCGGTAAAGATGTCCGCAACGTTCCGGCCGACCGGGTCTTTGGGCCCGGACGCGCCGGGACCGAAAGGCCCAAATTCTCCGAAAATGATGTAAAATGGGCGCGCCGCGACATATGCCTCAGGAGGCTCGCCGAACATGAGAACCGTCATCGCCGCGTCGTTGCTGGCGCTCGCTTCGAGCGCTTACGCCGCCGGTCCGGAAGGCCTGCCCGCGTTCTCGGAGATCAATTTCACCCGGATACGCGCGATGAAGACCGAGCTCAAGGCGCCGCAGGGCCGGGCCGGCGACGTGATCACCGACTATCACCTCCTGGCCCAGGCAGGCAAATCCGCGCTGTACGGCTACGCGCAGACCCCCGAGCAGGCCGCCGAGGCGACCGCGTACTGGACCAAGGTCCTGACCGCCGCGGGCGTGAAGGCCGGCGCCGCGACCTACGCCGACGGCATGTACACCATCCCCTACGCGACCGCCGACGGCCGCGTGATCCGCGACTTCCTGGCCGATCCGCGCCAGTTCCCCCCGAAGGACGAGAGCGGCCTGCGCGCGAACATGGCGCTGGCGCAGTCGGCGCTGACCAAGGCCGGATTGACCGTGGTGTCCGCGCGCGTGATCAACGTGGACGCGCTCCTGCCGACCTACTCGGTCCTCTATCTGACGAAGGCCGACGAGAACCCCGATCACGAGGCGCGCCTGCGCGTGCTCAAGCCCGGCGACGACATCGACGTGGACGTCTATCGCGGCGCGGGCGTGAACGTGGTCCAGGTCCCCGAGACGTGGATGCTGGTCTACATCGGGCCCGAGCTGGGCTACGTCACCGTGATCGGCAAGACGCAAGACGAGATCGCCGAAAAGCTGGCCAAGCGCAAGGACTTCCTGGTTTCCGAAGGCAAGCGCCTGATCGCCGATAAGATCGTCCCGCTGGACGACGCCGACTATAAGTTCGCGGCCGCGATCTACTTCTTCCAGTAAGCGCCGGGCTCGTTCAGGAACGCGCGCGCGTCGCGGGCGCCCAGGTCCAACAGGTCCCGGACGCCCGCGGCGCGGAAGTCCAGGATCAAGGGGTCCAGCCGGCGCGAGGGCGCCAGGCGGTACACGCGCGGCGGCTTTTCGGCGCGCGCCAATCCCTCGAGTCCCCCGTCCACCAGCGCGCGCCCGGCCTCGCGGCTGCGCTGGTCGATCAACCGCCAGGGCGTGAAGGCCGGTCGGCCGGCCTCGTCGGCCCGCACCATCTCCAGGACCAGCACGTCGGCGCAGGCCGCCAGCGGCGAGAAATCCAGCGGACGGGGCATGGGCACGCCGCCGTCGTAGAGGCGCAGCCGGCGGCCGCGGTAGTCGAGGTCCACCGGCGGAAAGATCAGGGGAACCGCGCAGCTGGCCGCCGCGTGCTCGACCAACGGTCCGTCCCAACCGTCGCGCCCTCCCGGCGTGAAGCGCGCGTTGACGGGCCTTTCCAACGCCGGGCAGGCGCTGACGATGGTGAGCTCTGCTTTCAAGGCGCCCTTGGCCGCCTCGTCGTCGCGCGCGGCGTCGAAGAAGGAGCGCAGCGGGCCGGCGGAAAATAAGGAGATCGGGCTCAGACGCGGAGAGAGCGTCATCGCGCCTCCGTCGATGCGCCGCCAATGGGCCAGCGCCTCGGCCAAGCGGCCGAAGGCCAGGGCCGTCCCGTTGACGACGCCGATGCTGTAGCCCATCACCGCGTCGAAGCGCAGCCCGGCCGCGTCCAAGACCTCCAGGGCGCCGATCTGCCACGCGCCGAGCGCGCCGCCGCCTTGGAGGAAGAGACCGAGCGGCCGTCCGAACGGCTCAGCCACGGCGCGCCGCCGTCAGGCTTTCGTAGAGGTCTTCCTGGGCCCGGACCATCCCGTCGATGTCGAACTCGGGGCCGATGGAAGCGGCCGCGGCCGTGCCCAGGCGGCGGCGCAGCGCCTCGTCCTGGAGGAGCTCGGTCAGGCGGTCGGCGAAGGCGTCCACGTCGCCGGGAGCGACCAGCTTTCCGTTTTCACCGTCGCGCAGGAGATCGGTGACGCCGTCGGTCGCGTAGCAAACGGAGGGCAGGCCGGTGAGCATCGCCTCCACCAGCGCCCTGGGTAGTCCCTCCCAGAGCGAGGTCAACGCGAAGACGTCGCAGGCCGCCAGCCACTGCGCACCGTCCCGGCGCCAGCCCAGAAAGTGGACCTTGTCGCCCACGCGGAGGGCGAAGGCGCGCGCCTCCAGGGCGCGGCGCTGGGGGCCGTCGCCAAGGAAGACGAAGCGCGCCTCGGGAACGCGCGCGGCGACCTTGGCGGCGACGGCGACGAAATCCGCCGCGTTCTTCTGCGGCTTCAGGTTGCCGATGGAGAGGACCACCTGTTTGTGCCGGCCGATGCCGGCCGACATCTTGAGCGCGGCGGCGTCCACGGCCGCCGGGAAATCGGCGAGCCGCACTCCGGAGCGGATGATCAACGCATGGGACGCGTCCCCCAGGCCGTGGCGCTCGGCATATTGAGCGTTCGCGCGGGAGACGAAGACCAAGCGGGTGGTGACGCGCGCGCAGAGGCGCTCCAACAGGACGTAGGCGGCCTTGACCACCGGGTTCTGCCGGTCGTGGAAGCCGAAACCGTGGTACGTGTGGATCACGACCGGGACGCCCGCCAGGGCCGCGGCCGCGCGCCCCAGGATGCCGGCCTTCGAGCTGTGCGTATGGACCACGTCCGGACGCTCGCGCTGGAACACGTTCCAAAGCTCGAGCAGGGCGAGGAGGTCGCGCAGCGGCGAGACCTCGCGCGCCAGCGAATCCAGGAAGATCGCGCGAATCCCGGGATCGGCGCGGACCTCGGCGTCGAAATACCCCCCCTCGCCGCAGACGAGGAGGGCGTCGAAGCGGGCGGGATCCAGGCGGCGAACGGTGTGCAGCGTGTTCTGCTGCGCGCCCCCGAGGTCCAGCCGGGTGACGACGTGCGCGACTTTGATCCGCAACACCGTGATTCTACTTCTTTTGCTTCGGAGCGGACTTCGCCGGGGGCATGAGCCGGAAATTCAGCTTGCGGCGGTAGGGCCCCAGTCCGGGCTTGATCTTCGGCGCCGGCGGCGCCGGCGGGTGATTGACGTCGCGGATATCGTATTCAGGGAAATAGTGGCTCACGATCTTCCGCCAATCGCGCCCCAGCGCGGCCTGGCCGATGGCGCCGATCCGCGCGAAGCCCAGGCCGGAACCCGTGCCCGCGCCCCAGACCACGAGCCGGGAGATGTTCTTCCCATCGTAGATGGGCTGCACCGTGAACAGCGTCGAGCGCAGGCTGCCGGGCGAGAGGAATCCCTGGATGGCGGAGAAGCCGGTGAACGTGACGGTCCCGTCGCTCCCGGTCACTTCCAAGGCTCTGACGCGCCCCGTGGCCGTCCGGCCCGCGATCCGCACGGAGCGCAGGCGGCCGATTTTCTTTTCGCGTTCCGCGCGCTCGCGTAGTCCGGCCGCGGACAGGATCCGCATCCAGCGCGCGGCGGACGCGGGCTGGCCGGCGGCCGCCTCGCTGTAAAGTCCCGACGGGGGCGCCTCGTGGACGAAGCGCTCCAGGTCCAGCGGCGTAGTCCAGGACGGGAGAGGACGCGCGGCGTCCTCGACCGAGACGATTTTCTCCATCCCGGGCTCGCCGGATTCCTTTCCGTCCTCCGTCCGCCCGCCGCTGTCGTCGTGCTGGGGAGCGCGGGCGACCAGGCCCCCGTCGGCCAGGACCATCCCCTCGGTGGCGATGACGGCCTCCGAGGCGTCGTGCATCTCGCCGCTGACGCCGATGGTCTCCTGGATCGTCCGATCGTCGAGCAAGTCGGTGCGCTCGAGGTTCGGAGGCCGGTGCCCGATGGCCCAGAGCGCGGCGGTTCGGGAGACGACGGCCTGCGCCTTGAACGCCTCGGGCGGGCTGCCGTCGGGCAGGGCCAGGGAGACCACTCCGTAGAGGTACAGCTCGAGCGGGACTTCCTGTACCAGTTCGAAGCCCCACGGGTTCGGAATGACCTCGACGCTGCCCCGGACCTCGCGGTCGCCGATGTCCACGCCGACGATGTCGGTGATCCGCGGGCTCTTGATCAGCACGGAGCCGCGCGGAGACGACGGCACGAAGGTGAAGGGCTGCTTCGAGACGAAGAGGAGGTTGCCTGAGGAGTCGCGCACCTCGACGACGCCGGTCTCGGGGCGCATCTCGATGGACCACTGGTCGAACGCGTTGCCGTTGTCGCGCATGACGCCGTACGCGGCCGCGGTGACCTTGAACGGAGAGTTCATCATCAGGTAGCAGCGCGTCATCGTCGCCGGCTTTCCGCCGGGCGCGCCGAAGAGCCCCACGCGTATCCGGTGCGCGTCCTTGGGCAGCGGGAGATCGTCCGAATCCGGATTCAGGACCGGACGGGCGATGCGCCGGACGCCGGAGGCTTCGTCGGGATCTCCGACGATGAAGCGGGCGTTGCGCTTGAGGATCTTGATCTCATCGGCGTCGGCCGGATCCAGCGCCAGCGCCCGGCGCGCGGCCAGCCAGGCGCCCTTGTTGTCGCCGATCTTGTCCAGGAGCTTGGCCAGCGCGCGCAGCGCCTCGCGGTCGTACGGATCGACGTCGAGAGCCTGGCGCAGATAGCTCAACGCGGACTGCCGGTCACGGAGCTTCGCGGAAATTTCGGCCGTCAAAAGGGCCGAGGCGGAGATCGCATAGGGCCCGGCGACGGCGGCGCGCCGCAGCGGATCGAGGGCCGCCTTGGGCTGATCGTCGAGCAGCGCCGCCAAGCCCAGTCCCAAGTCCGCCTCGGCCTGCGTCGCCGTGGTGGAGGAGCGGTCCAGCGCCTTTTGGAAGGATTCCTTGGCCTCGCGCGTCCGGCCCAGCGCCAAGGCGGACCAGGCGCGCTGGTTCCAGACGAAGCCGCCGGCGTCGGGAGACAGGGAGGCCTTGATCCAAGACGGAAGCGCCGGCTCGGATTGGCCGGCGTCGCGCAAGGCCAGGGCCTCGTTGGCGTCGGGGCGCGGCGCGGTCACGCCCAGGCCGGAGAGATACCGCCAGCCGCTCGCCGAGTCCTCGTAGCGCCCCTGCAGGAAAGCGCCGTACGAATCGCGGACGGTCTGCTCCACATCCGCGGCGCGCGCGGGAAGCGCCAGGAGAAGCGCCAACGCGGCGACGCGCCCGCTCATCGGGTCCGCGTCCGTTTGGCGCGGGAGGGTTTCGGCGAGTCGGGCGGCGCGTCGGCGGGATCCTCGTTTTCCCCGGCGGGGCGGAAGGTCTCCTTCGCCTGGGGAATGGCCATTCTCAGGAGGTTCAGCCGCTCCATGGCGGCCGCGCGGTAGCGCGGCGTGTCGAGCGCGAGCGATTTGTCGGCGATCACCTGCAGGCGGGCCACGTCGAAGCCCTTCGCCTGGGCCGCCGCGATCTCGTCGCTGACCGTACGGTAGAGGGCCTTGAACCGGGCGGATTCAACGGCGTCAAGGTCCCGGGCGATGTCGTTGCCCAGCCCGTTGCTCCCCCGCTCACGTGCGTTCATGCGGTTTTCGTACCACATCCGAGGGTACTCTTGATAGCGGTCGGCGAGAACCACCGCGGCGACGACCGCCCCCGCGATGAGGAATGTCCGGAGATTCAGAAGGCGGAGGATGAACTCCATACGGCGTCAGGGCTTGGCGGGCGGAGGGACGGGCGGCGCGGCCGGAGCCGCGGGCGCCGCCGGCGCCGCCGCCGGCGCGGTGGCCATGACGATCTTGTTGGCCACAGTGGGCAGTCCCTGTCCGCGCATCACCAATTCCTCGATTTCCTGGGCGAGATACCACGCCTCGATCTTGAGATCCGCGGCGCGGATGTGTTGATGGGCCAGAAGGGTCATGTCGTGGAGGCCGCGCAGAGCCTGGGACAGACGCGTGGTCAGCCGCATGACGGACGAGGCGAACTTCGCCGCGCGCTCGTCCGGGACGGCGTTCGTCGAGATGGAGCCCAGGATCACGGGGAGGCCGGAAATTTCATTGGAGAACGAACGCACGTCCCGGCGGAATTTCTGCAGGTCGTAGCCGAACATCGAGTCGTTGTTGGACATTCCGTTCTTCTGCGCGTTGGCGATGCGCTGAGCACGGAAAAGAAGGTCCTCGACCTTGGCCTTCATCGCATTGATCTTGTCGCAGGTCGTGGACAGCGTTCCTTCCATCTGTTTAAGGCCGGCGAGTGCTTCCATGGTTGGTCACTCCTTCAGAAGATCATCTAGCAGCGCCTCGTCGGCGGCTTTGCCGCCCGCCTTGGACTTCTTCGCGGCGGACGCTTTCGCGGCCCGCTTGGCGGCGGTCGGCTTCGGGGGCTTGGCGGGCGACTTCTCCTGGGGGGCGTCGCCGGACGGTTCATCCAGGTTCGGCGCGACGGCGGACGCCGTTTTCGACGTCGCCGGAGCCGGAGCCGGAGAGGCCTCCTCCGGGTCCTCCGGGGAATCGGAGCCCAACAGGGAGTCCAGGTTCTCCGCGGGCTTCGGAGCGGGCTTGGCCTTCGCCTTGGCCTTGGGCTTGACCGTGATCTTACGGGGCTTCGGCGGCGCGGGGGGCTCCACGGCCTTGCCGGCGAGCACGGCCTTCGCGGCGGCGTTGCGTCCGGTGACGCTCTTGGCGGCGAGGTCCACCTCGAATTCGTAGGCCACCGTCGGCGCGCCGGGCCCGCCGTGGGCGAAGTAATTCACCATCGCGCGGTCGTTGGGCAGCAGCTCGGCCATCCAGGGCGAGAGGTTCCCGTTCGGCGGAGACAAAGTCTCGAGGGCCTGCCCCAGGCTGCGACCGTCGGGCAGCTGCCATTCCCGGGCGGCGTCGATGGCCGTCTGCCGCGGGTCCGGCGGAGGCGGGGTCGGAATGACGGGCGCCGGCGGAGGCAGCGGCGTCGTGTCGGCCACGGGAGCCGGCAGCGCGGGCTTGGCGCGCTTGCCGAAGCCCAGGCGTCCCGAGTACACCGCCAGCGCGGCGAGCGCCAGCAGGCCCGCCAGGGCGCCGAACAACAAGGCCTTCTTTCCTCCCCCTTTCGCGGGAGCGGGCGCGGGCGACAGATCGGCGACGGGAGCAACGGATTCCAAAGCGGCTGGGGCTGGAGTCGCGGCGGCCGATGCGGACTCGCCGCCGAAACCGGGCATGGGCACGGGCGCCGCGGCGCCCGGAGCGGGGGAGCCGAAGGCCGGGAGCGGAGCGGTTTCGAAAGCGGAGGCCGGGGCCGAGGGCATCGGCAGCGGCGCCAAGGACGGCAGCGGCGCGTCGAGAGGCATGGGCGTCGGGGCCATCGACGGCATCGGGATCGACGGCGCCGGAGCGATGGACGGGAATCCGCCGTCCTGCGGCGTCGGCCCGGGCATGGGAGCGGCGGGCGCGTCGGAAAGCGGAACGGGCGCGGAGACCGCCGGCGGCGGGGGCGGCGCGGCGGCGGCCGTCAATCTCTCATGGAGCTGGGTGCGGAGGGCCTCCATCTCCTTGGTCAGCTCGGCCAAGGTCTCGCCCTGCGCCTCCACGTCGTGCTCGACGTGCTTCTCGGCCTCCACGGCCTTCTCGATGGTGTCGCTGAGGCGGTTGACCGCGCCCAGGCGCTCTTCGAGCTCCGAGATCTTGAACTTGAACTCCTCGGTCTCGGCCTTGAGGACGGCGGCCTCGCGGCGCTGGACCTCGGTCTGCTGCTTGAGCTTGTCGGCGTCCTGCTTGAGCCGGTCGGCGTCCTGCTTGATCTCGGAGGACTCGCGCTTCATCTCGCTGGATTCGCGGTCCTTGCCGGCCAGCTCCTCGTGGAGGGCGGCCAGTTCCGCGTCCTTCATGCGCAGTCCCTCCTGAAGCTGCAGGACCACGTCCTCGAGCAAAGCCATTTTTTCCTGGAGGCTGCCCAGCACGGCCAAATCCTTGAGGGTCGGCTCGGGCGGAAGCCCGGCGAGGGTGGCCACGGAACTGCGGACGCTGTGCGACTGCGCCGCCTTCACCAGCGCGACGGACAGGTCGGGCACCATGCCGGCCCGCTGCCAGTCCCCCATGCTGGTCCCCCGTCGTCCCTCCGGGCAGACCAGGCTCTCGGCGGTGAACGAGGGGTGCTGACTCATGTCGTTGGGCTCGAAGGGGCCCAGCACTTGGTTGTTCTGAAAAATCCAATATTTCATGGCCACGAGATTATATAGGAGGAATCCGCGTTCCCGATGTCGTAAATGTTAAACGCCCGCATCTCTCGAAGAATAGCCCCGGGGGCCGGGGTTCGTCAAGGGCGGCGCCAGAAATGTAGGCTAGAAAATGAAGAAGCTGGCCAAGGTCAGGCCCGCGCCGATCAGCATCTTGTTCACGTCGTTCTGTTTTTTGCCGGCGGCCAGGTAATACATTCCCAACAGCCCCATGATCCCGCTCGCCCCGAATTTCAGGACGGTGAAGCGCGAGGACGGGGTGATGGTGGGCAGTCCCCCCTGGGTGGTCGTGGTGGAGAGGTTCTGCGCGAGCGTCGGCAGGCTGTTCTCGTTCTGCATCAAGATGTCTTTGATATCCACGCGGACAGTGTAGCCGGGCGGCGCGAATAATCAAGAGGCCTAGGTCCTCTGCGG
>JAGWMT010000419.1 GCA_028871595.1 Elusimicrobiota bacterium
GCCGCCGTCGCCGCGCTGGGCGAGCACCGCGACGACCTGGCCACCGCGCTCAAGCGGGAGGCCTTTCCCGCGATCCGCGACGCGCTCCGCTCGGAGAGCGCCGAGCCCGCGTCCATGGTGGTCCTGATCCGCCTGGCCGACGCCTTCGGCCCCGAGGCCGACGCGCTCCTGCTGCCGCTGGCCTCTCATCCCGACGCCGAGGTCCTGGCCGCCGCCGAGGCATTGGCGCGCCGCCGGCTCATCGCCGCCCCGCCGGCGCTGGAGAAAATCCAAGACGGCGCCCTCTCCGACCCGCGCTACGCCCCCAAGCCCGGCCGCCCCGACCCGGCCGAGCTTCTGTCGCGCTTGGAAGGAGCCGTCGCCGCGCTCCGCCGGGCCCGCGCCGCGGCTCGGTAGATCGCCCCGGCGCTCCCGTCCTTCCTATTGCATGTAGTCGACCACGATGGCGATGATCTTTCGGATCGTCTCGTTGCAGGACTTGAATTCGATCCGATCCAAGACGTCGCCTCCGTATTTCCTCAGAAGGTCGCTGATCAGCGCATGAATGAAGGACTGCGTCGTGGCCTCCACGCCGGCGAAGTCAAGGACGACCGGCTCGTTCCGCTCCAAAGCGGGGATGATTTCGCGGACGCGGAGATCCCGCGCGGTGTCCTTGTTTTCCGCGAACGCTCCCGCGCGCTCCCGTATTCGGATCGTTTTCATGAGAAGCGCGGCTTCTTGCGCCGCTCCCGGACCGCCGAACCGTAGGTGTCCCGGATCGCGTCCAGAAGCAGGGAGAACTCCTCGGTCTGGTCCAGCGTGATGTCGACCCCGACGACCGTCCCGGGCCACGGGGGCATGGCGGAACTGGCCGTGTGCCGGTCGATGAACGGATCGGCATTGAGGCGCTTGTGCCGGAACGGCGTTTTCTTCAGCAGTTTGTAGAAACCCGTGCCGCTGTAGATGACGAAGAAGTCCCGGTTCACGCTGGCGATCGACTTGATGAAAAACAGGCCCGCGCCCGCGTTCTGCTCGGTGCCGCCCTCGCGCGACGTCGTCCCCGTTATCCCGGGCATGAGGGCCAGCCGGATGGCCTCCAAATCCGTCTCCGCGGCGTGGGCGCGGGTGATGGTTTTCTTGATCCCGCAGCCGGTGTCCGCGATGCCGATGCGTATCGAGTTGCTCTTTTTATAGTACTGCGCGCACAGGAGCGCGCCGTTCTCCGCCTCGGCGTGTTCGATCACGTTCCGGATCAATTCGCTGAAAATATACCCCAGCGTCTTCGCCTGTTCGGGTTCGAGATGCAGCATCGGAATCATGTCCGCGATGAAGCGCGTCTGCTCGCCGGCCGTGCGTATCTGCGTCAACGGGATGAATCGTCCCGCCGGCTCATGCTCCTTGATCACGATGTCCGAGGGGATCTTGAGCAGCTTGAAGAGGCCCATGCGGACGAAGTAATGCTTCGACGCCGCTTCGAACGGCTGGCATTTTATTTTCTCCGGCGCGACCGTCAGGCCCAGCGCCGCGATCATGGATAAGACCGCGGGGTGAACCGAGATCCATTTGTCGTTGGCGGTTATTTCCAGCGAATCGGGAAGCGCGGCATCAAAACCGCGAATGAACGGGTCTATGTTGCCCAAAAAGGCGCTGTTTGGGAGATGTATCTTCATTTTCTTGAGTATACCGGGATTCCAGGTATTTGTCAATATACCGGGATTCCCGGTATATAATTCGAATATATTCGTTATTTCATCAAAAAGAGCTCCTGCGCGGGCGCAACGAACGCGCCGTCAAGTTGACAACTCTCCCCCTTCCCGTTATACTGCGCTCATGACCCGCATCGCGGTTTACCCCGGCAGTTTCGACCCCCTCACGCGCGGGCACCTGGACATCGTCCAGCGCGCCGCCAAGATCTTCGACCACGTGATCGTGGCCGTCTCCAACAATTCCTCGAAGAAGAACGTGTTCTCCGCGTCGGAGCGCATCGAGATGGTGGAGGAGGCCATCCGCGGTCTGCCCAACGTGGACGTGGACGCCATCAGCGGCCTGCTGGTGGACTACATGCGCCGCAAGAAGGCCCGCGTCCTGATCCGCGGCCTGCGCGTGGTGTCCGACATGGACTACGAGTTCCAGCTGGCGTCGTTCAACCGGCGCCTGTACAAGGAAGTGGAGACCGTGTTCCTGAT
>JAGWMT010000420.1 GCA_028871595.1 Elusimicrobiota bacterium
GGGTTCACCTTGCCGGGCATGATGGAGGAGCCGGGCTCGTTCTCCGGGATGCGCAGCTCGCCCAGGCCCGCGCGCGGGCCGGACGCCAGCCAGCGCACGTCGTTGGCGATCTTCATCATCGAGCAGGCCAAGGTCTTCAGCGCGCCGTGAGCGAACACCAGCGCGTCGTGCCCCGCCAACGCCTCGAACTTGTTGGGCGCGGGCTTGAACGGAAGCTTGGTCAGCGCCGCGATGTGCGCCGAAGCCTTTTTGTCGAAGTCGGGATGAGTGTTCAGGCCCGTTCCCACCGCCGTGCCGCCGATGGCCAGTTCGTACAGGCCGGGAAGCACCGCCTCGACGCGCAGAAGATCCGCGTCCAGATGCGCCGCCCAGCCGCCGATCTCCTGTCCCAAGGTCAGCGGCGTGGCGTCCATCAGATGGGTGCGGCCGATCTTGACGATCTTCTCGAACTCCTCGGACTTCTTCTTGAGCGCGTCGCGCAGGCCCTTCACGGCGGGCACCAGCTCGTGGACCAGCACCTCGACGGCGGCGATATGCATCGCGGTCGGGAAGGTGTCGTTGGACGACTGAGATTTATTCACGTCGTCGTTCGGATGGATGGGCTTCTTGGAGCCCAGCTCGCCCTTGGCCAGCTCGATGGCGCGATTCGAGATGACCTCGTTCGCGTTCATATTCGACTGCGTGCCCGAACCGGTCTGCCAGACCACCAGAGGGAAATGCGCGTCGAGCGTCCCGGCGATCACCTCATCGGCGGCGGCGGTGATCAGCGCGAGCTTCTCCTTGGGGAGCAGGCCAAGGTCCGCATTGGCCAGCGCCGCGGCCTTCTTTAAAACGCCCAAGGCGCGGATCATCTCGCGCGTGAGCGTGTCGCGGCCGGCGCCGGCCTGGAAATGGTGGAGGGAACGCTCGGTCTGGGCGCCCCAGTAGCGGTCGGCGGCGACGGGGATCTCGCCCATCGTGTCCTTCTCGACTCGGGTTTTGGCGGTCATGGCCCGATGATATAAAAAAGCGCGGGCCGACGGAGAGCATGGAACTTTTACGCGGGCCCATTCGTATATATAGAGCGCGGGTCGCCTTGACGGGAATCCGGATGCGGTATATACTTTAAGTATTACCATGTCCAAGGTACTTTCCCTGAAGCTCCGCGACGAAATATTCGCCGAAATGGAAACCACGACTCATCGTCTTAAACGGGCGCGCAACGCCTACATCAACGAGGCGGTGGAGCACTTCAATCGCCTCCATCGTCGGCGCCTTCTCGGCGAGCAGCTCGTCCGGGAATCCGCGGCGGTCATGGAAGAATCCATGCGCGTGCTGAAGGAATTCGAAGCCATCGATGAAGTCCCCGAATGAGCCGGGCCCCCGGCGGGGCTGGGTGTATATGGCGGACCTGGACCCCCCGCGCGGAACCGAACCGGGGAAATTTCGGCCGGTCCTGGCGCTTCAGACCGACCTGCTCAATTCCCGCCACCCTTCGATGATCGTCGTTCCTCTTACCACCAAGGTCGCGCTCAGCGCCTCGATCCTGCGCGTCCACTTCAAGAAAGGCGAGGCCTCCTTGGGCGCTGACTCCGACGCCATGGTGGATCAGTTGCGCGCGATCGACAACCGGCAACTCGGCCGCGCGCTCGGCGCCGCCCCCGCCGCCCGAATGGCGGAGGTCGAACGCGCGCTCTCGATTCTTCTCGACCTTCCCGGCGCTTAAAACGCCCTAGTCCCCGAGCACCGACTCCGGGCGCATGAAGTGGCAGGTGTAGCCGTTCGGGTGCTTCTGCAGGTAGTCCTGGTGCTCCTCTTCCGCTTTCCAGAACGGCCCCGCCTTCTCGATCTTGGTGACCACCGGCGCGCCCCACTTTCCCACCTTGTTCAGGTGCGCTTTGTACTCCTCGGCGATCTTGCGCTGCTCCTCGGTGGTGTAGAAGATTTCCGACCGGTAGGAGTCGCCCACGTCGTTGCCCTGGCGGTCCAGCGTCGTCGGGTCGTGCATGCGGAAGTACCAGCGCAGCAAGGTCTTGAAGGGCAGTTTGTCGGGGTCGTACACCACCTGGACCGACTCGGCGTGGCCGGCGTGGTTGCGGTAGGTGGCGTTGGCCACGTGACCGCCGGTGTAGCCGGCCTCGGTGTGCAGGACGCCGGGGATATGGCGCAGGATTTCCTGCATG
>JAGWMT010000079.1 GCA_028871595.1 Elusimicrobiota bacterium
CGATTCGGCCGGGAGAGGGCCCAGTCCCCGTCGGGTCCTTCGTCCGGGGAACTTTTTTGGGGGTCGCTTCGTAAGATGATATGGATATTCTGTGGACGTCGGCGGGCGCGACCGCCGCGGCCGTGCGAAGCGCGGCGCGCGAGGAGCGCGGCGAGGCGGCGCGTTCTTGGGCCCGCTGGACCCTCACGCTTGAGGAGGAGCCCGTGCCCTTGGCCGGCGTCCGCGCCTTGGCGCTGCGCTTGCTGACGCGGGGGGCCTTGGTTCCGACCGCTCCGGAACTGGAGACCGCGCTGCGGGCCGTGTTCGCCGCGCGCGCTCCGGCGGCGGCGGCGGTCGTTCATCGCCTGCAGTGCGCGGCGCTGGCGGCGTCGCCGACGGGGCGGCCCGCGCGGCTGGAGTGCGATCTGGCGCGGACGGGGGCGTGGAGTTCGGAGGAGTCCGACTGGCTGGCGGAGGCGGCGCGGCGCGATCTGGCGGCGTTGCTCGGGGACCTCTGGCGACTGCGCGGAGAGGAGCCCGGCGAGGAGGACGGCCCCTTGTTCGTCTCTTGGACCGGCGGATTTCGGAAAGGCCGCGCGGGGGTGTGGATCGGGGAGGACCGCGGCGGCGTCGAGGTTCCGGGCGCATGGTCGCCGCCGTCGGAGTTCGTCCGGGATGACGCCGTCCTGGCCTCCTTGGCGCGGCGGCTCCTCGGCGTTCCGGAGCTGCGCCCGGGCCAGGCCGACGGAACGGCCGCGCTGATGTCCGGCCGCGACCTGTCGCTGGCTTTGCCGACCGGGGCGGGGAAGTCCTTGGTGTACCAGTTGTCCGCTCTGTTGTCGCCCGGCACCGCGCTCATCGTCGCGCCCCTGCGCGCGCTGCTCCGCGATCAGGCGCGGCGGCTGGCGGAGGCGGGCGTGGATCGCGTCGGCCTGCTGGTCGGCGACGATCCGGAGACGACGCGGCGCGGCCTGGCGGATCTGGCGGCGGGGCGCCTGATCCTGGCGCTGGCGGCGCCGGAACGCTTGGACGGATTTTCATTCCGACGGGCGTTGCGCGGCGCGGCGGAAGGGAGCGGGATTTCGTTCGTGGCGGTGGACGAGGCGCACTGCGCCGCCCGCCGCGGCCACGACTGGCGCCCGGCGTACCGCGCGCTCGGCGCGCGCCTGCGCGACTGGACGTCCGCGCCCGGCCGCGTTCCGGCCTTGGCGGCTCTCTCGGGGAGCGTCACGAGCGGCGCGCTCGCCGAAGCGGAGCGGGTGCTGGGCCTCGATTCTCCGGTGCGCGTCCGGGCGGGGCAGCCGCGGCGCAATCTGGAATTCCGCGTGTGGCCCGGAGGCGGGCGCGATCATCACGCGCGCCTGCGCGAGCTTCTCACGCGGCGCCTGCCGGACGGGCGCTTCGGTCCGGGAATCGTCTTCTGCCCGCGAGTGGACGGGCCGTTGGGCGCGGCGGACGTCGCGGAGGAGTTGATCTGGTCGGAGGGAATCGACGCCGCGGTGTACACCGGCCGGCCTCCGGCCGGCGCGGCGGCCGACGGTTGGGCGGCGGTCAAAAGCCGGGCGGCGCGGGAATTCTTGACGGGACGGCGCGGGCTGCTGTGCGCGACGCGCGCGTTCGGGCTGGGCGTGGACCGCGGGGACGTGCGCTTCACCGTCCACCTCGGCCTCCCGGCCTCGTTGGAGGAGTTCTATCAGCAGGCCGGGCGGGCGGGGCGAGACGGCGCTCCGGCCCAATGCTGGATCATTCTCCAGATCGCGTCCGCGCGCCGGGCGCGCCGCTGGGCGGCCGCGCCGTTGGAGGAGATTCGCGCAGAACTGTCGGGGCTGCGCGAAGCCGAGCGGGACGACGTGTCCAGGGCGTATTCGTTCCACGCCGCCGCGTTTCCCGGGGAAGCGACCGAGAGACGCGACGCCGAACTGGCGCTGATGTCCCTCGGAGATCCGTCGCTTCCGGGCGATTTGGACGTCGGTCTGCGCGGGCAGGATCCGGAGGCCTTGACCCGCGCGCTTCTTCGTTTCGAGGAGATCGGCGCGCTGGAGCTGTCGGCACGGACCAGTCGAGGCTGGCGAATCAGACGGACGGGCGGCTGGGAGAGGAAGGCGGCGCTGGCCGCCGCGTTCGAGCGGATCGGCCGCGATTACCGCGCGGTGGAGCCGGCGCGACGCGCGTCCTTGGCGGAACTCGTCGCGCTGGCGGCGGCGGCTGACGCGGGGCCGGCCTTGGCCGCCCGGCTGGCGGGCTCTACGGCGCGGGCTTGAGCGCGGCCAGCATGTCGGCGACGCGCGTGAACTTCTCGCGGATCTTCCCGTGCCGGGCGCCGTTGTCGAGCTCGGCCTTGTCGAGCGTCTTCCACTGCGCGAGGGTGACCGGCGCGGCGCCTTTCGCGGCCAAGAGCGCGGGCGTCGAGTCCGGGGACGTATCGACGGCGCGGGCCGGAAGCTTCCCGTCCTTGAGGTCGGCCAGCATCGCCTGCACGGTCAGGACCGAATCGGCGCGGTTGGTGCCGATCAGGCCCGACGGGCCCCGTTTCGCCCAGCCGACGACGTACTCGCCCGGCACGGCCGCCCCCGCGGCGGTGACGCGGCCGGCGTCGTTGGAGATATGTCCCGACTTCTCATCGAAAGGGACGCCGGGGATCGGGACGCCGCGGTAGCCGACGGAACGCAGGACCAGCCCGACCGGGATCGTCTCGAGCGCGCCGGTCCCGACGGATTTGACTCCGCCCTTTCCGTCTGAGATCAGCTTGTTTTTCTCCAGGCGGAGCGCCTTCACGCGTCCGTCCTCGCCGATCAGTTCCACGGGGGAGACGCAGAAGCGCAGGCGGACCTTTCGGCCCTTCGCGCCTTCGCCCAGTGCCGCGTGCTTCTGGACGTACTCGACCTTCTTGCGGACGTTGGCGTCCTTGAGCTCGTCCTGGGACACCGCGTCCACGGCGGCCTCGGCCGGATCCACCACCAGATCGGCCGTGGGCAGCTCCCCGATCTCCTCGATCTCGGCGGGGGAGTAGGCGGCCTCGGCCGGGCCGCGGCGGCCGAGCAGCCAGATGGTCTTGATCCGGTTCGCGCGCAGCGCCCCCAGCGCGTGGTCGGCGATGTCGGTTTTGGCCAAGTCGTCCGGGGAGCAGGCGAGCAGGCGGGTGACGTCCATGGCCACGTTGCCGATGCCGATGACGGCGGCGGCGGAGCACGACAGGTCGAATTCGTGGTCTTGATGGTCGGGATGGGCGTTGTACCAGCCCACGAACTCGGTGGCGGAATGGGAGCCGTTCAGCTCCTCTCCCGGGATGCCCATGTGTCGGTCGCTCTCGCAGCCGACCGCGTAGACGATCTGGTCGTAGCGGGCGCGGAGTTCGTCCACGCTCAGATCGCGGCCCAGCTTCACGTTCCCGAAGAAGCGCACGCGCGGATCCAGCGCCACCTTCTCATAGACCGCGATCACGGCCTTGATCTTCTGGTGGTCGGGCGCGACGCCGCCGCGCACCAGGCCGTACGGGGTCGGGAGCCGGTCGAAGACGTCCACGCGCACCTGGAGCCCGGGAGCCTTGAGCAGGGCGTCGGCGGCGTAAAATCCGGACGGTCCGGAGCCGACGATCGCGACGCGCAGCGGTCTGTCGGCGGTTCCCGGGGTGTTCATGCGGCCCATCCTAGCAAAAACCGCGCGCGACGGCGGCGCGCGGGAGATGGCTCCGTTCCGGGGACTGTTGTACAATCCCCGCATGGAATCGTCGACGCCGTTTCCGGCGCCCGAAGAGAGCATCGCCCGCGCGCGGCGCTGGCTGTCCGCGGACGTCTTTCCGCTGTGGCTGAGCCGCGGCGTCGAACCGGGCGACGGCGGCTTCGTCGAGGCGCTGTCGCCGGCGGGCGCGCCCTTGAGCCTTTCGCGGCGGGCGATGGTCCAGGCCCGTCAGATCTTCTCGCTCCGGACGGGCCGGGACATGGGCTGCCTGCCCGCGGCCGAAGCCGAGACGGCGATCGCGCGCGCCGGCGCGTTCCTGGCGGACCGCTACGCGCTGCCCTCCGGCGCCTTCGCCTACGCGCTCGGAGTCGACGGGCGGCCGACGGCGGAGCGGGTGGATCTCTACACCCAGGCCTTCGCGCTGTTCGGGCTGGCCAACGCGTACGCCGTCACCCGAGACGAGAAGTTGAAGACGCGCGCCGTCGCCTTGGCCGAGTACGTGCGCCGGGAACGGCGCGCCCCCGGCGGCGGATACACGGAGTTCGAGGACGGCCGCGCGGTTCTGCGCTCCAATCCGCACATGCATCTGTTCGAGGCGGCGCTGGAGTGGATGAAGGTCGCGCCGGACGCGCGCTGGGCGGAGCTGGCCGGGGAAATACTGACGCTGTGCCTCGACCGCTTCGTCGATCCGGAGACCAAGGCCCTGGGCGAGATCTTCTCCGACGACGGGGCGTTGGTTCGCACCGGCGGTAAATTCTTCTTCGAGCCCGGCCATCAGTACGAGTGGGCCTGGCTGATGATTCTTTATGAAGAGCTGACCGGCCGCGATCTTTCCGCCGTTCGGGAAGGCCTGTTTTCGGCCGCGGAACGCCATGGGATCGATCCCGCGGGCTACGCCTTGGACGAGATCTGGAGCGACGGAACGCCGAAAAAGCGCTCCGCCCGTTTCTGGCCTCAGACCGAGCGCATCAAGGCCGCGGTTCGGTCGGCAGCGCTCGCTCCGGCCGCGCGCCAAGCCGAGTTCGACCGCGCCGCCGATCAGGGCGTCGCCGCGCTGTTCACCTTTCTGCGGACCCCGACCCCGGGCCTTTGGTGGGACACCCGGTTGGAGACGGGGGATTTCCGTCAGGACCCCGCGAAGGCCAGCTCCCTGTACCACATCATCAACGCCTTCTCCGAGTACGCCGCCTACCGCGTCGTCAGCCGGCCAAAAGGCGCGCGATAAGCGCGACGTGGCGCGACAACTCGCGCCAGCGCCGGAGCTTCGACGTTCCGGCGACGCGGGTTTCGAGCGCGGCGGGGACTTCGGCCACGCGCCAATCCGACAAGAGGGCGCGCGCCGCGATCTCCGCGTTGATCTCGAAACCCTCGGCGGTCAAGGGCAGTTCGCGCAGGCGCGCCGCCCGGTAAAGGCGGAACACCGGCGTGTACGCGGTGAGGCGCAGTCCGAACAGGCCGCGGTACAGCGCGTTCATCATCAGGCTGGGAAGGCGGCGCGGCCACGGCACGGAGGCCATATCGCCGGCGCGGAGATACGGTGAACCGGCGACCAGGTCCGCGTCCTTCCCGGCGTCCAGCATGGCCTTGAGGGTCTCCGGGCGAAAGGTGAGGTCGGCGTCGAGCGTCGTGATCCACTCCCCGCGCGCGGCGGCGAACCCGGCGCGCAGCGCCCCGCCCAGGCCGCGGTTAACCGGCAGGCTCACGACGGAGACCTCGGGACGCGCCGCCTTCAGCGCGGCGGCCGCGGCCGCCGTGCCGTCGGTGGAGCCGTCGTCCACGAGAATCGCTTCCCAGGAGACTCCCAAGGCATCCAGGGCCGGAAACAGCTCGCGCGGGTAGCGGGGAAGGTTGCCTTCCTCGTTATGACAGGGGACGACGACGGACAGGGCGGGCTTCAGAGGGACTTGCGGAAATCGGCGATGGTCAGCGGCAGGCCTTTTTCCAGCGTGACCTTCGGCGCCCAGCGCAGCTTCGCGCGGGCCAGGGAGATGTCCGGGCAGCGGACCTTCGGGTCGTCCACGGGGAGGGGATTGAAGACGATGCGCGACTTGGAGCGGGTCAGCGTCTTGACGATCTCGGCGATCTGGAGAAGGGTCATCTCGCGGGGATTGCCGATGTTGCACGGCGAGTTCAGGTCCGAGCGGATCAGCCGGTCGATGCCGTCCACCAGGTCGGTCACGTAGGTGAGGCTGCGCGTCTGCGAGCCGTCGCCGTACACCGTGATCGGTCTGCCGCGCAGGGCCTGCGCGACGAAATTGGGCACGGCGCGGCCGTCGTTCTGGCGCATGCGCGGCCCGTAGGTGTTGAAGATGCGCACGATGCGCACCGGAACGCCGTGAGACCGGTGATACGCCATGGTCAGGGCCTCGGCGAAGCGCTTGGCCTCGTCGTACACGCCGCGCGGCCCGATGGGATTGACGTTGCCCCAGTAGGACTCCGGCTGAGGGGAGACCAGCGGGTCGCCGTACACCTCGGAGGTCGAGGCCAAGACGAAGACGGCCTTCTTGTCCTTGGCCAGGCCCAGCGCCTTGTGCGTGCCCAGCGCGCCGACCTTCAGGGTCGGGATCGGCCAGCGCTCGTAGTCCACCGGAGACGCGGGGCTGGCGAAATGCATGACGACGTCCAGCTTGCCCGGCACGTGCAGATAATTCGTGACGTCCAGCTTGATGAAGGAAAAGCGCGGATGGGGAAGGAGATGCTCGATGTTCGCCAGGCGCCCGGTCAGAAGGTTGTCCACGGCGATCACCGCGCAGCCCTTGGCCAGGAAGTGCTCGCTGAGATGGCTCCCCAGAAATCCGGCCCCGCCGGTGATCAGTATCCGCTTCACGGACGCCCGACCCCGGCGTAGTCGAAGCCGAGCTTCCGGGCGGTCTCGGGGTCGAACACGTTGCGCCCGTCGAGCAGGACGGCCGTGCGCATCAGGCGCTTGGCGCGCTTGAGGTCCAGATCCTTGAAGCGGGGCCATTCGGTGACCACGGCCAGGGCGTCGGCCCCCTTCAGCGCTTCGTACTCGTCCTTGGCGAACTTCACCCGGGCGAACTCGGGAAGGGCCTTGGCCCTTTCCATCGCGATGGGGTCGTAGGCGCGGACCTTCACGCCGTGGCTCTGCAGCTGCGCGACGACGTCGATGGAAGGGGCGAAGCGCATGTCGTCGGTGTTGGGCTTGAAGGCCAGGCCGAGGAGGGCCACGGTCTTGCCCTCCAGGTTCCAGAGCTTCTCCTCGATCTTGCGGGCGATCCAGCCCTTCTGATGCTCGTTGATCTCCTTGACCGATTTCAGGAGATGGAAGTCGTAGCCCTTCTGCTTGCTGATCCAGTAGAAGGCCTCGAGGTCCTTCGGGAAGCAGAAGCCGCCGAAGCCGATGCCCGCGTTGAGGAACATGGGGCCGATGCGCCGGTCCAGGCCCATGCCCTGCGCCACCAAGCGCACGTCGGCGCCGACCTTCTCGCACAGCGCGGCGACGGCGTTGATGTAGGAGATCTTCGTGGCCAGGAACGAGTTCGAGGCGTGCTTGATGAGCTCCGCGCTCTTGACGTCGGTGACCAGCACGGTCGTCTTGAGCGGGGCGTAAACGTCGCGCATCACGGCCTCGGCGCGCTTGGACGACACGCCCAGGACGACGCGGTCCGGGTGCAGGAAATCCTTCACCGCCGAGCCCTCGCTGAGGAACTCGGGGTTCGAGACCACGTCGTAGGCCGTCCCGGACTTGTTGAAGCGCTGGATCGTGCGCGAGACCCACTCCCCGGTCTCCACGGGGACCGTGGACTTGTCCACGATCACGGTATAGGAGTCGATGTGCTTGGCGACGGTCTCGGCGACGCCTTCGACGGCGGACAGGTCCGCGGAGCCGTCGGCGCGCGGGGGCGTGCCCACCGCGATGAACACGACGGCGGCGCGGCGGCCCTTGAACTTCAATCCTTCCTGGACGGAGCCCGCGAACGACAGGCGCTTGGACTTCACGACGCGGCGGAACAGCTCGTCCAAGCCCGGCTCGTGGATCGGGACCTTTCCGGCTTTCAGGGACTTCAGCTTCTTGGGGTCCGAGTCCACGCAGACGACGCGGTGGCCGATGTCGGCCAGGCACGCTCCGGTGACCAGGCCCACGTAGCCGGCGCCGACGACGCAGAGGTCGAGTGATTTCATCGCGAGGGCCGCATTTTTCCATATATCAGCGGGCATGGACAAGTCCGAACGATTCCTTTATACTTCCGCCGTGAGCTCGAACAAGAAGCGCTCCGGCCGCCCGGAGAACGTCGGAATCGTCGGACTGGGCTATGTGGGCCTGCCCCTGGCGGTCGAATTCGCCCGCGCCGGACACCGGGTCACCGGCGTCGAGGCCAGCCCGGCGCGAAGCGCGGCGCTCAAGAGCGGCCGTTCGTATATCGGTGACGTTCCCGGGGCCGAGATTTCGCGATTGACGAAAGCGGGACTGTTCCGCGTCCGCCCCGACGGCCGCGAGTTGGGCCGCTGCGACGCGGTGATCATCTGCGTCCAGACGCCGCTGCGCAAGTCGAAGGAGCCGGACCTGAGTTCCGTGGTCGCGGCCTGCGAGGCCGTCGCGCGCACGCTGCGCCGCGGCCAATTAATCGTACTCGAGAGCACGACCTATCCGGGGACCACGGACGAAATCGTCCGGCCGATATTGGAAAAATCAGGCTTGAAGGCCGGACGGGACTTCCATTTGGCCTTTTCTCCGGAGCGGGTGGACCCCGGCAACGAAAAGTGGAACATCGTCAACACGCCGAAGGTGATCGGCGGGTTGAACGCGGCCTCCACGAAGCGCGCCGTCGCGCTGTACTCGCGCATCGTGCGGCGCGTGGTCCCGGTCTCCAGCGCGAAAGCGGCGGAGCTGGTGAAACTGCTGGAAAACACCTTCCGGGCGGTCAACATCGCCCTCGTCAACGAAATGGCGCAGGTGTGCGATAAGCTGGGTCTCGACGTTTGGGAGGTCGTCGGCGCGGCGGCGACGAAGCCGTTCGGCTTCATGCCGTTCTGGCCCGGGCCCGGCATCGGCGGGCACTGCATCCCGAAGGATCCTCAGCTCCTGACGTGGAAGATGAAGTCCCTCAACTTCGAGCCGCGCTTCATCGGCCTGGCGACGACGATCAACGGCACGATGCCCGATTACGCCGTCACGCGCATCGCTCGGGTGCTCAACGACGCCGGCCGCTCGGTGAAGGGCAGCCGGATCCTGGTGCTCGGAGTCGCCTATAAGCCGGGCGTTTCGGATTATCGGGAATCCCCGGCGCTGGACGTCATGCATCTCCTGGCCGAGGAAGGCGCGAAGGTCGAATACTGCGATTCCTTCGTGCCGCGGGCGGAGGCGGGCGGCCGGGTCTGGCGCCGGCGCCCGCTCACGGACTCCACGGTGAAGGGCGCGGACCTGGTCGCGATCTTGACGGCCCATCCGGACGTGGACTACGCCCGGGTCGTTCGCCTCGCCCGCCGCGTCTTCGACGCCCGCAACGCGACGGCGGGCGTTGCCGGCCGCATCGAGAAGCTTTAAAGGGATTTTTTCCGAACATGGCCGACACGCCGATGCCGCCGCCTTTTCCCGCTCCGACCCCGGGTCCCGGGGGCGGCGGATTGGAGCGCCAGTGCCTTGAGGCCCTGAAAGCGATCGGCAAGGCCCTGGGGCAGATGGCGCTTTACAAGGTGGGGCATCCGGCGGTCGCCGATACCATCCGCGTCGCCGCGGAGAACCTGGACGCCGCTCTGGCCCTCGCTCCGGAAGGCGAACTGGTGGTGAGCCTGGATGAGCAGAAGCTGATCGCGAACGGCCGGGTGATCGGCACCGCCGGCCAGCTGCCGAACACCATCATCAACCTTTACAACCGATTCAAATTATCGAGTCTCACCTTCCGGACCGGCATCACCCCCGCGGAGATCGCCGGATTCTGCGAATTGGCGGCCCTGCGTCCGGACGCCGCCGCGGCGACGGATCCGAAGGTGTTTCTCACCGAGAAGGGCGTGTTCCATCTGTCGCTCAACGAAGCCGTCTACATGAAGGCCGGCGAACAGGGCCCCGGCGCGGGCGTCGGCGCCGGAGACGGAGGCGGAGGCGGTCTCGGCGCGGGCGCGGGCGCCGGGGGCGGGCCGGGAGCCGGGTCCGGGACCGTATCGGAATCGGGAAGCGGAGCCGGTGCGGGCGCGGGCGCGGGCGCGGGCGCCGGGGCGGGTTCCGGCGGCGCGGGCGGCGGCGGGGAAGATCAAATCCGCGGAATCACGGCCGCGATCGCGTCGGGCTCCCTCGAACGCACGATGATGGCCTTGGTCGAGAAATCGGTCCCCGATCCCGTCCTGCGCGCCAAAGTGATCGCTCAGGTGATGAAGCTCCTGGAGACCGACATCGCGCGGCGCGTGGAAGAGGTCACCCTTCCCCTCAAGCGCGAGAAGAAGGTCGTGGAGAACGAGGCGGCGCGAACGACCAGCGTCATGCAGAACATGGTCGAAGGCGTCGTCGTCGTCGACGATCAGGGCAAGATCCTGATGATGAACCCGGCCGCCGAGCAGATTTACGGCGAGACCTTGGCCCAGTCCGCCGGCAAAGGGATCTCCGACAAGGCGAGCGATCAATTCGTCGTGACGATGGCCTCCGAGATCGCGACTCCGGCCGACCGCGACATCAATCGCGAAGTGAAGAGCGCCGGCGCCGACGACACGAAGAAGACCCTGCGCGCGTCCAGCGCCGTCGTGCAAACCGAGGAAGGTAAGGTCGTCGGCGTGGTGACCGCTCTTCCCGACGCGACCAAGCACCGCGAACTGCAGCGGATCCAGCGGGATTTCATCGCGCACGTGACTCATGAATTGCGCGCCCCGTTATCGTCCATCCGGGCCGCGTTGGAGATCATCCAGAGCGAGTTCGGCGGGGCCAAGGACGGGGACGAGGCGCGCATGCTCAACACCGCGCTGAAGAACTCGGACCGGCTCGCGGACATGATCAACGGCATCCTGGATTTTTCCAAGATCGAATCGGGGCAAATGACCGTTTTCCCGAAACCCGTCGAACCGGAGAAGATCGCCCGCGAGGCGGTGGACAGCCTCCAACCCTGGGCCCAGAAGAAGGGGATCGCGTTGACGATGACCGCTCCCGGGGGACTGCCTTTGGTGGACTCCGACGCGCCGCGCACGGTGCAGGTGATCGTCAACCTGTTGTCGAACGCGATCAAGTTCACCCCCGCGGGCGGAAGCATCACGGTGAAGTTGGCGCGCCGCACCGAGGGGCACGTCACCTTCGTGGAATTCGCCGTGACCGACACCGGCCCCGGCATCCCGAAAGCGGAGCAGGAACGAATCTTCGAGAAATTCGCGCAGATCGCCTCTGGAGAGTCGCACGTGGGCGGCACGGGCCTGGGCTTGTCGATCGCGAAGGCTCTGGTGCACCTTCAGAAGGGAAAGATGTGGATTGAGAGCGAGCCGGGCGCCGGAGCCACGTTCCTATTCACCTTGCCCGTGTTCGCGGCGCAGGCGGTCGAGGCCATGTCGGTGCGCACGAAGCCGGCGGCGGTCGACGTCCGCCCTTGGTGGAAGCGCCTGCTCGGCCTCAAGTAAAGCGTCCGGCCCGGGTGAAGACGGCGGCGGCGACGTCGGCGGCCCCCGCCCGGCGCAGCGCCAGCGCGCATTCCTCCAAAGTCGTCCCGCTCGCGCACACATCGTCGACGAGCAGGAGCCGTTTTCCTTCCGCCGCGGGCCCGCCGGCCCGGACCTCGAAGGCGCCGGACAATTCGGCGCGGCGCTGCGTACGGCGCAAACTCCAAGTCGGCCCGGACGCGCGCCGGCGTTCGAGGAGGCCCAGCACCGGAAGTCCCGATCTCGCCGCCAATTCGCGGGCCAGCAGGTCCGCCTGATTGTAGCCGCGCTCGCGTTGGCGGCGGGGATGAAGCGGCACGGGGACGAGGGCGTCGAATCCCGACAGTTCGGTGCGCACGGCGACGTCCTCCGCCAACATTCGTCCGGCGGCGCGCGCCGCCGAGGGCGAGCCGCGAAATTTGAAGGCGTGCACCAGCGACGCGGCGGGTCCCCGGTGAGCCGCGGCCGCGCGGATGAGGCGGCAGGCGAAAAGCCGTCCGGCGCACGCCCCGCAGAAGTCCCTCCGCGCGCCCAGCGCCGCGGCGCAACGAACGCAGGCCGGTCGCGGAGGCGGGGGAATGGCGTCCGCGCAGGCCGCGCACAGAGGGCCCTCCTCCCCGAATGGAAGGTCGCCCCGGCAGTGGGCGCACGCCCGGGGAAGGAGCACGTGCAGAACGCCTTCCAGCAAAATGTCCACCTTACCCTACGAACCGGCCCCCGGAAACGTTCCATCGGCCGCGCCCGGGCGTAAGGTTCCCGGGGGGCCTTTGGTATCATGGAGGCAATGCGGCGATCGGGATTCGC
>JAGWMT010000421.1 GCA_028871595.1 Elusimicrobiota bacterium
ACGGCCTGCGCGCCGGCGTCCACCTGTCCCTTCAAATAGCGAGCCGTCACGACGCGGACCTTGCGCATCAATTTGTCCCACAACGCGGGTTCGTCCGTCATCATGGCCTTGACGATCTTATAATGATCCGACGGTCCGCCCTCGACCATATAGCTGGCGATGGTGTACGGCGCGCCGGCGAAGCCGATCAAGGGGACCTTGCCGTTGAGCTCGCGGCGAATCAAGCGCACGGCGTTGTACACATACCCGAGGTCGTCGGCCGCCGTCCTTTCCGTGAGTCGCGCCACGTCGCGCGCCGTCCGGACGGGGTTGGAGATCTGCGGTCCTGGCGCGAAGCGCAGCTTGAGGCCCAGCGTCTCCACCGGAAGCAATATATCCGCGAAAAGAATGGCGGCATCCACCGGCAAAGCGTTGACGGGCTGGAGCGTCACCGCGCACGCCAGCGCCGGGGTCTTCGCCAATTCCAGGATGGAATGCTTCTTGCGCAATTCCCGGTACTCGGCCATGTAGCGCCCGGCCTGGCGCATGAACCACACCGGAGTGGCGTCCACGGACAGTCCGCGGCAAGCACGCAAAAAGCGCCGATTTTCGCTTGGCATTCCGGTGATAATACCAATTTCGCCCCGTCGGGACGACGCCCTCACGACGCGAGCAGCGTGTCCGCCGTGCGCAGGGTCTCAAGAAGACCTTCGTCCGTCTTCGCCCGCCACATCTTGCGGCGCAAGTTCTCGTTGGTGACCAAGGACGCGATCCGCTGCAGGATCTTCAGCTGCGCCATCGGCGTCTCCAGCGGCGTCAGGACCAGGAAGACCAGCCGGATGGGCACCCCGTCGGGCGTGGGAAACGGCGCCGCCTTGGCGTAGCGCCCCACCGCGATCACCGGCTCGGGCAGGCCGGGCAGGCGCGCGTGCGGCACCAGCACACCCCGCCCCACCGCGCTGGCGAATTTCAGCTCCCGCTCCCACACCGCCTCCAGCGCCGCCTTGCCGTCCAGCTCCGGCCGCGCCGTCTTCAGCCGCGCGATCAGGTAGGAGATCGCCTCGCGGCGGTCGCCCGCCGGCAGATTGGCCTCCGTCACCGCGCGCGCGAACAGCTCACCGTCGGCCCAGCCCCGGGGACGGCCGAACTCGTCGCGAACCTCGCCGATCAGCTCCTCGATGATGTCCTCCAAGGTCAGTATTCCCGCCACCCGCCCCAGGCCGTCGCGCACCAAGGCCATGTGGATTCCCTTGTCGGGCATGGTCTTGAGGAGCTTCTCGAGCGGCTCCGTGTCGGAGACCTCGAAAAGGTCGCGCCGGAGTTTTTTCAGGTCCGCCTCCGCCCCGTGGTCCTTCAGGACCAGATCCTTCACGTGGACGTACCCGATCGCCGTGTCCAGGTCCTTCTCGCACAACGGGTAGCGCGTGAAGCGCTTCTCCCGTATCAGGGCCAGGTTCCCCGCCCACGGCCGGGACAGGGAAAGGAAGATGATCTTCTCCCGCGGCCGCATGGCCTCGGCCGCTTTCGCCGTGGCGAAATCGAAGAGATTTTCCAGGAGGATCAACCGCTCCAGCGGCATCGCGCCTTTGTCCTGGGTCTCTCCCAGCAGGACCCGCATCTCCTCGAGCGTGATCGCGTGCTCCGCCTCGGAGGCAGGCTTCAGGCGGAACAGCCGCAGCAACGCCTTCGACGCCCCCGTGGTCAGCCGCACCGGCAGGCGCAGGAAGTACGCGATCTTCTTGAGCGGCCGCGCCCCGAACAAGGCGATGGGCTCCGCGTAGTGGATGGCCACCGCGCGCGGGATCAGCTCGGCCAGCACGATCTGCAGGAACGCCAGCGCGGAGACCGCCAGCGCGAAGGACAGCGCCCTCAGCCACGGCGCCGGCATGCCCGCCGCCCACGCGGAAAAGTGCGCGTTGATCTCCGCCATCACGCGCGGCTCCCCCACCGCGCCCAAAGCCAGCGAGATGATCGTCAAGCACAGCTGCATGGCCGCCAGGTACTCGTCGAAGCGGCCCAGGACCTCCTGCACCGCCAGCGCGCGCGGCTGGCCCTTGCGCGCCAGCAGTTCGATGCGCGCCGGGCGAGAGCGCATCAAGGCGAACTCCATCAAGACGCACACGGCGTTGGCCGCGATCAGAATTAAAATGAAGAGCGTGATCACGCGATCCCCTCCAG
>JAGWMT010000422.1 GCA_028871595.1 Elusimicrobiota bacterium
CGCTCCGCCGCCGTGCTGGACGCCGGCGCGGACTGCCTGGTGGTGGACGTGGCCCACGGCCACGCCGACCATGTGATGAAGGCCGTGGAGACTCTGCGCTCCCGGTTTCCCAAGGCCGAGATCGTGGCCGGCAACGTGGCCACCTACGAAGGCGCCCGCGACCTGGTCGCCGCCGGCGCCGACGGGATCAAGGTGGGCGTGGGCCCGGGCTCCATCTGCTCGACGCGCATTGTCTCCGGCGCGGGCGTGCCCCAGCTCACCGCCATCATGGACTGCGCCAAGATCACGCGCGAGAAGGGCGTTCCCATCTGCGCCGACGGCGGCCTGCGCGACTCCGGCGACCTGGCCAAGGCCTTCGCGGCCGGCGCGTCGTCCGTCATGCTGGGCTCGCTCCTGGCCGGCGCCGAGGAAAGCCCGGGCTGGACCGTGGTCCGCGGCGGCGCGCGCTGGAAGATCTACCGCGGCATGGCGTCCTTGGGCGCCACGCTCTCGCGCAAGAAGAAGGACAGCCGCGACGCGGCGGAGCTCAACCCCATTGAAGTCGCGGAAGTGGTGCCGGAGGGCGTCGAGTCCATGGCGCCGTATAAAGGGGCCGTCGCCGACGCGCTCCACCAGCTGATCGGCGGCGTGCGTTCCGGAATGAGCTACTCCGGGGCCAGTTCCCTGCCCGAGCTGTGGAAAAAGGCCGAGTTCGTGCGCATCACCTCCGCGTCCTGGGCGGAGTCCCGCCCCCACCACCTCGACAAGTAACTGTCTTTGACGACAGTCGCATTGTGGATAACCGGGACGGCTGTCCCGCCGCTAGGCCGTCACGGCGAACGACCGTGCCAGCGCCTCGACGAACGAGGACGCCGACGGCCAGCGCGCGCCGGGCTCCGGCTCCAAGGCTCGCGCGATGGATTTGTCGGCGGCCGCGTTGACGCCGGGGTTGACCTCGGACGCGGGGCGGTACATCTTCTCGGCCTTCATCATCATGCCCCCGTTCGGAAACGGGATGCGGCCGGTCAGGACCTCGTAGGCGCAGGCGCCCAAGGCGAACACGTCGGCCGCCGGGCCCACCGCGCCGCCGCGCTCCTGCTCCGGGGCCATGTAGGCGGGCGTGCCCGCCACCTCCACGCGCGACAGCGTGGACATGGTCTCCGCCACGCGCCGGGCGATGCCGAAATCCATGACCTTCGCCGTGTCGCCGGTGACCATCACGTTGGCGGGCTTGAGGTCCTGGTGGACGACGCCGGCGGCGTGCGCGCAGTCCAGCGCCTTGGCCACCTGCCGCAGCACGGCCACGGCCTCGGCCGGGGCCAAGGCCCCGCGGCCCAGGCGCTCGTGCAAGGTCTCGCCGTTGACCTTCTCGAAGACCAGGAACAATCCCTCGGCGTCCTCGTGGATGGCGTGGATCTCGACGATGTTCGGATGCTTCAGGGCGGCCACGGTGCGGGCTTCCTTTAAGAAACGGGCGCGCTCGCGCGGGCTGTCGGCGATCTCGGAGCGCAGCTTTTTGAGCGCCACGGTGCGCTGCAGGCCCAGGTCCACGGCCTCGTACACCACGCCCATGCCGCCCTGGCCCAAGGTCTTCACGATCCGGAAGCCCGCCGGAGCGGCGTCGGGCCGCGCGCCGCGCGCCAGCAGGGCGTGGTCATCGGCGCGCATGGCCAGCCGCACCGAGGTGTCGCCGCGCTTGCGGAACAGAACAAAAGAGAAGAACAACAGCGCCGTCCCGACCGCTCCCAGCCAGACCGTGAAGGAGTGCGGCCGCCGGGAGGACGAAGTCGCGGGCCCGGCCAACGAGCGCTGATACATCTGGTCGAATTGAGAATCCAGCGCCGCGGCCTGCTTGAGATCCGCGATCTCGGCGGCATGGTCCCCCATGCTCGCGAAAACTTCCGCCCGCGCGGCGAAAATCTGGGCGCTGTTCGGCGTGTCGCGCATGGCCTGGTTCGCTTCGGTCAGCGCCTGGTCGGAATGACCCAGGTCGATCTCGTCCTCGATCAAGACGCGTCGCGCGCCGGCGTCCCAAGGCGCCAAGCCGATGGCCGCCTGCGCGTCGTGAGCGGAGGGCTCGTAACGTCCCATGGCGCGGAAGGTCAGGGCACGAAGGTGAAGGGCGGGCTCGTCGCTCGGATTCGCCGTCAAGCGTTGGTCCAGGAG
>JAGWMT010000423.1 GCA_028871595.1 Elusimicrobiota bacterium
TCACGTCCTCGACGTAGTTCTCCACGATCCGGAAGCGGACCTCGAAATGGGCGCGGCGCGCGGCGAGCGCCTTCGGAAAGACCGAGATCACCAGCCACGCCTCGTCCTTGCCCTTGAGCAGGCGCGCGATGGCCTTCGCCGGGGAGGCCCGGCCCTTGTACCGGCGCTTGACCTTCTCCTGGCGAAGCACGACCTTGGTCTGCGCCATGACCGGGTCGCCGCCCGCCTTCAGCGAGAGCGGCTCCCAGTCCTTCGCGGTGGCGTGGAGGATGGCGCGGATGGGGCGGACCAGCTTGGGCTTCTCCGCGACCGCGACGTGGACGCCGCCGGTGGAGGCCGACACCGCCGCGGTCTGCGTGGACGCCGCGACGGCGGTATCGGTGGACGCGGCCGGCGCCGTGGACGGCGGGGGCGCGGCGTCCGGCGGATTGTTGTAGGGCATCGGCGACTGGGCCGAGGCGTTCAACGCCGCCGCGAGCAGGAGGACGGCGCTCAGGCCAGCCATTTCAGCGTCTCTTCCAGCTGACCGCGCCGGGCCACGACGGAGTCGCGTTGCGCCTTCGCCTCGGAGAGCTTCTCGGCCGGGACGTTCGGCGCGGCGGACAGGTTCTTGAGCTTGGCCTCGCACTTGACCAGGTCGTCCTCGGCCTTCGCCGATTCCTTGGCCAGGCGCTCGCGCTCCTTGGCGATGTCGATGACCCCGGCCAACGGGATGTAGAAGGTGGCGCCGTCGGCGACGGCGGTGGCGCTCTGCGCCGGGCGGGAAGCAAACGGATCGAGGCTGCCCAACCCGGCCAAGGACGTCACGTACGCGCGGTTCTTGTCGAGCATCGCGGGCGCGAACGGACCGTCGACGAACGCGGCGATCTTCATGGACAGCGGCACGCCGAGCTGGGCGCGCAGCGACCGGATGGAGGTCACCGCGCCCATCACGAGCGCCAATTCTTTTTCCGCCTCGGGGTTGGACCAATCGAAGTCCAGATGTTGGTACCCGCCCTTGAGCAGGAACTCGGCGCTTTCCCCGGCGTACGGCTTCACCGCGGCGTACAGCTCCTCGGTGACGAAGGGCATCAGCGGATGCATCGCCTTCAAGGACCCCGTGAGGACGTTCACCAGGATCGTCCGGGCGTTTTCCTTGCCTTCCCCATCGATGCCCAGCAGGCGGGACTTCGCCAATTCGATATACCAGGCGCAGAACTCGTCCCACAGAAAGCCGTACAACGCATCGGCCGCGGCGGCCGGTTCGTACGCCTGGAGGTGCGCCTTGGCCTTCGCCAAGGTCGCCTGGTAGCGCGACAAAATCCAAGCGTCGGACAGCTCCAGGCAGCAGTGGTGCAGTTTGTCGAGCTTGTAGCCGCCGGCCGGAGCGGTCTCCGGCAGGTTCATCAGCACGAAGCGCGTCGAGTTCCACAGCTTATTGACGAAATTGCGCGCGCCCACCACCGACTGCTCGTCGAACGGGATGTCCTTGCCCGGGTGCGCCTGCGCCATCAGCGCGAAGCGCAGGGCGTCGGTGCCGTATTTGTCCATCATCAGCAGCGGGTCGATCACGTTGCCCAGGGACTTGGACATCTTCTTGCCGCTCTTGTCGCGGACGATGCCGTGGATCACCGCGTCGGGAAACGGGACCTTGCCCTCGAAGGCCAGGCCCATCATCTGCATGCGGGCCACCCACAAATAGAGAATCTCGTAGCCGGTCACCAACGTCGACGTGGGATAGTAGTACGCCATGTCCGGGGTCTTGTCGGGCCAGCCGAAAACGGCGAGAGGCCACAACGCCGACGAGAACCAGGTGTCGAGAACGTCCGGGTCCTGGGTCCAGCCGTCTCCCGGCGCTTCCAGGGAAACCTTGGGCTGCTCGCCGTCTTTGTACCAGACGGGAATCCGATGGCCCCACCAGATCTGGCGCGAAATGCACCAGTCTTTGATATTGACGAGCCAGTCACGGTAAGGTTTACCGCGCTCTTCGGGGTAAATTTTAAACTCGCCGGAGTCATACGCCTTCAAAGCGGGTTTCGCCAACTCCATTTGCTTCACGAACCACTGCAACGAGAGCAACGGCTCGATCACGGAACCGCAGCGATAACATGTCTGAACGGCAGATTTATGATCCTCTTTCTTCCGCAAAAATCCCTGCGCTTCC
>JAGWMT010000080.1 GCA_028871595.1 Elusimicrobiota bacterium
TATTATCCTCCGTTCATGAGCGAGCAGTTCGGCGAACGGACGTTCACCACTTTCGAAGTCGCGCGGCTGTGCGGCGTGTTCCACACCACCGTGATCAACTGGGTCAACAAGGGCAAGCTGAAGGCCCGCGTCACGCCCGGCGGCCACCGGCGCATCCCGCTTTCCGAGCTGGTGCCGTTCATGAAGAAGTACGACATGCCCGTCCCCGCCGACATCGAGGACCCGCACCGCCACATCCTGATCCTCGACGACGAGCCCATGATGACGCGCCTCATCGAGAAGGGCTTCTCCAAGGCCAAGGACCGCTTTTCCGTCCAGCTCTCGAACAACCCCGTGGACGCCCTCGTCCAGGTCGGCAAGAAGCTGCCCGACCTGCTGGTCATGGACCTGATGATGCCCGTGATGGACGGCTTCCAGGTCTGCCAGATCCTCAAGTCCAGCCCGGCGACGAAGGACATGAAGATCGTCGTCATCTCGGGCCGCAAGCTGACCGCCGCCCAGCAGGACTTCCTGGCCAAGAACGTGGACCTGTTCATGCAGAAGCCGTTCGAGATGAACGACCTGCTGTCCGCCGTCGACCGCGTCCTGGCCTAGACGGCGTTCTTGAATCCGTAACACGCCGGAGCTACGCTCCGGTCATGGACCGCCGAGGCCTCGTTCTCTTCCTTCTCCTGTGCGGCGCGGCCTCCGGCTGCGCGTCCCTGAAGACCTTCGTCGCCGACGACGGGTCGAACCCGCCCGTGGACATCCCCAAGATGACCCCCGTCCAGGCCTACGACTCCGGCGCCATGAACGCCGCACGCGGCGACTACGTGGCCGCCCGCCGGGATTGGAACCGTTGCCTGGCCATGTCCCAGCCGGACTCCTCCACGCGCATGGATTGTATGGTCGCGCTTGAACGCCTGGCCGGCACGGCCTCCGTCGAGCCTTAGCTCCGGTGCGTCCGGACGCAGTTGAGCACGCTGCTCATTATCGCGTGTCCATCCGCGACGACGATTTTATTCAGCGCCTCGCGAACGCTGACGTTCTTCAACTCGAGGTCTCGAATTTTCCGCAGTCGGAAGTCGCCGGGCGACCGGAAAGAACCGAGCGCGTGCGCCGCATGAAGGACATTAAGCGCGGCGCGCGTGCTGGACATTTCCAAAGGATCATCCTGCGGGGTCTCTCTCGCTGGCAAAGCGGCCCAAAATGGTCCGTGCTTAAGTTCGATTCGAACGACTGAACCTGCCGATCAAGGAGCGGCACGGGGGAAAGCGCGAATACCGGCAGCGCGAATGAAAGAATGATGATGGCGTTAGTTTTCAAACCCATAAGTCCTGATAACGCTTCGGTGAGCGGCGGCGGCTATCAAGTTACTTCTCACCGAGCCGCCGGCCGATCTATCTCTTGGTTAGGCGATCGCTTCTCGTATGTGGTGCCGCGGTGCAGGCTCAAAGCGCCTCCTCGAGAATGCTGCGGTGCTCCTTGACGTACTCTCGAATACCTGGGTAAATCCAAGTGTCCGCTTTTTCCAATTTTGTGAGAAGCCGTCTGACGGTGTCATTTCCGTGCTGTCCAATGAGTATAGAGGGCTTCGGGTTCTCTTCCAAAATGGTGAACATGAGGCGTTTCAAGTCATTTACCTTTGATCCTGACCGAATAAGGTTTCGAGCGAACAGCTCCGGCCCCCGATTAGACTGCTTCGTTTCTGCCGTCGCAATGTCGCCGGGTCCGAACTTGTAAAGCTGGCTGTTGTCTTCGTCATCGAAAATAGCTTGGTCATCGGGGAGTATCTCGTACGATCCATCCGCCAGGCGTTTGCACGGCACGGGTGCATGACACAGGCCCCCGCCTTCTTCGATGGGTATGTAAATCCTAAGCGGTGGAGTAATCATTCTTCGATTCGCCTAAAACTTTCTATTGATCCGTATAACTCGGAGCCGTGGGCCCGTCATTTCGCGAATTGTAACAGGGAAACCGGCGCTTCGCCATGGCGAAGGGGGGCATGCCGAAACCGGGAAAAGCCGACCGGCGCGGTCCGTATAACTCGGGAACGGACCCGAGGGCTCCTCGACACCCCCCGACGGGAAGAAGTAGAATGGACCCGTGACCCAACCCAATCATCCCGCTCCGACCCACTCCCACGCGCCCGCCGAAGCGCCCGCGCTCGACCTGCGCGAGAAGGGGGGCGCCAAGGACGGCGTCCCGCAGACGTCCGACCGCCGCCTGTTCATGCAGTTGACCGCGTTCGGCGGCTGCCGCGACGCGCACAAGCTGATCAACTCCTTGATCGGCACCGGCGTGGACTGCGTGCTGTACGAGGAGCTCAACGACCCCGCCGGCGTGGCCGTCCTGGCCATGTCGGAGGACCCCAATCTGCTCATCACCAAGCTGCGTCATGACCTCAACGGCGGTCCCTTCGCCGAGCTGACGGTCAAGCCCGAGTTCTCCATGCTGGGCCGCACCTATTCCCTCGGCTACGAGCCGAAGCTGGAGGATTGGCTCCTGCACCGCCCGCGCCGCGTGGTCTGCGACCCCGCCACCCCGTGGGCGATCTGGTATCCCCTGCGCCGCACCGGCGGCTTCTCGCGCCTGCCCAAGCCCGAGCAGGGCCAAATCTTAAAGGAACACGGCATCATCGGCCGCCAGTTCGGCGACGCCGGCGTGGCCACGGACGTGCGCCTGGCCTGCCACGGCCTGGACAAGAACGACAACGACTTCGTCATCGGCCTGCTGGGCAAGGAGCTGTTCCCGTTGTCCGCCTTGGTGGAGACCATGCGCCCCACCGTGCAGACCTCGCAGTACATCCAGAACCTCGGCCCCTTCTTCGTGGGCCGCGCCGTTTGGCATACCCCTCAGAAGGAGGCCGCGCAGTGACCAAGAAATTCCGCGTCGCCATGTCGGAGCGCTGCTTCCGCTTCAAGCCCGACGCCCTGCCTTCCCACGCCCCGCACAAGCCCGGCGTGTACGAGTTCGTCACCTTCGACGCCCAGAAGAACCCCGTCGTCCTGTACGTCGGCGTGGCCATGGACAAGGCCATCTATCAGGCCCTCGACGACCACTGGAACGACAAGGCCAAGCCCGGCCGCACCGAGCTGTTCGCCGCCGCGCCCGACGTCTACTTCGACTACGTGGCCTCGGCCGACATCGCCGACATCGAGGAGCTCAAGGACATCGCGGGTTCCTTCATCGCCCGGCACAAGCCCCGCTTCAACACCGGGCCCGCGCCGACGTCCGGCAAGCACGCCGCCGTCGAGGTGGAAGAGGTCGGTTGATCCCTCTCGAATCGTTTCCGGCGCTGAACGCCTCGCTGAACGCGACGACGGCGGTGCTGCTTCTCATCGGCTGGTTCCTGATCCGCGCCGGCAAGCGCGAGGCGCACCGCTGGACCATGGTGACCGCGTTCGGCGTGTCGTCGGTGTTCTTGGCGTGCTACCTGTGGTACCACGCCCACCACGGCGTCACCCACTACGAGAAGACGGGCATCATGCGGACGGTGTACTTCACCATCCTGGGCACCCACACCGTGCTGGCCGTCCTGGTTCTGCCCTTCATCCTGCGGACCCTGTACCTGGCCGCGAAGGGCCGTTTCGAGGAGCACCGCCGGGCCGCCCGCTGGGCCTTTCCCATCTGGCTGTACGTCTCCGTGACCGGCGTCGCGGTGTACTGGATCCTGTACCGGCTTTAGGCCGCCGGCGCCTCGCGCGGGGAGCGCGCGGCCATCTCCAGGAAGAACTTCGTCATGCAGGACGCGGCCCAGGCCGTGACCAGGAACTGCAGGGCGTTGAACGCCAGTCCCGCCAGCATCCCGCCGAGCGCGCCGCCGCCCGCCGCGGAGGCGCCCGCGCGCAGGACCACGTTCACGATGACCGCGGGGATCATGCCGACGAGGGCGGCCGCCACCAGGGCCACCATGAAGACCAAGGTCTCGCCGAAGCGCGCCCCGACCAGGCTCCAGCTGCGCGAGATGCCGGCCGTCGCGCCCAGGTCCTCCAGCAGGACCGCGCATACCGCCAAGCTGAGCCGCACCATCAGATAGCAGCCGGGAATGAACAGGAGGATGAAGCCGAAGCCCATGGCCACGCCCACCAGCGCCGACGCCAGCAGGACGCTGCCCATCCGTCCCAGCGCCTCCACGAACAGGTCGCCCACCGACGACGACTCGCCCCGGTAGGCGCGCGCCGCCAGCAGGATGGTGGCCGCGTAGCCCACCAGGCCCAGCGCCATGCCCACCAGCGCCACCACCCCCAGAAGGGACAGCGCCGGCCAGTTCTGGCTCGTCACCGCGTCGCGCACCGCGCTCTCGCTGACCATGCCGGTGCTGACGCCCACCACGAAGCCCAGAAGCTGGGAGGGGAGACCGCACGCGGCCCACAGGCCGATGAGGACGCCGACGTTGTCCAACGTCGCGTTGGTGCCGGCGGAGAAGATGGATCCGAGGCCGGGCATGTCAGAGAGGGCGGCGGACGGCGCGGGGGAGGCGGGGGCTTGTTCCATGACCGCCAGGGTAGCGGGACGGCGCCCGCCCGTCAAGGGGGGGGCGTCCGCGTCAGCGGTCCTCGTCCGGGTGCGAGACGCGCGCCGGCGCGGGATGTTCCGGCGAGTAGATGGACTTGAGGAAATTCTTGTCGTCCTGCCAGGCGGCGTCGGCGTCGGCCGCGAAGGCGGCCCGGTCCTTCTCCTGGGCCGCGGCGAAGTCGTTCCAGCGCGCCTGGCGCGCGGCGAAGAACTCCTGCATCTTCTGCTTCTGCTGGGCCTCGAAGGACTTCACCATGGTTCCGCGCAGATGCTCGAAATCCGCGATCGTCGAGGCATGGTCCTTCGGGTCCAAAGTCTCCAAGGTGGAGAACAGGTCCACCATTTGGCGCGCGGTGCGCAGTTCGAAGGTCTTGCGCGCGTCCCGGTCCTTGCCCCAGAATTCCTCCCAGAGGAGGTTCTCCCGGCTGGAGAACTCCTGGCGGGCCGCGTAGGCGTCCTGAAGTTTCTTCGTGCGCTGGGCCAGGTAGGCCTCGATGCGTTTCTTGCCGTCCTCGGCCGTGGCGCGCGGGGAGCTCTCGCCGTCCGCGGGCGGGGGCGTCTCCGTCTTCTTATGGGAGGAAGCGGCGGCCGAGGCCGCCAGGCCGAGCAGGATCAGGGGGACGGCGCGCAGGGATTTCATTCGGGGGCCTCGTTGGACACGGCCGGAGTGTAGCCCCGGGCCCCGAATCTGTCAATGCGCGCGGCGCGCGCTCAGACCGAGAACGACTTGCCGCAGGAGCAGGAGGAGACGGCCTGCGGATTCTTCACGACGAAACCCGACGACATCAGGCTTTCGGCGTAGTCCACCACCGAGCCGCCGATGAAGAAGTCGGCCTTCGGGTCCACCGCGGTCTTCGCGCCGAACGCCTCGAAGACGGCGTCGTCGGGGTTGAGCGCGTCGGAGACCACGAACTCGTAGCTCATGCCGGAACAGCCGCCCGCGCCCACCTTCACGCGCAGGACCGGGGCCTGGCCTTTCTTCTCGGCCAGGGCCTTGATCTTCTTGGCGGCGTTCTCGGTGAGCGTGATCATGGCAGCTAGAACTGCTTGGACTTGCCGCAGCCGCAGGAGCCCTTCTCCAGCGGGTTCTTGATGCGGAAGCCGGAGCTGGTCTCGTCCTCGGCGTAATCGATGGTGGCCTGCTCGACCAGGGGGTAGGTCTCGGGATCCACGATCACGTCGAAGCCGGACTGCGGCAGGATCTTGTCGGCCGCGCCCTTGTCGTCGAAGGCGATCTTGTACTCGTAGCCCGCGCAGCCCGACGGAGAGACCTTGATGCGCAGGGACTTGCCCTGCAGCGAATCCTCGGCCTTGATGAAATCCTTGATCTTGTCGGCGGCGTTGGGGGTGACGGTCAGCATGGGGGACTCCTTATTGATACGGAACTTCAATAGCAGTATAGCGCGTCGACGGAGCGGCGTCAAGGAGCGGCGGGTGTAAGAAGTCGCGGCCGCTCGCCACAGAGAGGTGAAAGGCGGGAATAATTATTGGGAGAAAATAATGACAAAGATTCTAGTCCTCGGAATTCTATTCGCGGCGGCCCCCGCGTTCGCGGCGGACGCGGTTCTGGCGAAGCTGTCCGGCCCCGTATTCGTGCGAGTTCAGGGCGCGGCCAAGGAACTGCCCGCCCGGGCCGGCCGGGGGATTCAGTACGGCGACGCGGTCCGCACCGGACCGGGCGCCGTCGCGCAGCTGGCGCTGAGCGGTCGGGGGGCCGTTCTGGTGCGCGAAAATTCGCTCTTCGTTCTCCGGGGGAATCCGCGCGCGACGTCCCTTGATTTCAAGACCGGAGAGTTTCTGATCGGCCTGCGCCATGCCCTCCGGGCGGGAGAATCATTCCAAGTCCGGACGCCCGCGGCCGTGGCCGCGGTGCGCGGCACGTTGTTTTGGGGCAAAAGCGACGAGCGAAAAACGACGACGTACGCCGGCTTCGGCCACACCATCTCGGTGACGGCCCGCGGCAAGACCGTTTGGGTGCACGCGGGCCAGATCACGTCCATTCCGTTCGGCGGGGCCCCGGCCCCGGTGACGCCCAGCGCCATTCCGATATCCTACGTGGACAACTTCCGCGTGGACGGCTCCCTGCAGAATCTCGAGGAGCTGGTCGACCTGCCCAAGAGATAGCCCGGCTCTGGACTTCCCGGGGGCAAGAAAAGTATCCTCTTCTCGACGGGGAGAAGGCCCGACGGCGGCGATATAAGTCGCTCCGGGAAAGGCCCCGTCGGAACGACGTATTCCATGGAGCGATAACCCTATGGCCCACAACAGACACGGAGTCCTTGAGATGACCACCACCCAGAACCAGACGACCTCGCCGTCCACCACCCCCGCCGCCCCGAAGGTGTCCGACTATTACGGCTGCAACGTCTTCGGCGTGGAGACGATGAAGCTGCTCCTGCCGAAGGAGACCTTCCGCAAGGTGCAGGACGCCATCGAGAAAGGCGAGCGCCTGGACCTCGACGCCGCCAACGCCGTGGCCTCCGCCATGAAGACGTGGGCCATCCAGAAGGGCGCCACCCACTATTGCCACTGGTTCCAGCCGCTGACCGGCACCACGGCCGAGAAGCACGACGCGTTCTTCGACATCACCGGGCCCGGCTCGGTGATGGAGAGCTTCACCGGCCAGATGCTGGTGCAGGCCGAGCCCGACGCCTCCTCGTTCCCGTCGGGCGGACTGCGCGCCACGTTCGAGGCCCGCGGCTACACCGCGTGGGACCCGACGTCGCCCGCGTTCATCCTGGAGAGCACCGGCGGGAACACTTTGTGCATCCCGACCTGCTTCGTCTCGTACACCGGCCACGCGCTGGACACGAAGACGCCCCTGCTGCGCTCCATCGAGGCGCTCAACAACGCGGCGCTGGGCATCCTGGCCTACTTCAAGAGCGACGCGAAGAAGGTGGTCTCCACCCTCGGCGCCGAGCAGGAGTATTTCCTGATCGACCAGGAGTACTTTGACGCCCGTCCCGACCTGCTTCTCTCGGGCCGCACCTTGTTCGGCGCGGCGTCGCCGAAGGGCCAGCAGCTCGAGGACCATTACTTCGGCTCCATCAAGGACCGGGTCTTCGCGTACATGACGGACATGGAGAGCGAGCTGTACAAGCTGGGCGTTCCCCTGAAGACGCGCCACAACGAGGTCGCCCCGCACCAGTTCGAGTGCGCGCCGATCTTCGAGGAGGCGAACGTCGCCGTGGACCACAACCAGCTGGTCATGGACGTGATGAAGCGCGTCGCGGTGCGCCACGGCCTGGCCGCGCTGACCTACGAGAAGCCCTTCGCGGGCGTCAACGGGTCGGGCAAGCACAACAACTGGTCGCTGGGCACGGACACGGGCAAGAACCTGCTGACTCCCGGCGCGACGCCGCAGGAGAACCTGCAGTTCCTGATCATCCTGGTCAGCATCATCAAGGCGGTCCACGAGCACAGCCTGCTGCTGCGCGCGTCGATCTCCAGCTCGGGCAACGACCACCGCCTGGGCGCCAACGAGGCCCCGCCGGCGATCATGTCGGTGTTCCTGGGCGAGCAGTTGACGAACGTCCTCAACGACCTGGAAAAGGGCGCGACGACCAAGCAGCTGGACCCGATGTGGATCCCGTTCGGCATCGACAAGATCCCGCCGGTGCTCAAGGACAACACGGACCGCAACCGGACCTCGCCGTTCGCCTTCACGGGCAACAAGTTCGAGTTCCGCGCGGTCGGCGCGTCCGCGAACAACGCCATTCCGATCACGACGGTGAACACCATCGTGGCCGGCCAGCTGATCGAGACCAAGAAGCTGATCGACGCGGCCGTGAAGGGCGGCAAGTCCTTCAAGGACGCGGCCACCGAGGTCCTGCGCAAGCTCTACAAGGAGTCGAAGGCCGTCTGCTTCGAGGGCAACAACTACTCCGAGGAGTGGGTGAAGGAGGCCAAGAAGCGCGGCCTGCCCAACGAGAAGACCACGCCGTCGGCGCTGAAGGGCTTCCACCTGAAGAAGTCGGTGGAGCTGTTCGCCAAGCTGAAGGTCCTCACCGAGGAAGAGTCGCACTCCCGCTACCACATCCTGCTGGAGAAGTACGCCAAGGACCTGCACATCGAGGCCAAGCTGGTCACCGAGATGGCCACGACGCTGTTCGTCCCGGCCGCGCTCGAGTACCAGAACCAGATCGGGCAGGCCTTGCTCGCGCAGAAGGCCGCGGGCGTGAAGGCGCCGGCGCAGGCGTCCTTGCTGCGCGCGGTCTCCGACCGCGTGGAGGGAATCATCAAGAACGTCGCGGCCCTGGAAGCGACGCTGGCGAAGGCGGAGGCCGTCGAGGACGTGGAGAAGAAGGCCTTCGCGTTCTGCGACCAGGTGAAGCCCTACTTCGAGAAGATCCGCGCCGACGTGGACGCGCTGGAGTTGCTGATGCCCGCGTCGTCCTGGCCGGTGCCCAAGTACCGCGAGATGCTGTTCCTGATGTAAAAGGAGTTTTCCAATGCCGACGAAAGACGAGATTCTGAAGGCGCTGTCGACGTGCATCGAGCCGGAGCTTCACAAGGACATCGTGACGCTCGGGATGGTGCAGAATCTCGTCGTGGAAGGGGGGGTGGTGAGCTTCGACTACATGCTCACCACCCCCGCCTGTCCCCTCAAGGGCATGATGCAGCTTGAGGCCGAGACGGCGATCAAGAAGGTGAAGGGCGTGACGGCGGTCAAGATCAACATGACCGCCTCCGTGAAGAAGGACGCGCGCCTGGAGAACGTCCTGCCGCCCGGGATCAAGAACCTGATCGCGGTGGCGGCCGGGAAGGGCGGCGTGGGCAAGTCCACTGTCGCCTCGAACCTGGCCGTGTCCTTGGCGCTCGACGGGGCGAAGGTCGGCCTGATGGACGCCGACATCTACGGCCCCAACCAGCCGCAGATGATGGGCGTGACCGGCTACCAGCCCATCGCCGGCGCGGACAACAAGATCGAGCCCGCCATGAACCACGGCGTGAAGATCATGTCCATGGGCTTCCTGATGGATCCCGACAAGCCCGTGATCTGGCGCGGCCCCATGCTGCACGGCGCCATCACCCAGTTCTTGAAGGACGTGAAGTGGGGCGAGCTGGACTACCTCATCTTGGACCTGCCGCCGGGCACCGGCGACGTGCAGCTGACCTTGTGCCAGACCGTGCCGCTGGCCGGCTCGGTGATCGTGACCACGCCGCAGAGCATCGCGCTCTCCGACGTGCGCAAGGCCGTGGCCATGTTCAAGAAGCTCAACGTGCCCATCTTCGGCGCCATCGAGAACATGTCCGGCTTCATCTGCCCGCACTGCTCCAAGGAGAGCAAGATATTCTCCGAGGGTAGCCTCAAGACGTTGAAGGAATCCTTCGGCATCCCCACGCTCGGCCAGATCCCGCTGGATCCGGCGGTGTGCGACGCCTCGGAGACCGGAACGCCCATCACGATTTCTCACCCCGACTCCATTCCCGCGAAAGCCTTCCGCGAGACCGCCCGCCGGGTCGCCGCCGCCGTCTCCGTCCGCAACGCCACCGTCAAACCCCTCGAAATCAAACTCGTCAAAGCCTAGATATCAGATATCGGTGTCAGGCTTACGGTTAATACGGTTATTGAGATCGAATAACCATAATAACCGTAAGCCTGACACTCCAAAGACCCTCAGGAGATAAAATGACCACCGCTACCGCCACGCCGGAAACCACGCCGATCGCCGTCGGAGCCGTCGCTCCCGATTTCAAGCTGCCGGACTCCGAGAAGAAGGAGTGGACGCTCTCCGAGTTCAAGGGCAAGAAGCCCGTCGCCCTGTTCTTCTACCCTCTCGATTTCTCCCCGACCTGCTCCAAGGAGAACGTCTGCTTCTCCCAGGACTTGTCCCGCTACGAGCAGTTCGCGCAGGTGTTCGGCGTCTCCGTGGACTCCGTCTGGGCCCACAAGGCGTACAAGGCCGCCAACGGCCTGAAGCACACGCTCCTGGCCGACATGCACCGCTCGGCGATCAAGGCCTACGGCCTGTTCCTGCCCGCCGCGAACATCTCCCAGCGCGCCACCGTCCTGATCAACAAGGACGGCAAGGTGGCGTGGGTGAAGGTCGAGGCCGACATCACCAAGGAGCGCGACTACAAGGAGCTGGAAGCCCAGCTCGCGAAGCTCGCCTAAGAATCACGACGGAAGGAGATAAACGCGCCCTCGGCCGAAAGGCCGGGGGCGTTTTTTGCACGGGAACGCCGCCGAGTGCGTTTTCTGTTAATTTCACTGTTGGCGGCACCAGTGAAATTCATGGAAACGCACTCATTAGTCTCACTCGTGAGGAAGTTGCTTAACGCCAGGCTGAACGGCGGCGGCTACCCGCTATCCAGCCGAGATGAGGCCGCCGGCCGTTCAAGCCAATGTTAGGTGGCACCGAGCTCCTTCAGTAATGCACGAATTTTTTGTTCTCCCTCGGGAGACAAGTCTCGTGGTCCCGTCCTGACATCAGCACTGTAGATTTCAAGTGCTCTCGTCCGGAATGTATCAAGGTACGGGTCATCAATCTTGTGCCCCAGAAAAAGGTCAAATTCGTCGTGACAGCCGCATGAGTCAGGCGGGCCTTCATCGAGCACATTCTTGAGAGCTGAAATCACATCTTCTTTGTTGGATGCTCCGTAAGCATGATTCGACCTCTTCACCAAGAAGAGGACTCCCGTTACGATTACGAGTATCAGTGCTATAGCGATAATAATGGCCACCTAACTTTGAATTAGCTCGGTCAGCCTATTTCGGCGTAAGAAGGTGGGAGTCGCCGTGGCGCTCACAAGAGTTCTTTGAATTCGCGATCCGTTAGTCCGGCGTCGCGAATGACTGCCTTCAGTGTAAACGGATTGACCCGCGCATGGCGCGGAACCGTGACACGGCGCGTGCCGTCGGACAGACCAATGTGTTTGCCTTCGTGGATCACCCGGAAACCCGCCTTCTTGAGGGCGCGGACGATCCTCTCTGAGGAGAGGTCGCTGAACAGCACGCGTCAGGCGGGGATCAGGACTCGGCGGGTGCGCATTCCTCGCGTTTCCTTGCGGACCATCGCGAGGTAGGTCTTGATCGCGTCTTTGATGTTGGCGAGAGCTTCCTTTTCCGTCTCGCCTTGACTGTGGCAACCGGGCAAGGCCGGACAGTGGATGTCGTAGCCGTGCTTGGTTCTATTGACGACGACCGTGTACTCCATTGAATCCAGTGTAACAGGCGACAGTCTTTCCGTCAACGGCAACAGGCGTTGATCGCGCGATGATCCCATAAGCCTCCCGGCCGGCGCGGCAAGAAGCGCGCAAGGCCTCTATATATACCTCTACTGTGCGAAAAGAGGGACATGACTCGACCTCGCAATCGTCCACGACGACGGCAGCCGTCCAAATTTCTTCCATTGGTGGATGCGAACCTGCTCATTACGACGGAGCCGATTCGTGATCATGAGCGCCAACTCTTTGACGT
>JAGWMT010000081.1 GCA_028871595.1 Elusimicrobiota bacterium
GAGGCTGGACCTGGCCTACGCCCTCAACGCCTCCCCGGGCGGGCCGCGCATGGTCGTTTCCCTGCGGGTCGGACAGGCCTTCAACCTTTTCAACAGCGCGGCCGCCGCCGTGCGCACCAGCCCCGCCTCCCGCCTGTAAGGCCCCGCGCAATTTTGCTATCCTCCGGGCGATATATGAGGAAAGCCCTCCTCCTCGCCGCCGCGGCTTCGCTCTGCGCCTGCGCCGCGGTCGACCGCGCGGCCCTGAGCACCACGGCGGACGTCCTTGCCGTCGGCCGCGGCGCCACGCTCGACGAGCCGGATTACCAGCTCGCCCGCGACGCGATGCCGGCCCAGCTCAAGCTCATCGAGACCTTTCTCGTCGCCGACCCGGAGAACCGGGAACTGCGCAGGCTGGCGGCCGAAGGCTTCGGCGGCGCGGCTTTCCTGTTCCTGGAGGACACCGAGCCGCTTCGCGCCAAGGGCTTCTACCTGCGCGGAAGGGACCACGCGCTGGCCGCGCTGGCCCTCAAATCGGCCTTCCGCGGCCTGGCCGCTAAAACTCCCGACGATTTCCAGGCCGCCCTGGCGAAAGCCCGGCGCGACGACGTTCCCGACCTGTTCTGGGCGGGCTTCAACTGGGCCGGCTACGTCAACCTGTCGAAGGACGACGCCGCCGCGCTCGCCGACCTGCCCAAGGTGGCCGCGCTGATGACGCGCGTCTCCGAGCTGGAGCCCGGCTACCACTTCGACGGCGTGGACCTGTTCTTCGGCGTCTACTACGCCTCGCGCCCGCGCATGCTGGGCGGCGATCCGGCCAAGGCCAAGGCCGCCTTCGAGCGCGCGCGCAAGGCCACGAAAGGCCAATACCTGATGGCCCACGTCCTCAACGCCCGGGCCTACGCGGTCGCCGTCCAGGACCGCGAGCTTTATCAGCAGCTCCTGAAGAAGGTGCTCGAGTCTCCCTCGGGGCAGCTGCCCGAGGCCCGCCTCACCGACGAGGCGGCCAAGCGCAAGGCCGCCGTCCTCCTGGAGAAGATCGATGATTACTTCTAGAATCGCCGCCGTGCTCGCCGTCGCCGCCCTGTTCTCGGCTCCCGCGCGCGCGCAGGACGTCAAGTACATCAAGTTCGCCACGCTCGCCCCCGAGGGCTCGACCTGGATGAAGGTCATGACCGACTTGTCCGGGGAGCTGGAGAAGGCCACCGGGGGCAAACTGAAGTTCAAGTTCTATCCCGGCGGCGTCGCCGGCGACGAGAAGGACGTGGTCAAGAAAATCCGCATCGGCCAGCTCCAGTCCGGCGGCTTCACGGGCGTGGGCCTGGGAGAGATCTCGCCGGACGCCCGCCTCCTGGATTCGCCGTGGCTGTTCCACGACCGCAAGGAGCTGGAGTACATCCGGAACAAGTTTTCGGGCGAGCTGTCGGCGTCGGTGGAGAAGGGAGGTTTCGTGGTCCTGGGCTGGACCGACCTGGGGTCCGTCTACGTGTTCAGCAAGAATCCCATCGCCGGCCCCGACGACATGAAATCCGCGAAGATGTGGGTGTGGGAGGGGGATCCCATCGCGCAGGCCGCGTACAAAGCGCTCGGCGTGAACCCGGTGCCGCTGTCGGTCGTGGATGTGATGCAGTCCCTGCAAACCGGCATGATCGACGCCGTCTACGGCCCGCCGCTGGGCGTGGTCGCCCTGCAGTGGTTCCAGCGCGTCAAGAACATCTACCCCGTCCCCATGGCCGAATCCACCGGCGCCGTGCTGATCTCGAAGAAATTCTTCGACGCCCTGCCCGAGGACCAGCGCAAGCTCGTGGTCGAGCTCTCGGCCAAGCATCTCAAGCGCCTCAACGAACTCACCAACATCGAGAACGACAAGGCCCTCACGACGCTGAAGGCCCAGGGCCTTACCCTCGCGCCCAAGCCGGGACCCGCGGTCATGCGCCGCTACGAGGAACTCGGGCGCGCCGCGCGCCGGGAACTGTCCGCCACGTTGTACGATCCCAAGCTGCTCGACGCCGTCGAAAAGGAGCTGGCCGCCTTCCGTGCGCGAAAAACTGCGAAGAGTTGAGGATCGCCTCGCCCGCGTCGAGGGCGCGGCGCTCGTCCTTCTGCTCGGCGTGATGGTGACGCTGGCCTTCGCCCAGGTCGTCCTGCGCCATTACGGCGACGGGCTCCTCTGGGGCGACACCCTGCTCAAGCAGTTGGTGATGTGGACCGGCTTCCTGGGCGCGGCCCTGGCCGCCCGCTCCGAGAAGCATTTCGCCTGGGAGGCCGCGCATCTGGGCACGCCGGACTCCTGGAAGGCGCCGCTGCGGCTGCTGGCGTCGCTGGCCGGCGCGGCGGTGTGCGCCCTCCTCCTGCAGGCGGCCTGGCGCTACGCCGCCGACGAGAAGGCCGCCGGCGAAGTGCTGACCACCATCGGCCGCGTCGAGATCTCCGGCTGGATCGCCGCCGCCGGGATCCCGGGCGGATTCGCCCTCCTTCTGATCCACCTCTTGTTCAAATCGGCCGACGCCGCCCTGGAGACGGCGGGACGATGAACGCGCTTCTCCTGCTCGGGTTCGCGGCGCTGGCGGCGGCGGGAACGCCCGTGTTCGCGCTGATGGGCGGTCTGGCGCTTTGGCTGTTCCACGGCGCCGGCATCGAGTCCACGGCCGTCATCATCGAACTGGCCCGCCTGGCGTCCCTGCCGTCGCTGATCGCCATTCCGCTTTTCACCTTCGCCGGGTACGTGCTGGCGGAGAGCGGCGCGCCCAAGCGCCTCGTGGACCTGGCCGAGGCGCTGTTCGGCTGGCTGCCCGGCGGCGTCGCGGTGGCCGGCTTGTGCGCCTGCGCCATGTTCACCGCGTTCACCGGCGCCTCCGGGGTGACGATCATCGCCCTGGGGGGGCTGATCTTCCCGCTGCTGCGCCGCCAGGGCTATCCCGAGGACTTCTCGCTGGGACTCATCTCGACCACCGGCAGCCTGGGCCTGCTGTTTCCGCCCAGCCTGCCCATCATCCTGTACGCCTTGGTCGGCAAGATCTCCGTGGACAAACTGTTCGCCGCCGCCGCCGTTCCCGGGCTCCTGCTGCTCGCCTCGCTGTCCGCTTACGCGGTGTTCGTCTCCAAGCGCGAGGGGGTGAAGCCCACCGCCTTCTCCTGGGCCGCGCTCGGACGCGCCGTCCGCGCCGCCGTTTGGGAGCTCCCGCTGCCTTTCTTGATCGTCGGCGGGATCTACGGCGGGCTGTTCACCGCGTCCGAGGCCGCGGCCGTGATGGCCTTTTATGTGGTCATCGTGGAGATCCTCGTCTACCGCGACGTGACCTGGGGGAAGCTCCCCGAGGTCGCGCGCCAGAGCATGATCCTGGTCGGCTCGATCCTGATCGTCCTGGGCTGCGCGCTGGGACTGACGAACTACCTGATCGACGCCGAGATCCCGACCCGCATCTTCGCGTTCCTGCACGCGCACGTGGAAAGCCCCTGGGGCTTCCTGGCCCTGCTCAACGTCTTCCTGCTGGTGGTCAACATGGTGGAGATCTTCTCCGCCATCGTGATCGTCGTGCCGATCATCGCGCCGGTCGCCAAGCAGTACGGGATCGATCCGGTCCATCTGGGCGCGCTGTTCCTGCTGAACCTGGAGATCGGCTACATGACCCCGCCGCTGGGACTCAATCTCTTCCTCTCCTCGCGCCGCTTCGACAAGCCTTTGCCGGCCCTGTACCGCGCGGTGCTGCCGTTCTGGGCGCTCCTGCTCGTCGCGCTGATGTTCGTCACTTATTGCCCGGAACTGAGCCTGTGGCTGCCGAAACTATTGAGGATTCCATGAACCCCCGAACGACGAAGGAATTGCTGCCCGAACAGAAGGAGGCGCTGATCCAGAAGATCCGCTCCTCCCGCGCCTACGCGAAGGCCTACGAGGATTTCGAGTTCCTGGGCCGGAAGGACCTGCGCGCCGTGCGCCTCCAGCTGGAACTGCTCAAACCCGAGACCATCCTGCGCGAGCACAAGATCCGCTCCACCATCGTGGTGTTCGGTTCCGCGCGCGTGCTCTCCCCGGAGGAAGCGCGCCGCCGCCTGGCGTCCGCGCAGGAGGCGCTCGCCGAGGCGCCGCGCGACGTGGAGCTCAAGCGCCGCGTCGTCGAATCCGAGAAAAAGGCCGAGCTCTCCCGGTGGTACGACGAGGCGCGCCGCTTCGCGGGCCTCCTCTCGAAGGCCCAGCAGGCCGGACAGGACCTGGAATACGTGATCGTCACCGGCGGCGGCCCCGGCATCATGGAAGGCGCCAACCGCGGCGCGTGGGAGCAAGGCGCCAAAAGCGTAGGCCTCAACATCACTCTCCCGCACGAGCAGGACCCCAATCCGTACATCACGCCGGAACTCTGCTTCCAGTTCCACTACTTCTCCCTGCGCAAGATGCACTTCCTCATGCGCGCCAAGGCGCTGTGCGCGTTTCCCGGGGGGTACGGCACGCTCGACGAACTGTTCGAGGCCCTCACCTTGGTGCAAACCGGGAAAAAGCGCGGCCTGCCCATCGTCCTGTTCGGCAAGGAGTTCTGGAAGCGGACCGTCGACTTCCATTACCTGGCCGAGCAGGGCATGATCGCCCAGGAGGACGTGAAGCTGGTCAAGATCGTGGAGACCGCCGAGGAGGGCTGGGACCACATCCGGAAGTTCTGGAAGACCCACCGCGGAGCGGCGCCGGTCGAATGACGGGAGGTCTGGCGCTGGCCGTCCTGCTCGCCGCGCCGGCGCGGGCCTCGACGTTTCTCGAGAACCTGCACCGCGCCGAATCGCGCGACGCCAAGGACCCCGAGCGCGTGGAGTTCGCCTCGCGCGCCATCCGCGCCTGGACCCCGTCCGACGGACCCGCCCTGCTGGCCGACGCGCGCTTCCGCCGCGGCGAGGGGGAGTTCGCGGCTTGGAACGACGCCGCCGCCGAGATGGACCTGAGCGAGGCGCTGAAGCTGGACGAACGCAACGACGCCGCCCTTCTCCTGCGCGCCCGCGTCCGCCTGCGCGACGGCCGCGCCCCGGGCGCGGAGGCCGACTTCGCCTCCTACGCCGGCGCGCGTCCCGACGACGGCGAGGGCTGGCTGGGCCTGGCCGAGGCGCGCCTCGCGCGCGGACTGCCCCGCGCCGACCGTCCCGCCCTGGACGCCGCGGGACGCGCGGCCAAGCTGTTGGACGACGGGGACCCGCGCCCCCGGATCGCGGAGGGCCGCGCCCAGTTCGCGGCGGGCCGCCGCAGGAAGGCGCTCGACGCCTTCGAGCGCGCCGTCGCCGCGGCCCGGCCCCCCTCGGCCGACGCGCTGGCGTGGCGGGCGCGCGCGAAGGCGGCCCTGGGCGATCCCCGCGGCGCCCGGGACGACGGCGCTCTCGCGGCCGAGAGCTACGAACGCGCGCTCGACGATCTGCGCCGCGCGCGCGCGCCCGCTCCCGCCTCCGCGGACGTCCGCGGCCTGCTGGCCGACGTCCGCTACCGCCGCGGGGGGACGGAGGAAAAGCTCTCCCTGATCGGCGACGCCCGCGAGGACTACCGGCTGGCCTGCGACCTGGGCCGCGAGGACGCCTGCGCGCGCGCCGCGGTCCTGGCGCCGAGGGCCGCGGCCCCGGCCCCGAAGCGGAAAAAACGGCGGTTCGTGCCGAACCCCGCCGGCGACTCCGGCACCCGGATCTATGCGAATTGAGCGCGCGGCGGCGGCCCTCGCGCTGGCGGCGGCGCTGGCCGCGGTCCGCGTCCCCGCCGCGGCCGAGATCACCGGTCCGCACCTCAGCTCGGCGGCGGCCGCGCAGCTTGACGAAGGCCTGACGCGCCTCTACTCCCTGGACTACGCCAAATCGCGCGCCGCCTTCCGGCGCTTGATCGAGCTGGATCCCGACAACCCGTTCGGCTATCTCTTCGAGGCCGGCGGCATCTGGTGGGAGTCATCTCAGGAATACGGCTTATTCGCCTCGACGCCGACTCTTCAGGGCCTGTTCGAAGAGGACGTGGACGCCGCCCAACGCAAGGCCGAAGCCTACATGGATTCGCCCGATCCCCGAATTCGGGCCGACGGCTATTTCGTCTCGGGCATGGCCTTGGGGACCTTGGGTCAATGGCGGCTGATGAAAAGCCATTGGATGGACGCCTACTTCACCGGCAAGAAGGCCGTGAAGACGCTGAAAAAATGCGCGAAGCTGGACCCGAACTACGCCGACGTCCGCCTGGGACTGGGAGTCTTCGACTACCAGACCGCGCACCTCTCCGGCGTGGCCAAGATCGGCGTCCTCTTCGGTCTTCGCGGCAACGAGAAGAAGGGGCTGGAAGGAATCAGCTACGCGATGGAGAACTCGCCCACGGCGGGACGCCAGGCCGCCCAGCTCCTGTCCCAGATCTACCTGGTGGACATGCACGACTTCGCCCGGGCGCTGCCCGTGCTTCAGCGCCTGCGCCGGGATTTTCCCGACAGCCCCTATTTCCTGTTCCTCGAGGCGCTGACCCGGCAGCGGTTGGGCGATTGGGACGGCTCTTTGGTCCTGGGCCGAGAGCTGTTCCTTCAGGCCGAGGCCGACCCGGCCGCCTTCCGCCCGAAATGGCTGACCTTGGTCTGCGGCCTGTCCGGCGCGAAATGCCTGGCGAACGAGGACGCGCAGCGGTCCCTGGCCTGGTTCGACCACGCGCTGGAGGCGACGGCCCGCGAGAAGCCCGGCGCCTTTCGGGGCCTTCTCCACCTCTTCCGCGGCCACCTGCTCGAGGTCCTCGCCCGCCGCGACGAGTCGCTCGCCGACTACAAGAAGGCGCTGGCCCTTCCCGACTTCGACTTCGTCCACGCGCGGGCGGCCGCCTGCCTCGCCGCGCCGTGCGGCCGAGACGAGATCCTCGGCGCGCTGCGGGACATGTCGCGGGACGAGTCCGGAAAATAGGGGGAGATTCCGCGGCCCCTAGGCCGAGGGCGGAGCGAAGCTCAGGACCAAGCGGGCGCCGCGGCCCGAAACGGCGTTGAAGGCCTCCACGTTTCCGCCCCAGCGCCGCAGCGCGAGGCGCACCAAGCGCAGGCCTAATCCGGCGCGGACCGATTCCCCGGACGCGCCGGCTTGGAAAGGCCGTGCCAGCCAGCCGGCGGGAAATCCCGGGCCGTCGTCCGCGAACTCCACGCGCAGACCGCCGTCCCGTCCCCGCAGCGCGCGGACGGTCAGACGGCCGCCTCGGGGAACGGACTCCAGGACGTTGCGCAGAACGTGACGCAGGACGACGACGAAGGCTTTGGGCTCGTGCGGCGCGTCCGGAAGCGGCACGGACCATTCACGCGCCACCTCGACGTCCGCACGACGAAAGCGCTCCTCCCAGGCGGACAGGCAGGCTTCCAGCGCGGGCAACAGCGGCGCGGCGGGCGGGGGCGGCCCATCCCGCAGCGCCAACTCCATCGAAGAACGCGCGGACTCGCGGGCCGCGGACAATTCCTGGCGCAGCACGGCGGCCGCGGCCTGCGCGCGCAGGAGTTCGGTCTGGCCCGCCTCCAAGTCGCCGGCGCCACGGGCCCGCTCCAGGCGCTTGGCCTGCTCCAGGGACTGAAGCCGCGTGACCGCGGAATCCAGGCGGGAGCGCAGGGCCTCGATCTCGGTTTTCGCGCGCGACTGGGCGGAGGCGGCCTCGGCGGCGGCCCTTTCGGCGGCCGTCGCGGCGGCGCGCAGTTCGCGGCGCAGGTCTTCCTCCACGGCCCGCCCGGCGGCCTCGGCCTCGGCCGCCGCGCGCTCCGCGCCGCGCCGCAGGGACTCCTGGCGCACCAGTTCGGCTTCCAGCAGCGCCTGCCGCTCGCGCAACGCGGCGGCGCGCGCCTCTCCGGCCGCGGCGTGGGCGCGCTGAATCTCGGCGTCGGCCGCCCGTCCGGCCTCTTTCTCCACGACGCCCAGCAGGCGGCGCTTCTCCTCGGCGGCGGCCTCCAAGGCGCGGCGGGAGTCCGCCAGCTCGCCTTCCAAATCCCGGATGCGCGCGCACGCGCGCTCCAGCGCCTCGCGCGCGCCGGGGCCGTCCAGCGAGGGGGACCGCGAAGCGTTTTCCGCGCGGGGAGGAGGAATTCCGGCCACGAGGCGGAACTCCGAAAGGATGTCGGCGGCTTCCGTCAGCGAGCGGCGCGCGGCGCTGTTCTCCGGCTCGCTCGGTCGGCCCATACGCGCCAGGATAACCGGTTCTCCGGTTTCCGTCAAGACGCGGACGGACTTGCCGGAACCGGATCCGGGTGCTATCCTGGGGGAAGCGCCATAAAACCTTAACACCCAGATCCTATCCTTGAATCCGATGGCCGACAACGATCCCGACTGGCTGGGCGAACTCCGCTGGCAGGGCTACCCCCATATGGACGCGCGCCGCGACGTGACGACGATCCCCGACGGCGCGCCGCGGGCGGCGCCGCGCGAAAAGACCCCGTCTCTCCCCGATCCCCGCCTGCAGGAACTGGGGAAGGAGAACGAGATCCTGCGCACGCGCCTGGATCAGCTCGCCAAGCTGGCGGGGGAATTCGAACGCCGCCTCGCCGAGGCGGGAACCGCCCATGAGGTCTCTTTGCTCGGCGTCGAGTCGCGCCTGCGCGATGGGACGCTCGAGCGCGAGCGTCTGAAGGGAGAACTGGACTCCGCGAAGGCGGAGGCCGCGCGCCTGACGGCGCGCGACGCCTCCCGCGAGGCGGAGCTGCGCCTGGAAAGAGAGCGCCGCGCCGACTCCGAGAAGGCGCTTCACGACGCGCGCCGGCGCTTGACGGAAATGACCGCCCGCGGCGAGCACCTCGCGGCGACGGCCGCCCAGCAGGCCGGAGCGCTGGAGGAATTGAGGCGCCAAGCGTCTTCCCAGAACGAACGCCTCCTCCATTCCAAGGCGCTGACCGATCAGGACGTTCAGCTGCTGCGCCAGGAACTGCGGGATTTCATCGCCAAATTTCACCGCATCCAGGAGTCCTTCGGGGAGAATTCATGAGATACTGGGTTTTTATGAACGGGGAGGTCCCGGGCAGCTATTCCGCGGCGGAACTGGCGGCGCTGCCGGGCTTCTCGATGACCACCTTGGTGTGTCCCGCCCAGGGGGAGATCTCCGAGAAGAACTGGCGCCGGGCGGGGGAGTTCGACGACATCGCCCGCGCGCTCATGGCCCGAGAGCAGGCCGCGCCGCCGCCCGCGCCGGCGCCGGCATTGGCCGTGGCCGCGGCCGACGTGGACTCGCTGATCGACACCGCCAGCACGAAGCTGTTCAGCCACGTGGCCGACCTGGTCAAGGAATTGGAGAACCGCCGCGAAGAGAAGGCGCTGATCATTTCTCTCCAACGGCAGATCCAGGCTCTGAAGGAGGAGTTGGGCCAGACGCGGGAGCGATCGAACCTGCTGGAGATGCGCCTGCCGCGCATCGCCGAGCTGGAGGAGAACCAGCGCAAGAACCACGCCGCGCTCGAATCGCTCCAAGCCAGCCTGCTGGCCCGCGAGGCGGCGCTCAACGAGACGCGGATCACCTCCGAGAAGATGCGCAACGAACTGGACGCGACGAAGCGCCGCCTGCTGGAGGCCTCCAACGACCTGGCCATGCGCAACAAGCTGGTGGACAAGATCTCCAAGGAGCTGAGCGAGAAGGAGATGTCGCTGGCGAAGTCGCTGGGCGTGATCCGGCGCCTGGAGGAGGACCTCAACCGCCTCTGCCCCGATCCCGCGCTGGTGGCCGCCGCCCTGGCGGCGGTCGCGCGTCCGGCCGCGCGGACGGAGGAAAGCCGTCCCGCCCCGGCCCCCGCCGCGCCGGAGCGGGCTCCGGCGCGCTTCGAGTCCGAGCCGGCCGCGCTGACGGGACCGGCCATCCCGCCCGCTCCGGAACCGCTGCTTCCGGAGGCTTCCGCCCCGGCGGGGTCGCTGCCGCCGTCCCCGACGCCGTACACGCTGGACGAACCGCCCGCGCCGCCGCCCTACATCGAGCCGCCGGTCCCGGGCGAAAGTCCGAAGGCGCACCAGGCCTTGCTCAACTTCATGAAGCGGATCTTCCCGGGCCAGCCGCACTGACCGCGGAACGTCTCCCGCGCGCGCCCTCCGAAAGGGGGGCGCGTTTTTATTACGGGCTGAATTAGCACTCACGACATTTGATTGACAACTTTCGCGGCCGCGTGTTATAATTGGCAGGCAAGGGAAATGAGTGCCAACACTCAGCCCGGAATTTAGACTTAGAAATCCACGGAGGTATTTCAGATGGCCGAAGCGACTCTGACGAAAGTGAAGATCCAGCCCCTCGGCGACCGCGTGCTCGTCAAGGCGGCGGAAGCGAAGGAGACGAAGCGCGGCGGGATCATCATCCCCGACTCCGCCAAAGAGAAGCCGCAGGAAGGCTTGGTCGTGGCGACCGGCAAGGGCAAGACCACCGAGGACGGCAAGGTCCTCCCCATGGACGTGAAGGCCGGCGACAAGATCCTGTACGGCAAGTACTCCGGGTCCGAGATCAAGATCGAGGACGAAGAGTACCTGATCATGCACCAGGACGACATCCTGGGCATCCTGAAGTAATCGATCCGCTATATATAGGAGACACGAAACAACATGGCTAAGCAGATTCTTTTTTCCGACGACGCTCGCAAGAAGATGAAAGACGGCGTGGACAAGCTCGCCAACGCGGTGAAGGTCACGCTCGGACCGAAGGGCCGCGCGGTGGTCCTCGAGAAGAAGTTCGGGTCGCCGGTCATCGTCGATGACGGCGTGACGATCGCCAAGGAGATCGAGCTGCAGGACCCCTACGAGAACATGGGCGCCCAGCTGGTCAAGGAAGTGGCGACGAAGACGAACGACAACGCGGGCGACGGCACGACGACGGCGATCGTCCTGACGCAGTCCCTGCTCAACGAGGGCATCCGCAACATCACCGCCGGCGCGAACTCCAAGTCCATCCAGCGCGGCATGCACAAGGCCCTGGAGCTCGTGGTCAAGGAGCTCAAGAAGAACTCCCGCCCGGTCAAGACCAAGGAAGAGAAGGCGCAGGTCGCGACCATCTCCGCCAACGACGTGGAGATCGGCAACATGATCGCCCAGGCCATGGAGAAGGTCGGCCATGAGGGCGTGATCACCGTCGAGGAAGGCAAGTCCTCCGAGACCACCCTCGAAGTCGTCGAGGGCATGCAGTTCGACCGCGGCTACATCTCGCCCTACTTCGTCACCGACGCCGACCGCCTGGAGACCGTCCTGGAGGACGCGTACATCATCATCACGGAGAAGAAGATCTCCGCGATGAACGACATCCTCCCGGTGCTCGAGAAGATCGTGCAGACCGGCAAGCCGTTCCTCATCCTCGCCGAGGACGTGGAAGGCGAGGCCCTGGCCACGCTCGTGGTCAACAAGCTCCGCGGAACCCTGAAGTGCGCGGCCGTCAAGGCCCCGGGCTTCGGCGACCGCCGCAAGGAGATGCTGCAGGACATCGCGGTCCTCACGAAGGGCCAGGTGATCTCCGAGGAGCTCGGCCATAAGCTGGAGAAGGTCGGCTTGGACATGCTCGGCCGCGCGAAGCGCGTGGTCATCGACAAGGACAACACCACGATCGTCTCCGGAGCCGGCGACAAGATCGAGATCAAGAAGCGCGCGGACGCCATCCGCAAGCAGATCGAGGACACCACGTCCGACTACGACCGCGAGAAGCTGCAGGAGCGGCTGGCGAAGCTGTCCGGCGGCGTGGCGGTCATCAACGTCGGCGCGGCCACCGAGACGGAGATGAAGGCCAAGAAGGCGAAGGTCGAGGACGCGTCCAACGCGACTCGCGCCGGCGTCGAAGAGGGAATGATCGCGGGCGGCGGCGTCGCTCTGCTGCGGGCCGGCGAGTCCCTGGAGAAGTTCAAGGGCGTGGACGAGGACGAGACGACGGGCGGCCAGATCGTGCGGCGCGCCCTGCAGGCTCCGATCCGCCAGCTCGCGGACAACTCCGGCCAGGAAGCCTCCGTCGTGGTGCAGAAGATCCTGAGCTC
>JAGWMT010000424.1 GCA_028871595.1 Elusimicrobiota bacterium
CCGTTGGGCTCCTGCACCATGAAGCTCAACGCCGCGGCCGAGATGCTTCCGGTCACCTGGCCCGAGTTCGGCCGGATGCATCCGTTTGTTCCCGCCGACCAGGCGCTCGGCTATAAAGAAATGACGACCCAGCTCGAGGGCTGGCTGGCCGAGATCACCGGCTTCGCCGCCGTCAGCCTCCAGCCGAACGCCGGCTCCCAGGGCGAGTACGCCGGTCTTCTCGCCATCCGCGGAGCGCTTGACGCCCGCGGCCAGAGCCGCCGCCGGACCTGCCTGATTCCCGTCTCCGCGCACGGCACCAATCCCGCTTCCGCGGCGATGGCCGGCATGAATATCGTGACGGTGGCCTGCTTGGAAGACGGCGACATCGACCGGACCGATCTCAAAAAGAAGGCCGACGAGCACTCGAAGGATTTGGCCGCCCTGATGGTCACCTACCCTTCCACTCACGGCGTGTTCGAGGAAGGCATCAAGGAAATCTGCGAGATCGTTCACGCTCACGGCGGATTCGTTTACATGGACGGCGCGAACATGAACGCCCAGGTGGGCCTGTGCCGCCCCGGCGACATCGGCGCGGACGTGTGCCATCTGAACCTGCACAAGACTTTCTGCATTCCTCACGGGGGCGGCGGACCGGGCATGGGCCCCATCGGCGTGGTGAAGGAACTGGCGCCGTTCCTGCCGGGCTCGGCGGCCGTTCCCGCGGTGTCGTCCGCGCCGTGGGGCTCGGCGTCCATCCTGCCCATCTCGTGGATGTACATCCGCATGATGGGGGGCGAGGGGCTGGCCCGCGCCACGCAGAACGCCATCCTGAACGCCAACTATATCGCGAAGAGGCTGGAGGCGCAGTACCCGGTCCTCTTCAAGGGACGGAACGGCTTCGTCGCTCACGAATGCATCGTCGATCCGCGCGCCCTCAAGGCGGCCGCGGACGTGACCGTGGACGACATCGCCAAGCGCCTGATGGACTACGGCTTCCACGCGCCGACGGTCTCCTTCCCGGTCGTCGCCACCTTGATGATCGAGCCGACCGAGTCCGAGTCCAAGGCCGAGCTGGACCGCTTCTGCGACGCCCTGCTGTCCATCCGCGAAGAGGCCCGCAAGGTCGAGCGCGGCGAGTGGCCGAAGAACGACAATCCTTTGAAGAACGCCCCGCACACCGCCGAGGCCGTGGTCTCGGACGCGTGGAAACATCCCTACTCGCGCGAGATCGCGGCATATCCCGCGCCCTGGCTGCGGGAGCGCAAGTTCTGGCCCGCGGTCGGCCGGGTGGACGGCGCCTACGGCGACCGGAACTTCTTCTGCTCGTGCTCCGCGCTGAGCTGAGCCTTCCCGTCCTGGACGCGGCGGGGCATATGGCCCTGGACGAGGGGATATTCATCTCCGCGCCCGCGGGCGCTCTGCTCCTGCGCTTCTACCGGTGGGCCGCTCAAGGCTGCACGTTCGGTTATTCCCAGCCGTACCATGCCGCCCGCGCCGGATGCGATGCCCGCGGCTGGAAAGACGTGCTTCCCGTGCGCCGCGCGACCGGCGGCGGGATCGTGTATCACGACGGCGACGTCACGTTCTCTCTCGTATTTCCGTGGGACCGGACCTGGGCGCCCGACGCGATCTATAAAAACATCCACCGGGGGGTTCATTCGGGCCTGAAGGCGGCCGGCGCCGTCACGTCGCTGTGGTCTCCCGAGCGGCGTCCGCTCGGTCCCGCGGCGGCGTGCTTCACCCGGGCGGAGCCCATGGATTTGGTGGCGTCCGACGGGCGGAAGATTTTGGGCGGAGCGTTGCGCAAACGGGGCGGGAAGGGGCTCTATCAAGGCTCCCTCCGCCCCGAGTCGCTGCGCCTGTCGCGCGAATTCATCGAGACCGCCGTTCTCGACGGGATCGCGCGGGAATTCGGGCGGGAGCCCGTCACCGATATTCCCGCGGCGTATCTCGATGAAGGACCGGCGCTGGAGGCCCGCTACCGCGGGCGGGAATGGAACGAAAGGAGATGAAATGAAAACCTTCGTGCTGTGCAAGCTGACCCCGGGCAAGGAGCAGTCGGCGGTGACCTCCATCCGCGCCATCGACGGCGTCACCGAGGTCTACATGACCTTCGGCGGCTGGGACATGATCCTGTCGGCCGAGGCCGA
>JAGWMT010000082.1 GCA_028871595.1 Elusimicrobiota bacterium
GCACGCCGTCGAAGCAAACGACCGCGCCGTCCAGCACGCGCAGCGAGCGCTCGACCTCGGCCGTGAAGTCCACGTGGCCGGGGGTGTCGATGATGTTGATCGTGTACTCGTTGTCACCCTTCTTCCACTTGCAGAAGGTCGCGGCCGCGGTGATCGTGATGCCGCGCTCGCGCTCCTGGGGCATCCAGTCGGTGGTCGTCGCGCCGTCGTGCACCTCGCCGATCTTGTGGATGCGGCCGGTGTAGTAGAGAATCCGCTCGGTCGTCGTCGTCTTGCCGGCGTCGATGTGGGCGATAATGCCGATGTTGCGGACTTTATCCAGCGCGGTTTCTCTAGGCATATGGGTTTAGGTGTTGGAGATGTTTATTGAAGAATTACCAGCGGTAATGCGCGAACGCGCGGTTGGCTTCCGCCATCTTGTGCGTGTCCTCGCGCTTCTTGAACGCGATGCCTTCCTTCTTGTTGGCGGCGAGGATCTCCTCGGCCAGGCGCTCGGCCAGGGCCTTGCCGGACTTGGCGCGGGCCGCGTCCAGCATCCAGCGCATCGCCAAGGTGGAGGAGCGGTTCGGGGAGACCTCGATGGGCACCTGGTAGGTGGCGCCGCCGACGCGGCGGGCCTTCACCTCGAGCAGCGGGCGGATGTTCTCGATGGCGCGCGTGAACACGTCGAGCGCGTTCTCCTTCGTGCGCTCGGCGACGATGTCGAGGGCGTCGTACATGACGCGCTCGGCGACCGACTTCTTGCCCTGATGGTCCAGCTTGTTGATCAGGCGCGAGACGAGCACGGACTTGAACTTGTAGTCGGCGGCCGGGGCGGGGCGGCGGTCGCGGGGGCGGAGTCCTTTGCGGGGCATTTTCTAATCCTCTCTGAGATTACTTGGCGGCTTCTTTCTTCGGGCGCTTGGCGCCGTACAGCGAGCGGCCCTGACGGCGGCCGTCCACGCCGGACGCGTCCAGCACGCCGCGGATGATGTGATAGCGCACGCCGGGCAGGTCCTTCACGCGGCCGCCGCGGATCATGACGATCGAGTGCTCCTGCAGGTTATGGCCGACGCCGGGGATGTAGCCGGTGACCTCGACGCCGTTGGTCAGCTTGATGCGCGCGATCTTGCGCAGGGCCGAGTTGGGCTTCTTGGGGGTCGTCGTCTTCACCTGCGTGCAGACGCCGCGCTTCTGAGGGCACGACTCCAGGGCGGGAGCCTTGGGCCGGTCCTTCTTCTTGTTGCGTCCGTGGCGGATGAGCTGATTGATCGTAGGCATGACTTTCTTTCTCCAGTTACTGTTGCGACGCCAACGCGGCCTGCGCGGCGAGCTCCATGAGTTTCTCGCGGGCCTGCAGGCCCGTTCCGGCCGGAATCATATGGCCGATGATGACGTTTTCCTTCAGGCCCTTCAGGTAGTCGATCTTCGAGGTCGTCGCCGCCTCGGTGAGGACGCGGGTCGTCTCCTGGAAGCTCGCGGCCGAGACGAACGAGCTGGACGCGAGAGAGGCCTTGGTGATGCCGAGCAGGACGGGCTCGGCCTGCGCCTCCTTGCCCCCCTTCTCCTTGATCTGGCGGTTCGTGTCCGCGAAGCCGAAGCGGTTGATGATCTCGCCCTTCAAGTACGGGGTGTCGCCGGAGTTCACGATCTTCACGTTCTGGAGCATCTGCCGCACGATGCACTCGATGTGGCGGTCGGAGACCGTCACGCCCTGCAGGCGGTAGACTTCCTGGATCGCGTTGACCAGGAATTCCTGGACTTCCTTGATGCCCTTCACGTGAAGGACGTCGTGCGGGTTGATCGCGCCGTCGGTGAGCGCCTCGCCGACGCCGACGCGGTCGCCTTCGTACACGACCAAGTGCTTGCCCTGCGGAATGAGGTACTCGCGGACCATGTCCGTCTCCTCGTTGCGGACGGAGACCTGGACCAGGCCCTTGGCGCCGATGCCGAGGCTGACGACGCCCTCGATCTCGGAGATGACGGCCGAGTTCTTCGGCCGGCGCGCCTCGAAGAGCTCGGACACGCGCGGCAGACCGCCGGTGATGTCCTTGGACTTCGTGACTTCCTGCGGGATCTTGGCCAGAATGTCGCCGACGTGGATGGCCTGGTCTTCCGCGACGATCAGGATGGTGTCGGTCGGCAGCGGGAACGCCGCCACTTCCTTGCCGCCCTTGACGATGATGACGCGCGGGTTCAGGCGCTTCACGCCGCCCTCGCCGCGCTCGCTGCGGCGGGTCTCCTGCTCGATGATGCGGCGCTCGACGATGCCGGTGATCTTGTTGAGGTCGGTGCGCAGGGACACGCCCTCGCGGACGTCCTTGAGGGAGACCGAGCCTTCGTGCTCGGACACGATGGGCATCGTGTACGGGTCCCAGTCGGCGATGACTTCGCCGGGAGCGGCCTTGTCCCCGTCGGACACCTTCAGACGCGCGCCGTAAGGAACCTTATACTCCTCGTTCGCGCCGGTGGCCTTGTCGTGGACGGTGGCCATGCCGGTGCGGGTCACGACGACGATCGCGCCCTCGCGGTTCTTGATGGTGCGGATGTTCTTGAACTCGACCGAGCCGCCCTTGACGGTGACGGCCTGGGCGCGCTTCGTGACGCGGGAGGCCGCGCCGCCGATGTGAAACGTGCGCAGGGTCAGCTGCGTTCCGGGTTCGCCGATGGACTGCGCCGCGATGATGCCGACGGCCTCGCCGACCTCGACGAGACGGCCGTTCGCGTTGTTCATGCCGTAGCACTTCGCGCAGACGCCTTGGCGCGCCTCGCACGTCAGCACGGACCGCGCGCGGACCATCTCGATGCCCGCGGCCTTGATCTCGGCCTGGGCCTCGGCGTTGACGTATTCGCCGGCCTCGACGATGGTCTTCTCGACGGACTTCTTGCCGTCCTGAACGGTGACGACGATGTCCTCGAGCACCACGCGGCCGAGCAGGCGCTCGTCCAGGGACTCGATGATTTCCTCGCCGGCCGACAGGCTGCCGAGGCGGATGCCGTTGATGGTGCCGCAGTCGTCCTCGGTGATGACGAGGTCGTGCGCGGCGTCCACCAGCCGGCGCGTCAGGTAGCCGGCGTCGGCGGTTTTCAGCGCCGTGTCGGCCAGACCTTTGCGGCCTCCGTGAGTGGAGATGAAGTACTCGAGGACGGTGAGGCCCTCGCGGAAGTTCGAGACGATCGGCTGCTCGATGATTTCACCGACGCCGCCGGTCAGCTTCTTCTGCGGCTTGGCCATCAAGCCGCGCATGCCGGCCAGCTGGCGGACCTGCTGACGGCTGCCGCGCGCGCCGGAGTCGGCCATCAGGTACACGGTGTTGAAGCGCGCCTCGCCGGTCTTGAAGCCCTTGAACTCGTCGGCCTTCATGGAGTCGAACATGACGTCGGAGATGCGCTCCGTCACGTGCGTCCAGATGTCGATGATCTTGTTGTAGCGCTCGTTCTCGGTGATGACGCCGTTCTTGGCCTGCTGCTCGATCATCTTGACCTTGCGGCGGGCCTCGGTGATCTCGTCCTTCTTGATCTTCGGGATGTGCATGTCCGAGACCGAGATGGAGAGGCCGGCGACGGTGGCGTAGTGGAAGCCGGCGCGCTTGAGGTCGTCCAGAAGCTGGACGGTGCGGAAGTGGCCCAGGTTCTTGAAGCAGCGCTCGACCAGCTGGGAGAGCTCCTTCTTGCCCTGGAACTTGTTGATGTAGCGCAGCTCCACGGGAACGAACTCGTTGAAGAGGGCGCGGCCCACGGTCGTGAAGTCCTTCCACGCCTTCGGGTCCATGCGCTCTTCCTTGGGAAGGGCTTCCTCGATGATTTGATTGACGCCGCGCAGCTTGATGCGCGCGTGCAGATCGACCTTGCGGTTCTGATAGGCGGTCACGACTTCGGACACGTCGCCGAAAATCATGCCTTCGCCCTTCTCGCCGACCTTTTCCTTGGTGAGATAGGCCAGGCCCAAGACCATGTCGTGCGACGGCACGGCGATGGGCTTGCCGGACGCGGGAGAGATGATGTTGTTGGACGCCATCATCAGCATCTTGGCTTCGAGCTGAGCCTCCTGTGAGAGAGGCACATGAACGGCCATCTGGTCGCCGTCGAAGTCGGCGTTGAAGGCGGCGCAGGTCAGCGGGTGCAGCTGGATGGCCTTTCCTTCAATAAGGACGGGCTCGAACGCCTGGATGCCCAAGCGGTGCAAGGTGGGAGCGCGGTTGAGAAGAACCGGGTGGCTCTTCGTCACGAACTCCAGGATGTCCCAGATTTCCGGGCGCACCTTCTCGAACATGCGCTTGGCGGCCTTGAGCGTGAGGCTCTCGGTCTTCATCAGCTCGCGGATGATGAACGGGCGGAACAGCTCGAGCGCCATCTCCTTGGGGAGACCGCACTGGTTGAGCTTCAGGTACGGGCCGACGACGATGACGGAACGGCCCGAGTAGTCCACGCGCTTTCCGAGCAGGTTCTGGCGGAAGCGGCCCTGCTTGCCCTTCAAGATATCCGAAAGGGACTTCAGAGGACGATTGCCGGCGCCAACGACGACCCTTCCACGAGCGCCGTTCTCAAATAGAGCGTCGACGGCTTCCTGCAACAGACGCTTTTCGTTGAAGATCATCACTTCCGGCGCGCGCAGCGCCTCGATGTGCTTGAGGCGGTTGTTGCGGTTGATGATGCGCCGGTAGAGATCGTTGAGGTCGGAGGTGGCGAAGCGGCCGCCTTCCAGGGGCACGAGGGGGCGCAGCTCCGGCGGGATCACGGGCAAGGTCGTCAGGATCATCCACTGCGGCTCGTTGCCGGACTCGATGAAGCCCTGCAGGATGCGCAGGCGGCGGATCAGCTTCGCGCGCTCGGCCTCGGACGTGACGTTGGCCAAGGTGGTCAGGATCTGCTCCGACTCCTCCTTGGGCTTGACCTTCGACAGAAGGGTGTGGATGGCGCCGGCGCCGATGTCCACCTTCAGCTTGGCGCGAAACTCGGCGCGGCCCTTGCGGACCTCGTCCTCGTTGAGCAGGTCGCCCTGCTTGTAGATGATCCGGCCCGAGGAGTCCTGCAGGTCCTCAAGGACGATGTACTGCGCGTAGTACACCACGCGCTCCAAGTCCGACGTCTTCATGTCCAGCACGATGCCGACGCGGGACGGCGTCTTCTTCAGGAACCAGACGTGCGCGACGGGCACGGCCAGCTCGATGTGGCCCATGCGCTCGCGGCGGACCTTGGACTCCGTCACCTCGACGCCGCAGCGGTCGCAGACGATGCCCTTGAACTTGACCCAGCGGTACTTGCCGCAGGCGCATTCGAAGTCGCGCGCCGGTCCGAAGATGCGCTCGCAGAACAGGCCGTCGCGCTCGGGCTTGAGCGTGCGGTAGTTGATCGTCTCGGGCTTCTTGACCTCGCCGTAGGACCAGGTCGTGATCTGTTCCGGAGAGGCGATCGAGAGGCGGATCGCGTCGAAATCGAAGAAGTCGAGGGAGTCCGATTTCCTCTTCTTCTTGCCGCCGAGAGCGAGCTTCTTGTCCTGGGTCGCGATGAAAGCCATGGTTATTTCCTCGCCGTTTCCTTCGCGTCTTCCTTGTCCGCCTTCTCACCGTCGACCGCGCCGTTCTGGCCGAGCTTGAGAAGTTCGACGTTGAGACCCAGCGCCTGGAGCTCCTTCACGAGCACCTTGAAGGATTCCGGCACGCCGGGCTGGGAGGGCGCGTCGCCCTTGATGATCGCTTCGTACATCTTCGTGCGGCCCTGGACGTCGTCCGACTTGACGGTCAGGAGCTCCTGAAGCATGTACGCCGCGCCGTAGCCCTCGATGGCCCAGACTTCCATTTCGCCGAAGCGCTGGCCGCCGAACTGAGCCTTTCCGCCGAGCGGCTGGCGGGTGATGAGGCTGTACGGTCCCGTCGAGCGGGCGTGGATCTTGTCCTCGACCAAGTGGTTCAGCTTGAGGACGTACATGTAGCCGATCGACACCTTCTCGTGGAACGCCTCGCCGGTGCGGCCGTCGTACAGCGTGATCCGGCAGTCGTCGGACGGGAGGTACTTCTCGGGGACGCCCTGGTCGCGAAGATGCTTCTTCGCCTCGCGGACCTTCTCGTGGATCTCTTCCTCGGTGGCCGAGTCGAAGACCGGGTTGATCGTCTGGATGTCGAGCGTCTTGGCGGCCCAGCCCAGCATGGTCTCGAGCAGCTGGCCGATGTTCATGCGCGAGGGCACGCCCAACGGAGAGAGCACGACGTTGAGCGGCGTGCCGTCCGGGAGGAACGGCATGTCCTCCTCGGGGAGGATCTTCGCGACGACGCCCTTGTTTCCGTGGCGGCCGGCCAGCTTGTCGCCGACCTGGATCTTGCGGCGCGACGCGATGTAGACCTTGACCACCTTGTTGACGGTCACGGCCAGATCGTCGCCCTGCTTGACGTTCTCCTTCTCGCGGGCGGCGTCGGCGCGCAGCTTGTCGTCCATCGCCTCGTAGAACAGCTCCAGGCGCTCCTTTTCCTGCGTGCGCTTGGCGGCGGAGACGGACTCGAGCGCCTCGAAGCTTTCCTTGCGGTGCTGCTTGAGCGTGGCCAGGTCGTTGTCCAGCTTCTCCTGGATCGCGTCCAGGCGCTTGCGCTCCTCGCCCTTCGCGAGCTTCTCGCGGCGGACGAACACGCGGGTGCCGATGATCTTGCCGGAGATGCCGGGCGGAACGCGCAGCGACGCGTCCTGAACGTCCTCGGCCTTCTTGCCGAAGATGACCTTCAGCAGGCGCTCCTCGGGGGTGAGCTGCTGCTCGCCCTTCGGGGTGACCTTTCCGACCAGGATGTCGCCCTGGCGGACGACGGTGGACGGGATGACGACGCCGGTCTCGTCGAGCGACTCGAGGGACTCGGTGCCGACGTTCGGGATGTCGCGCGTGATCTCTTCCGGTCCCAGCTTGGTGTCGCGCGCCTCGACTTCGAACTCGGAGATGTGGATGGAGGTGAAGATGTCTTCCTTCACGAGCTTCTCGGACAGGAGGATGGCGTCCTCGAAGTTGTACCCCTCCCAGGGCATGAAGCCGACCAGGAGGTTGCGGCCGAGCGCGAGCTGGCCTTCGTTGCAGGCGGAACCGTCGGCCAGGACGTCGCCGGCCTTGACCTGCGTGCCGGTCACGGCCATGGCCGTCTGGTTGATGCAGGTGTCCTGGTTCGAGCGGCTGTACTTGCGCAGGCGGTACAGGTCGATGGAGTCCTTCTTGCTCTTCGCGTTGTCCGCGGCCACCGCGATCAGGTCGCCGGACGAGTAAATCACCTTGCCCGGGCGGCGGGCGACGATGCAGGCGCCGGAATCGCTGGCGACCTGCTGCTCCATGCCCGTGCCGACGCGCGGCCACTCGGGGATCAAGAGAGGAACGGCCTGGCGCATCATGTTCGCGCCCATCAAGGCGCGGTTGGCGTCGTCGTGCTCCAGGAACGGAACCAGCGCGGCGGAAACGGAAACGACCTGCATGGGCGAGACGTCCATGTAGTCGACGCGCGCGGGATCCACCACCGGGAAGTCGCCGCGCGAGCGCGAGGCGACGGCGTCGGTGGCGATCTTGTCCTTCTCGATGGGGGTGTTCGCCTGGGCCACGATCTGGCCGCTCTCGGCGTCGGCGTTCAAGTACTCGACCTCGCCGAGCTTGCCCTTGACGACCTTGCGGTAGGGCGACTCGATCAGGCCGAACTCGTTGATCTTCGCGTAGGAGGCCAGCGAGACGATCAGGCCGATGTTCGGGCCTTCGGGCGTCTCGATGGGGCAGACGCGGCCGTAGTGCGTGTAGTGGACGTCGCGGACTTCGAAGCCCGCGCGCTTGCGGTTCAGACCGCCCGGTCCAAGGGCCGACAGGCGGCGCTTGTGGGTGATCTCCGACAGCGGGTTGATCTGGTCCATGAACTGCGACAGCTGGGACGTTCCGAAGAACTTCCGGATGATGCCGACCAGCGGCGCGGTGTTCAGGAGGTTGCGGGGCGTGATCAGCGACTTGTCCTGGACGGACATGCGGTCGCGGATGACGCGGGACATCTGCGCCAGGCCCACGCGGATCTGGTTCTCGAGCAGCTCGCCCACGCCGCGGACGCGGCGGTTGCCGAGATGGTCGATGTCGTCGAGCTTGACGGGGAAGTTGCGGTCCAGCAGGTTGGGCACCGCGGCCTTCCAGGTCGCGAACGCGTCGGAGAAGTCGGCGATGCTGAAGCGGTCCTTCTTCAGGCCCTGCTTCGTCACGTCCACGTCGTCGTCGCCGTCCTTCTCGTGGAGGTCGATGAGCGCCATCTGGCCCAAGGCCTCGCCGTTGATCTTCTTGGCGTAGTCGGCGAAGAAGGCCTTGTACTCCGCCAGGCCTTCGTACTGCGCGCCGCGCTGAGGCATCGCCGTGTTCTTCGGCGCGCCTTCGGCCAAGTGGGTGACTCCGCAGTTCAGCGCGATCAGGTGCTGCATGGCCGCGATGACGTCCTCGAGGCACAAAGTGCGCCGCGTGAACGACGGCAGGGCGAAATACTTGTGCTTGCGGCTGTCCGGGCGGGGCATCACGTCGCGGCGCGTGGCCAGTTTCCACAGGTAGTGGTGCAGCTTCACGGCGACCTTATGCCGGCCGACCTTGGAGAGGTCGTACTTGCGCAGGTTCTTGAAGATCAGGTTGTCGAGGTACGCCTCGGCCTGGCCGGGGACGATGAACTCCTGTCCGCGCAGCTTCTTGTAGATGTCCTGCTGGGCTTCCTTGACGGACTTGATCTTGTCCTTGCGCAGGGTCTCGAGAATCGTCGGGTCGTCCTTTTCAGGGTCCCCGGTCAAGACCTTGATGCTCGAGACCTTCTTGTCGAGCATGCGCTTGATGGCTTCGTGCGTGACCTTCTTGCCGGCCTCGAGGAGCACCTCGCCGGTGGACTGGTCCACGACGTCCTCGCACGAGATGCGGTGCAGCAGGCCTTCCATGGTGGCCGGCCCGACTTCCACGGTCTCGTACGGGTAGAAAATCTTGAGGATGTCCGCGTCGGATTCGATGCCGCAGGCGCGCAGGAACGACGTCGCCTCGAACTTCTTCTTGCGGTCGATGCGGACGTAGAGGATGTTGTTGAGGTCGAATTCAAACTCGATCCAGGCGCCGCGGTACGGGATGACCTTGGCGAGGAACAGCTTCTTACCGAGGGCGGAGATCTTCTTCTCGTCGTCCTCTTCGAAAATGATGCCGGGCGAGCGGTGCAGCTGGCTGACGACGACGCGCTCGGCGCCGTTGATGATGAAGGACGCCGTCTCCGTCATGATCGGAACTTCGCACAGCACCACTTCCTGCTCGACGATCTGCTTGAGCTTGCCGGACGGCTGGCGGGACGACAGGCGGAGAATGGCCTTGAGCGGGCGGTTCCACGACGAGTCGTGGTCCTGCGCCTCCTCAGGGGTGGCGTAGCGCGGGTCGCCGAATTCGTAGCGCACGAAATCGAGGACCATGGAGCCGTCGGCGGACTCGATGGGAAAGACGTCCAGGAAAGCGGCCTGCAGGCCCAGGAGCCTGCGCTCTTCCGGCTCGACGCCCAACTGCATGAAGTCGCGGAACGAATTCGTCTGCATCTCCAACAGGTCAGGAAGTTCCATCGCCTGCGGGATCTTGCCGAACTTGATCTGTTTCACGCGCGTTCTCCCCTGTCTCGTCTCATCTTCGCGTCTGACGGCCCGTCCGAACAAAAAACGGCGCGGACCGCCCCTCCTTCTCGGAGGGGCGGTCTCGCCTTATGGATTTACCGCGAACGCGGCATTACTTGAGCTCGACGGTGGCACCAGCTTCGACGAGCTTCTTCTTCATTTCCTCGGCCTGCGCCTTGGCGACGCCGTCCTTCACGGCCTTCGGGGCGGCCTCGACGAGGTCCTTGGCTTCCTTCAAGCCCAGGCCCGTCAGTTCGCGGACAACCTTGATGACGTTGATCTTGTTTCCGCCGGCGTTCGCGAGGAACACGGTGAAATCGGTCTTCTCTTCAGCGGCGGCTCCGCCCGCGGCGGGACCGGCATGACCGGCGGCCGCGACGGGAGCGGCGGCGGCGGCCTTCACGCCGAACTTCTCCTCGGCGAGCTTGACGAATTCGGCGGCCTCGAGGACGGTCAGCTGACCGACGGCCTCGACGAGCTGCGCGGGCGACAACTTGGTGGTGCTCATGTCATTTCTCCTTTTTTTGACAGCGCCTCCTTCGGAGGCTTTATCCTTTCGGACTGTCGACTGCGTTTTAGGCGGCAGCCGCGCCGGACTCCTTCAATTTGTTCTCCAACGCCTTGACGACCAGGACCATGTCGCGCGTGGGGGCCTGCGCGACGGCGACGGGCTGGCTGACCAAGGTGTACAGCAGGCCGACGATCTTGCCCATCAGCTCCTGCTTGGAGGGCAGCTTGGACAGGCTCTCGCACTCGGCGGGCGTCATCCACTTCTGGGAGACGTAGCCGGCGCGGACCTTCAGCTGCGGAAATTTCTTGGCGAGCGTCGCCACGACCTTCGCGGGGGCGACGGGATCGTCGTTGTCCGCGACGATCAGGCCGACCGGGCCCTTGAGCATCTTGGGGTCCACGCCGTCGATGCCGGCGCCCTTGAGGGCGTAGCGGATGAGGGAGCTCTTGACGACCGCGTGGCGGCACTTCAAGGGGCGGAGCTGCGCGCGGAGCTCGTCGAGCTCCACGAACTTCATGCCCTGGAACTCCGTGAAGAACAGGTGCGGCGCGGCCTTGAGCTTCTCCGCGAGAGTCTTCGAGGTCTCGATCTTCTGCTGCTTCGTCAGTTTCATCCGGATACCCTCTTATTTAAATCGCAACTCGAGGCCCGCGCCGTAATGATACCCGTCGACGAACGACGCTTCCGCGAAGAAAGCCTCGTGATCCTCAACGGGAACGCGCAAGCCTAAAAACGGCGACACCGTGTCCTGCTGCCCGCCGGCGCGGCTTCCGTCTCCGAGGTCCTTCATATCCGCCTGGACCCTCGTCCACTTCACTCCGCCGTACGGCTCCAACTTGAAATTTTGATCCAACGGGAAGAGGTGGCTGGCCTCGACCGCGAACTGGTACGTCATGAGCGTCAGGCGCTGCGCGATGTTCGCGCTGCTGGTGGCCGCTCCCATGGGATTGCGGCGATTAAAATCGTATTGGGAGCGAGTCATGCTCACGTCGAGGGAGATCGCGGGAGTCGGGAAGCCGTCCGCGGCGACGATGGTGTCGGGGACGATGGAGGCCTTGAGGCCCGCGCCGTAGATCCGGCCGCTGTTGTCGCCCGTGTACACGTTGGTGACGGTCGCCGAGGGCACGCTCATGCTGTAATCGCCCGCGCCGACCATCGCGTAGTACTGGAACCGTTCCCAGGGCTGCCACACGGCCTTCAGCATCCCCGCTCCACCGGAACCTTTCGCGGCGATGTTGCCCGAGCCGCCGCAGGAGAAAGAAAGGCCGTTCTGAGTCGAGCACGCGCCCGAATCGTTGATGGAGAAGTTCAGCGTCTGATCTTGGACGCCCTGGTAGTAACCCAGGAATTTCAAAGAGCCGCTCGACGACTGACGCGCGGTCGTTGCGAGGAGCTGCGCGCCGGCCGATGAGGCCGAACACGCGAGCGCCAGCGCACAGATCGCGCGGACGAACCAGCTGTCGATATTTTGCTTCGTGCGATTCAAGAGGTTAATGAGACCGGCGACGACCTACTCTCCCAACGCCGAGTTGGGCGTTAGTACCATCGGCCCTGACAGGCTTAACGGCCGTGTTCGGAATGGGAACGGGTGTATCCCTGTCGGAAATATCACCGGTCTCACAAACCTCTTGAATCGAATCAG
>JAGWMT010000083.1 GCA_028871595.1 Elusimicrobiota bacterium
GGCCTGCGTAACGAACTCGACAAGATTAAGGGAGTCTCCATCCAGCACGATGAGACTCGTACGACCGATCGCGCTCCGCACCTTTGGCAATGGAGTTTCGTCTACGAAATCGAATCCTTCAGCGGAATGTTTACCGTCTGGATTACGCCGTCCGGCAGCCGGAAGGCGCTCATGATCGCGGAGTTGATCGAATTCAGCGGACATGAGACGGGAAGACCCTGACTTGGCTCCCATCGAACTCCCCGACAGTGCGAACGAGAGTTTGAAATTTAGGATTGAAATTCTTCGAGCCGCTGGGGGCAAAACGCTCCGCCCGCGAGTCAAACGCCGGGAGAATTACAAGCTCGAGCCGACGTTTCGGGGTGGTGGGCGCGCCTCAAATTCGGATCGGTGGGATCATGAAATCGTCGTCAATGACGACCACATGGATCGCCTTTGTGAAAAAATATCCGGCGGCACTGCCACGTCCGTTCTCCGGCAGGTCATCCGAAAGATCAGGGAGACGACTTTATCCGCATGAACGAATCAGCAAAAATGCGCGCAATGGCTCACTCAATCTCGAGATAACGGGAGTTCACCCTCGCCATAGTTCAGATCGAAGGTATGAATAGCGTGTATAAAGAGCTTGAACTGAGGCGGCCGGGCGAACGGGCGATTATCTTCGATCCGGAAACCGGTGCTATTTTATTCGCCGACCTATTAGTGGAAGATAAAAACTTCGAGGACTTCGCGAATGTTCAGGAATTTATCGATCCGTCTGAAGAGCCCTCTATTTGGCCGATCCGGAACGCAGGGCATCTATTTTCATAGATGGACCTTGTCCGGGATCGCCGTGAAATGCGAGCCGGCTGAAGCGCCGTCGTCGGACCTGTGAGATAATCATGGAAAGAACTTGGGCTGAGCCAAAGGACTTCCCGGGCTGGCTCAGCCACATCTTCGATCGCGCCGTCTCCAAGGAGCGCTGGTATCATGCCGCGACCGACGAGAACCGCTGGGAGCCTTCGCGCGCGGACTTCCTCATCGAGATAAAGGGTTGGTACCCATATCAACCCGCCGCACCACGAGGAGCCCCTTGATGCCAAAGGAAATGCCCGGGAGTCCCGTTCTGCGCGCATTCGTCGCTCCGGCGCCGCCATGCGGGGAAGATTTCGTTCAGAAGGCATTGCCTCGCGAGTGGAAGGCGCGTCTTCTCTTCGCTGAGTTGCTCGATCACCTTAAGCGCTTCACTCAGGCGCAAGCTTCAGGGGCCGAAATAAAGACGGGGACCGCCTTTCGGCAATCCCCGTCGGTAAATACGACATTTGAGAGCTTGCCCCCAACGAGAATCGAACTCGTGTTTCAGCCTTGAAAGGGCCGCGTCCTAACCGTTAGACGATGGAGGCGAAAATCGAAAACATTGAGCCCGGTGGGATTCGAACCCACGACCCCTCGCTTAAAAGGCGAATGCTCTACCCCTGAGCTACGAGCTCTTCCCGTTATTCTACAAAAATAATCGGGGGACTCAGAGGCTGCGCCGGACCTCGGGGCGGCCCACCTTCCACAGGCGCCCGTCGGCATGGAAGTGGAACAGGGACTGGAAGATCACGAACACCGTGCCGATCCGGTCGAACGGCACGCCGAACGCCACGGGGAATCGCGCGCCGGGGAAGAACAGCCGGCCCCAGCCCACCGCGAACAGGAACGCGCCGACGGCCAGCGCCGCGAAGCCCAGGATCTTGGGGCCCGCCCGGGCGACGCCCTTGCGGCGTTCGAACGCCCAGACGAAGACGAAGTACTCGAGCAGATGGCTGAAGCTGAACGCCATCACCGCCTTGATCGGGTCGAACACCAGGATGCACGCCGAGAGTCCGGCCATGCCCAGCGCCATGGACCACCGCGGCGCGGACCAGGACGAGGATCGGCGCTCGTGCCAGACGAAAGACGCGAAGCTGAGCGCGACCACCAGGACGGAGGCCGGAACCAGCACCGGCGCGGCCGCCGTCAGCGCGGCGATCAGCGGGGCCAAAGCCCCGCGCATCAAGGGGAACATCCGCAGCAGCAGGTCGCGATGGCGCGGGCCCAGCACGGCGAAGTACAACGGCAGCCAGGAGAAGACGAACAGACGGTCGCTCCAGCCGGGGACCTTGACCGGAGACGGGGACTTGGCGTTGTAGAGGCGCAAGATCCCGTATTTCTGCATGTACACGTGCCAGAAATTCCAGATCGAGGAGATCAGCACGGACGCTCCGATGAAGGCGAAGAACCAGGGGACGCGCACGACGCTCAGAACCAGGGCGACTCCCGTCGCCGCCAGGACCAAGACCGGGCCGACCAGGAACATCGCCTTTTGGCGCAGGTACATCTCCCTGTCCACGAAGACGAGCGGCAGCGTGAGGGTTTGGTGCGCCACGTTGCCCGCGGCCAGAAGGCAGAAGAGAAAGAGATAGTCGTTGGGAAATGAATTGCCGCGGAACAGGAGGGGGATGAGGAAGAAAACCCAGCTGAAGTGGTACGCGGCCATGTCCGCCGCCGGCGAGACGTGCCACGGCCCGGCTGACGAGCCCTCGGCCATTACGGCTTGCGGCCGAGTTGGATCAAGGTCCGGACGTAGACCTTGTAGAGATCGGTGGCCCGGTGATGCCCGACCGGAAGCATTTGGTCCAAGGTCTGCCACCAGAAGCCGCCGCACAAGGAACTGCGCATCGAGCACGACGCCACCGTATAGAGGATGAGCAGGTCCTTGCGCGCGCCGTCCACGTCGTCCGGGGCCAGCCACCAGTAGCCGCGCAGGGCGTTCTGCTCCACGTAGCCGAAGCTGGACAGCATCAGCTTCGTGCCGGGCAGGGCGTCGGCGGTCTCGTCGAAGGCGTGTTCCAACGACAGGCCGACGGGGTTGTCCTCCGGGTACAGCTCCAGGCCGACGACGTCCACGGATTTTCCGAAGCCCTTCGGCGCGTAGCGCTTGAGCCAGCCCGACAGCGAGTGCTCGCGGTCCGGCGCGGTCTGCTCCCACCAATACAAAGTGGCCAGCGTCTCCCCGTCGGGGTCCAGCTCCTTGGCCCGCGCCGCGCCGGCGGCGTAGATCCTGTAGACCTGGTCGGGGGTCAGCGGGTCCGAGGCGCCGCCCAGCCAGTCGCCGTTGATCTCGCTGCCGACCTCCCACGCGTCCGCCCGGCCCTTATAATGGAGGACGATGTTCTTCACGCGCTCGGCGTAGATCTCCGGCGTCATCTTCCGCGGCCACTGCGTGGTGTCCAGGATGGAGATCAGCACCTTGAGATGGTTCTTGCGCAGCTTGTCCACCACCCCGTCATACTCGTTGAACGAGCTCAAGGAGGCGTAAAGGAAATCGTTTTCGTTGGGCCGCATCACCAGGCGCACCCAGTTCGAACCGGAGCGGGCCGCGGCCTCGGTCAGCCATTTCACGTCGTCGAGGCGCTTGAGCACCGAGTCGTCGAAGGTGAGCCCGAAGCGCGCCTTCCCGGATAGCGGCTTGGCCATCTCCAGTTGGAGCCCGTGCTCGTAGAGCTCCTTTTCATAGGCCAGGGCGATGGCGTGCAGGGCCTTCTCGAAGCCGGCGGCCCGTTTGGCGGCGTCCTTCTCGCGCTGCGCGTCGGCGACGGCCTGCTGCGCGTCCTCGGCCAACTCCTTGGCCTTGCGGCCGGGTTCGTACAGCGGTTCCCAGTCGGTGGTGCGGCGCTTCCAGGAATCCTTGAACTGGCGGTACTGCGTCAACGCGATCTCCTCGTCCAGGAACACCGCCGCGCCGTCCACGAACCCGTGCCGGTCGTTGTCCGCGGAGACGGCGCTGAAGCCGTCCTCCTTCACCGGCCACACCAGTTCCAGCTTCGCCGGCCCGCCGGGCCAGGTGGCCGTGACCAGCTTGCCGGCCTGCGCCAGCTTCACGCGCGCGCGCGGCGCCTTTTCGTCGATGGGAACGGCCCAGAAGGGAAGCTTGTCGGGGTCGGGCGCCTTCTCGTCGGCGCGGGAGAGGCGCGACAGCAGGCCGGGCAGGTCCAGGGGGCGGCCTTTCTCGTCGAACGCGAAGAGCTTGACGGCGGCGGCGGACGACGGCGCGGCGAGGGCGGCGGCGAGGAGCAGCGCGTGGATCAAGGCGGGCCTCCGCGGTGCCTCCGCCAGGCGTAGCGCAGGTCCCGCGCGTGTCCTTCTCCGAAGAACAGCAGATAGGGCGCCAGGCCGGTCAGCAGCTGCACTCGGCCGGCGAAAGAGCCGGTGGCGAACTCCACGGCGATCCAGACCGCCGTCAGCGCCGCCAGCCAGCGCAGCTTCACCGGCAGGATGAACATGACCAGGATCTCGCGGTCAGGCAACAGGCGGGCGAAGGCCAGGAAGGCGGCCAGCATCACGACGGAGTTGCCGTACTCCACGCCCACGGCCAGCGCGCCCAGCGCCGTGGCGAGCATGCCGATCAGGAGGAAAACCGTAATCTTGAATTCGCCCCAGGCGGTTTCCAGCGCCTGCAGGATCGCGTACAGCATGGCGATCCATAGGATCAGCCACAGCGGCCCGGCCGGCGGGGGGATGAAGAGGAAAGTGAACAGCCTCCAGACCTGGCCGTGGAGCAGGGCCGCGGGATCCAGGCCGAGCGCGTCCACGAACTCGGGCTTGAAGGTTCCCAGCAGCGCGCAGACCACGGTCATGACCGCGATGAAGATGGGGAGGTCCGGGGCCGCGAGAAAGCCCCAGCGCTTTTCCAGCTTGTCGACCCAGGCGCCGTCCATGGCGGCATCCTATCATTAAATGGTAAAAAGCAAAAATGGCGGATTGGCGAGAGGCGCTGAAGGCGGCCGTTCCCCGCGCCCGTTTCGACGAGCCCCTCGCCCGCCACACCACGTTCAAGATCGGCGGCCCGGCCGACGCTTTCGTGGACGCCGGGACGGAAGACGAGGTCCTCGCGGTGCTTCGAATCTCGCGCGAGTTCCGTGTTCCCGTTTTCATCTTGGGCTGGGGCTCGAACCTCCTGGTCCGCGACCGCGGGGTGCGCGGGATCGTCCTGCGCCTGGGCGGACGCTTCGACGAGATCTCGTTCCCCGGCGGCGGCCGCGTGCGCTGCGGCGCGGCCGTGCGCGTCCCGCAATTGGTCGTCGCGTGCGCGGAGCGCGGACTGGCCGGACTGGAACCGATCGTGGGCGTGCCCGGCACCGTGGGCGGCGCCCTGGCGATGAACGCCGGGACGCGCGACGGGGAGATCGGTCCGTTCGTCGAGGAACTGGAAGCGGCCGACCCGGACGCGCGGACGGTGCTTCGAATTCCCCGATCCGCGCTGAGCTTCGCTTACCGCGAGGGGCCGCTCAAGAACCTGGTCGCGCTGTCCTGCCTGCTTCAGTTGAAGCCCGGGGTCAAAGGTGATATAATGGCCGTCGTCGTTCGCTATCAGCAGAAGCGGCAGCAGACGCAGCCGATTCACACCTTCAACGTGGGATCAACCTTCAAAAACCCGCCGGGCCGCTTCGCCGCCCAGATGATCGAACAGTTGGGGCTCAAGGGGCACGCGATCGGCGGCGCCCGCGTCTCGCCGATGCACGCTAATTTCATCGAGAACTTCGCCGGGGCCAAAGCCTCCGATGTCCTCGCTCTCGTCGACCTCATCCGCGAGCGAGCCCGCGCGACATTCGGCGTCGGACTCGAACTCGAGATGAAGGTCGTCGGTGAGTAGGCGCCCCTCCTCCCGCCGACGCTTCCGGGTGGTCGCGCGCCCCCAGGCCCGCGCGCGCCGCGCGCGGCTCTTCGCCGCGGTGTGCGCGACGGCGATCCTGGGAGCCGTCGCCTTCGCGTCCGCGCGCCACGCCGTCGGCGCGCTCATGCGCGTGCGCGCCGCGCTGCCGGGCGGCGCGCCGGGCGTTCCCGTCGAGGCCGCGGTGGACGGCGTCGCCGAGCCGTTCCGCGCCTTGGCGCAGAACGCCGCCGACGCGGTGAAGGGATCCGCCGGCGAGAAGGCCGCCGAGATCCGGCGCCGCTTCCCGTGCGTCGCCGACGTGACGGTGCGGCGCGGCTGGGGAGAGAAGCGCTCCACCTTGACGCCGGTTCTGCGCCGGGCCGTCGCCCCCGCGCTGCGCCGCGGCCGCGCGGCCGGCTACCTGGCCGACGACGGGACGGTGTTCGCGGCGCCCGAAGGCGTGTACGCGCCGTCCGGCGCGTCCGCCGACGTGGGCGACGCCGCCGACGGCGACCGCCGCGCGCTGGCGCGCGAGTGGCCGGCCCTGACCGCGCCCGGGGCGTTCCCGTCGCCGCTGGTCGAGATGTCGTACGTCTCGGCCGCGGACGGCTGGCAGGCGCGCCTGGCCGACGGCACCACGGCCCTGTGGGGCCGTTTGGACTACACGAAGGACAAGCTGGCGCGGCTGGGCGAGGCGCTCAACGACGCGCGCGGGAAGAATCCCGGCGCGTTCTCCGCCGACCTGCGCTGGTTCGAGGACGGAAAAGTTCTGCTGCGACCGGCCGGCCAATCCTTGGCCGCCGGGCCCCATGGAGGCGTACGATGAAGCGCATGCGCAGAAGCGGCCCGGAGCTGATCGCGGGCCTGGACATCGGCAGCGGACGGGTGACCTGCCTGATCGGCTCGCCCGATCCGGCGACGGGCGTGGTGAAAGTGCTGGGCGGCTCCAGCGTCGCCTGCCGCGGCCTCAAGGGCGGCGTGGTGATCAACATCCTGGAGGCCGCGTCCGCCGTCACGCGCGCCGTCGAGGAGGCCGAGTCCGCCGTGAACGCCACCGTCTCTTCGGTGTGGCTGGGGGTGCGCGGCGCGCACCTGCAGTCCTTCAACAACCGCGGCGCCTACAACATCGCGCGCACCGACCGCGAGATCACGGCCGACGACGTCAACGCCGTCGTCTCCAGCGCGCGCGCCATCCCGCTTTCCTCCGACCGCGAGATCCTGCACGTGGTCCCGCAGGGCTTCTCCCTGGACCGCCAGCGCGGCGTGCCCCATCCGGTCGGGATGGAGGCCTCGCTGCTGGAGGTGGACGTCCATCTGGTCACGGCGTCCAGCGCGCACCTCAACAACATCATGAAGACCGTCGCGCAGGCGGGCTTCGAGGTGGTGGAGCCCGTGTACGGCCTGCTGGCCGCCGGGGAGACCTTGGTGACGCCGGAGGAGAAGGAGCTGGGCTCCGTCCTGATCGACATGGGCGGGCAGTCCATCTCCATCGGGGTCTACTGCGAGGGCGCCATCAAGTACTCGAAGGAACTGGGCCTGGGCTCGGACTTCATCACGCGCGATCTGGCCGTCGGCCTGAAGACCTCGATCGCGACCGCGGAGAAGATCAAGGTGGAGCACGGCATCGCGCATCCGTCTTTGCTCAACGGCGACGCCGACATCGAATGCAACGGCATCGACGGCCGCACGCCGATGCGCATCAAGACCAGCACCATGATGGGCATCATTCTGCCTCGGGTCGAGGAGATCTTCTCCATCGTGGCGGAGGACCTGCAGAACTCCTCCTACGCCGACGTGGTGGCGCCGGGCGGGGCCATCCTGACGGGCGGCGGCTCCATGATGCGCGGGACGCTGGAGGCCGCGACGCAGATCCTGGGCGTGCCGGTGCGCCGCGGCGTGCCGCATCCCGACTTGATCCTGGCCGACGAGCAATGGCTTTCGCCCGTGTATTCCACCGCGCTGGGCCTGCTCCAGTACTCGACGTCCCCGCGCTGGGGCGGCGTCAACGCGCGCGTCGTCTCGCGCAAGCGTCCGGTGTGGATGCGACGGATCACGACGATGCTTGAGGAGCTTTTCTGAGGATACAACTCGCCGAAGAGCTGGACGAGAAGCGCGCCGTCATCAAGGTCCTGGGCGTGGGCGGCGCCGGCTGCAACGCGATCACGCGCATGGTCGAAGCCGGCCTGGAAGGCGTGGAGCTGATCGCCGCGAACTCCGACGCGCAGGTCCTGCGCCGCTGCGCGGCGCACGTCTGCGTGCAGCTGGGCGAGACTCTGACGCGCGGCCTGGGCGTGGGCGGCGACGCGTCCCGCGGCCGCGCGGCCGCGCTGGAGAGCGAGGAGCAGCTGCGCGAAGTGCTGCGCGGCGCGGACATGGTGTTCGTCACCACCGGCATGGGCGGCGGCACCGGCACCGGCGGCGGTCCCGTGGCCGCGCGCCTGGCCAAGGAGATGGGCGCGCTGGCCGTCGGCATCGTGACCAAGCCGTTCGATTTTGAGGGCCTGCGGCGCACGTCCATCGCCGAGCAGGGCATCCAGGAGATGCGCCAGTCGGTGGACACCTTGCTGGTGATCCCGAACCAGCGCCTGTTCGACGTGATCGACCCGGAAACGTCCCACGACGACGCCTTCCGAGAGGCCGACGACGTCCTGCGCAAGTCGGTCCAGTCCATCACCGACCTGATCACGGTCCCGGGCATGATCAACCTGGACATGAACGACCTGCGCGCGGTGATGAAGGACGCCGGCGAGGCGCTGATCGGCATCGGCGAGTCCTCGGGCCCCGGCCGCGCGATGAACGCCGCGCGCGAGGCGATGACCTCTCCCCTGCTGGAGAACGTGGTCATCGACGGGGCGAAGGGCCTGATCGTCAATATCGCCGGGCGCAAGGCCACGCTGAAGACCTCCGAGATCGAGGAGATCATGGCCACCATCCAGGGCACGGTCAGCCCGGACGCCAATCTCAAGATGGGCAACGTCTACAACGAGTCGTTGGGCGACGCCATCCGCGTGACGGTGATCGCCACCGGCTTCCCGTCGCGCCGCACCCGCGGCATGCACCGCGCCGTCGCGCGGCCGGGCCTGGGCGGGCGCTCCGCCGCGGTTCCCGACGAGCCCTCCGACGCGAAGCTTCTTCAGAGCATGAACGAGCCGGACCGCTGGACGAAGCCGGCCTACCTCCGCTTCAAGGTGAGAAAACTGCGATGACCCTTCAAGAGCTCCTCCAGACGTTGGTCAACAAGCACGGCAGCGACCTGCACGTGCGTTCCGGCGGTCCGGCGTACATCCGCGTGGACGGCGACCTGGTGCAGGTCTCCCCGGACGCCGTCCCGGCGCCCGACGTGGAGCAGATGCTGTCCCAGGTGGCCACGCCCCGCGCCAAGAAGATGTACGAGGAGCGCGGCGAGTGCGACTTCTCCTTCCAGGCCGGCGAAGTCGCGCGCTTCCGCGTGAACGCCTACCGCCAGCGTCAGAAGCTCTGCATGGCGGTGCGCTATATCTCCACGCAGATCCCGAACCTGACCGATCTGCGCCTGCCGGTCGCGACGATGAAGAAGATCGCCGACAACAGCCGCGGCCTGGTCCTGGTCACCGGCATCACCGGTTCGGGCAAGTCGTCCAGCCTGGCCGCGATGATCGACTACATCAACGACAACCGCGCCGAGCACGTGCTGACCATCGAGGACCCCATCGAATTCGTGCACAAGGACAAGAAGGCCATCGTCACCCAGCGCGAGATCGGCGAGGACACCCAGACCTACGCCGAAGGCCTGAAGATGGCCATGCGCCAGGACCCGGACGTGGTGATGATCGGCGAGATGCGCGATCCGGAGACGACGTCGGCGGCGCTGACCGCCGCGCTCACCGGCCACCTGGTCTTCGCGACCTTGCACACGATCGACGCGGTGCAGACCATCGCCCGCGTGGTGGACATGTATCCGCCCCACCAGCAGACGCTCGTGCGGCTGCAGTTGGCGGAGTCGCTGCGCGCGATCGTCAGCCAGCGCCTGCTCCAGTCCACGAAGGGGGGGCGCGTGCCGGCGGTGGAAATCCTGATCAACACGCCGCACGTGCGCAAACAGATCGAGGACAGCAAGTCGAGCGAGATCGTGCAGGCCCTGCAGAAGGGCCAGTTCTACGGGATGCAGACGTTCAATCAGTCGCTCGTGAAGCTCTTCAAGGACGGCCTGGCCAGCGAGGCGGAGGTTCTCTCCGCCGCCTCCAGCCCCGACGACTTGAAGCTGGCGCTTCGCGGCATCGACCAAGAGATGAAGCCGGTTTAAGGAGACACGAGCATGTTCGCGGAAGGCTATATCGGCATCGCGGGGACCATCGGGGTGGGCAAGTCCACTCTCACGGTGGATCTGGCCCGCGCGCTCAACTTCGAACCCATCCTGGAAGAGGTGGACGGCAACCCCTACCTGGAGCATTTCTACAAGGACATGAAGGGCTACGGCACGATGATGCAGGTCTGGCTGCTGAACCACCGGTTCCGCCAGCACCGCGAGTTCGTGACCCGCATCAGCCTGGGAAAGATCCGCGGCGTGGTGCAGGACCGCACCATCTGGGAGGACACGATCTTCGCGCGCATGCTCAACGAGCATCCCGACAAGATCATCACCGACCTCGACTACAACACCTATCTGGACCTGTTCGACAACATGGTTCTGCGCGAGCTGGTGTTCCCGCAGATCCTGATCTACCTGGACTGCCAGCCCGAGACCGCGATCAAGCGCATCAGCTCGCGCGGCCGCGTGATGGAGTCGGCGGTCAGCCTGGACTACCTGCGCATGCTCAAGGCGAACTACGAGCAGTTCATCGGTGAGATGGAGCAGGCCGGCGTGCGCATCCTGCGCATCAAATGGGAGACCTTCCAGCCCGTGAGCGAGGTCGTGCGCCTGGTGCACGAGTACTCCCTCAAGCCGTCCAGCTTCACGAAGTGGGTGCGTCCCATGCGCAAGACGCCGAAGATGGACCCCAAGCCCCTGGCGCCGAACCATGCCTCTGTCTGAGACGATCATTCCGTCGTGGACCGAAAAAGACGGGCTCCTGCGCGAGCCGCGCCTGACGGCGCTTGGGATCAAGCATGGGTTCACGACAAGAAAATTGGGCAACATGAAGGATGTGTCGCGACGCGGCGAAGCCGCGGCGCTTCTGTCCTTGCCCGCCCCGCTGACATTGAAGCAGGTTCACGGAATCACGATTCATGACGGCACGAAATCGAACGCCGGTCTGGAAGGCGACGGGTGGATTCTAAGCCGGCCCGGCGTGACCGTCGGCGTGTATGTCGCGGACTGCGTTCCTTTGTTTCTTTGGTCCAACGACGGCAAGGCCGCCGGGGTGTTCCATGCCGGCTGGCGGGGGACGGCGAAACAAATGGCGAAGTCCGCCGTGGCGGCATTCAATGAGCGCCTGGGAATCCCTGCGTCGAACCTCTCTGCTGCGATCGGGCCCCACATCGGGCCGTGCTGCTACAAGGTCGGTCCCGAACTGGAAAAAGATTTTCCCGAATCCTCTTTCGTTCGCCGTGATGGATCCATTTATCTCGACCTCGCCGCGGAGACCCGCCGTCAGTTGACCGCGTCGGGTGTTTTGGCCGAAAACATCGGCGCCCCGGCGCCGTGCACGTCGTCCCATCCGGAAGATTATTTTTCATTTAGGAGAGACAAACAGGACGCGCGTCTTCTCGCGCTTCTGTCCCTCGACCGATGAGCTTCCTTATTTCTCCTCGCCGCGCCCTGCGCGACGTGTTTCCCTATCAACCCGGCAAGTCCATCGCCTCCGTGCAGCGCGAATTGGGGCTGAAGTCGGTGGTGAAGCTGGCGTCCAACGAGAATCCCCTGGGAGCCGCGCCGCGCGCGATGGCGGCCTACCGCAGGGCGGAAAAGTCCGCGGCCCTCTATCCCGAAGGCGCCAGCCCCGAGCTGCGCGACGCGTTGGCCCGGTTTCATAAGGTCGAGCCCGAATCGGTGATCGTCGGGAACGGCTCCGACGAGATCATCCGGCTGCTGTGCGAGGCGTTCCTGGACCCCGAGGACGAGGTCGTGGTCTCGCAGTACGGCTTCATCCGCTTCAAGCAGCA
>JAGWMT010000084.1 GCA_028871595.1 Elusimicrobiota bacterium
CGCCAGCGTGGCCCCGATGTACCACAGGCAGGCCGCCATGTAGACGAACCCGCCCACGGACGACTCGATCTGATGGATGTTCTCCACCGTGAAGCGCGGGAACAGCGCCCCGAAGCCGATGCCCATGGCCGTCACCACCAGGGCGGACATCAGGAGCGCGGCCAAGGTGAGCTCCGCCGTGAAACGGTCGGCCCCCAGGATCCAGTTCGTCATGACGCCGATGACCAGGGCCACGAGCACGGTGGGCACGGCGGAAAAAAAGAATTTTTGGCGCATGATCTGCGACACGGTCAAGGGCGACGACTTCAAGATCCACCAGGCCCGGCCTTCCAGGCTCACCGACGGGAAGGTGAAGCGCAGACCCAGCGCCGCGATCACGAAGCCGGCGGTCCCCACGTTGAGGAAGGAGATCAGGCTGCGGAGATAGGGGATGTCCAGCGGCATGCTGCGGATGCTGAACAGGTACACGAACACCAGCCCCACGATCAACACGATTTGCGACCAATGCTTCACGTCCCGGAAGAACGCGACGCGCTCCTTCCAAAGCAGGATCGAGTTGTGGCCCGGCCCCAGCAGGCGCTCCTCGGGCAGGACGCCGAAGGCGTGAGCGCGCCGGCGCATGGCCCCTTCCTGCGCGCCGCTGTAGCCGATGAAATACGTGCGCCCGGCCAGCCACACCAGGCCCGCGTAGACCAGGAACGCCGCCCCCCACAGACGGAACGCGTCCAGCGCCCAAGCCCCCCAATGGCCCTCCGCCGCGGACTGCAGCCCGCGCGCCATCCACCACGAAGGCAGATAGGGGGCCGTCGGAGCCTGAAGGAAAGCCAGGTACTCGGCCACCACCTTGAGCGTGTCGGGCCGGATCAGCTTCTCGGGCTGGGCGAAGCGGATCAGGCCGTAGACGACGGTCATCGAGAGGCTGGACAGGACCCAGACCACGTCGCGCGTCCGGGACGACGGGAACAGGTACATCAGGATCAACGTGAAGCCGATGCCGAACGAGGCCGCGAACAGCAGGAACGGGGGCAGGGCCGCGGCGAACGCCAGGAAAACCGGCAACCCCAGATGGGCCGCGCGCATCACCGCCAGCACGTACGGCACCAGCACCAAGCCGATCATCCAGGACGCGAAGAACGCGCTCTCCAAGGACTTGTCCAGGAACACGACGCGCTGACTCACCGGGGCCTTCATCAGGAACTTCAGATCGAAGGAGTAGAACAAGGTGGTCAAGGAGGTCAACAGTCCGGAGACGCCGACCATGGACAAGGTCATCAGGAACATCATCGCCGTGAGCTTCCAGAGAAGCAGGGGGCCGATCAGCTCGATGGCGTAGAGATACTTCAGCAGGCGGTAGAAGCCGTCGTGGAGTCCGAACAGCAGGCCGAAGCCGGCCGCGGCGAAGGCCAGGTTCCGGGCCCACTCGTAGGCCGTGTAGGCTCCCAAGGTGTTGACCACGGACCGCCCGCGGCGGCGCAGGAGAAGGGCCAGCATTCCTAGAGGTAACGGAGCAACGTCGAGTACTCGGCCCCGCCGGTCAGGCTCAGGAAGATGCCTTCCAGGTCGCCTTGCTTCTGAGAGGACGCCCGCAGCTCCCCGAGCGTCCCGCAGGCGATCATCTTCCCGCCGATCATGATGCCGATCCGGTCGCACAGCTTCTCGGCGATCTCCAGCACGTGGGTGCACATGAAGATGGTGGTGCCGCGCTCGGCCAATCTCAGGAAGATGTCCTTGACCAGCCGCCCGCTCTTCGGGTCCAGGCCCACCATGGGCTCGTCCAGGACCAGGACCTTGGGATCGTGCAGGAGGATTCCGGCCAGGACCAGCTTCTGGCGCATGCCGTGGGAGTAGCTTTCCACCAGCTCCCCGCCCCAGGGGGCCAGCTCGAACATCTCCAGCAGCTCCGGAACGCGGGTCTTCATCGCGGCCAGGGGCGCGCCGTACAGCTCGCCGACGAAGCGCAGGTATTCCACGCCGGTCAGCTTCGGGTAGACGAACGGCTCGTCGGGGACGAGGCCCATCGCGCGCTTGGCTTCCAAAGTCCGCGTCGCCGTGTCGAAGCCCGCGACGCGCACGCGGCCGGCGGTGGGCTTGAGCAGGCCGGTGATGCACTTGACCGTCGTGGTCTTCCCCGCCCCGTTGGGGCCCAGGAAGCCGAAGATCTCGCCCTTGGCGACCGTGAGGTCCAGGCCGGCCACGGCCGCGTGCGAGCCGAAGCGCTTGACCAGCCCCTCGATCTCGATCACGGCCTTAGGCCGGGACGGCGCGCCGCGACTTGAGCAGCTCCTCGGCGCGGGGCACGCTCATGCGGTCCAGCAGGTCGTGGAAGCGCTCGTCGATGCCGTCGCGGTCCAGGTCCTCGATGTTCTTCGTCGAGAAATCCTCGACGTTGAACGAGGCCATGACCGTGCCGTACGCCATCGCGCGCTTCAGGTGGCCCACGTCGTCGTAGACGCCGCAGCTGGCCAGGTAGCCCAGGAAGCCGCCGGCGAAGGTGTCGCCCGCGCCCGTCGGGTCCTTGATCTCGGGAAGAGGGAAGCAGGGGAACATGTAGAAGCGCGGACCGATCTTCATCAGCGCGCCGTGCTCGCCCTTCTTGATGACCACCACCCTCGGCCCCCAAGACGCGATCACCTCAGCGGCCTGCAGGGGGTTCGGACGCTTGGCCAGCTTCTCGGCTTCCTCCTCGTTGCAGAAGAAGATGTCGACCTTCGACAGGATCTCCTTCAACGCCTCGGGCTTCGAATCGATCCAGAAATTCATGGTGTCGCAGGCCACCAAGGCGGGCGCCTTCATCTGCGCCAGGACCTCGGACTGAAGCTCGGGGTCGATATTCGCCAGGAAGACGACCGGGGCCTTGCGCTGGGCCTCGTCCAGCTTCGGGCGGAAGTCCTTGAACACGTTGAGGTGCGTGGCCAAGGTCTTGGCCGCGCCGGCGTCCTTGCCGTATTTGCCGGACCAGCGGAAGGTCTTGCCCTTGGCGGTCTTCAGGCCCGAGCAGTCGATGCCGCGCTGGCTCAGCAAGGTCCGGTGCTGGCGCGGGAAGTCCTCGCCGACCACCCCGACCAGCTGCACCGGCGCGAAATAGCGCGCGGACAGCGAAAAATAGGTGGCCGAGCCGCCCAGGCCGTCGCTGATCGAGCCGGCGGAGGTTTTGACGGTGTCGAGCGCGACGGAACCGACGACGAGGATGGGATTCAAGCGGGATCTCCTGAGGGGCGGCGGATCAGGCGCCGGATTCGACGCGGTCGAGAAGATTCTGGATCTCGACCTGGGTCTGCATCTGGCGCAGGCAGTGGTTGACCAGCTCCAGCGCGCGCTGCTGCTGAAGGCGCTGGGCGAAGGCGTCCTTCTCCTTCTCGTAATTCTTGAAGGAGCCTTTGTTCATCGCGCCGTAGGTCTCGCGGATCTCGGCGGGAGTGAGCTTCACCATGCGGTAAAACAGGCTTTTCAGCCGCGCCGTCTTGATGCTCTTGCGGCGCTCGTGCTCGTACTCCTGGGGGCTCTCATGGAACGTGGCCCGGACGGCCTGGAAATAGGCGTCCTGGTCGAACTGGCCGGCGCGCACGAACGCCGGCGTCGCGCGGATATCCCGCGCCAGCTCCTCGTCGGTGACCACCAGACCCAGCTCGTCGGCCTTCATCGCCAGAAGCTCGTCGACCATCATGTTGTTGAGCATCTCGCGCTTGAGCTGGGCCAGCTTCGCGTCGTCCAGCTCGGTCCCCTGCTCGCGCAGGCGATCCACGTAGAGATCCACGCGCGTCGCCAAGGTCTGCTGCGTGATCTTGACCTTGCCCACCCGCGCGACGACGCCCTGCATGTCGCGGTTCGTGAACCAGTAGCCCCCGAAGCCGACGAACATGCCTCCGAAGAAGACGGAGAGCGTCGCGGCGAAGATGCTTTTCTGATGGCGGCGCAGGAAGGAGATCATGGGCGGGGTTGGTTCCTCAGGAAACGGGATCGGCCGGCTGTTCGGCCTCGGATTCGGCTTTGCCGCGGCGGCGGCGGGGCTTCTCGGAGCCTTCGCTCATCGCGCAGGCGCCGTCGAACACCGCGCCTTCGTCGATGCGGAGCTTCTGGGTGCGGATGTCGCCGGACATGCGCGCGCTGGAGAAGAGCTCCACGGACCGCGCCGCCACGACGTTGCCGACGACTTCGCCGGCGACGACCAAGGTCTCCGCGGCGACGTTGCCCAGGATCCGTCCGTGCGCGCCCACTTCGACGTCCACGGCGTCGGAGATGTCGCCCTCGAAGACGCCCTCGACCCGCAGGGAGCCTTTCACCGCCAGGGCGCCGTGGAAGAAGGCTTCCTCTCCGATCAAGGTCATGCCCTCGCGCGCGTCGCCGCGGGGCTTGGAACCGAAGAGGCTCAACTGCGTGCCCGTCCCGCGCGGCTCGCGAAGCCGAGCATCTCGCCCGCGCCGCGGACCTTCAGGAAGGCCATCGGGTTGACCGCCTTGCCCTGGCGTCGGACCTCGTAGTGCAGGTGCGCGCCGGTGGAGCGGCCCGTCGTGCCCATGTAGGCGATGACCTGGCCCTTCGTGACCCGGTCGCCGACCTTGACCAGGGCCTTCGAGGTGTGGCCGTAAATGGTCTGGATGCCGTAGCCGTGGTCGATGACCACCAGGTTGCCGTATCCGTGGGACCAGCCGGAGTAAAGCACGGTCCCGTCCGCCGTCGCGTAAATCAAGGTGTCCGGGCTGTTGGCGATGTCGATTCCGGGATGGAATTCGCCGCTCTCGCCGTCGTCGCGGCGCATCGGGGAGAAGCGGTACCCGTACAGCGAGGTGATCGTCCCTTCGGTGGGCCAGACGCTCGGCGTGGCATTGCGCAGGCTCTTCTGGTTTCCCACGTACCAGGCGATCTCCTGGAAGCTCGCCAGCCGCTTCTCCGCGTCGGCGCGGATACGGGCGATCTCCCGGTGCCAGTCGGGCTGGCGCAGGGCGTCCGAGCGTCCGACGGACAGCAGTCGGTCCAACGACAGGCGGTCGGACAACGTCGGGCCGCCCACGCCGGTGGCGGCCGAGATCGGGTCGCGGTCGCGGGCCATGGTTAAAAGGCCGCGCAGTTGCCGGTCGGTGGCGCTGGCCTGGTCCAGCACGGCGCGCGCCCGGTCCATTTCCTGCGCCAACCGGGTCATTTTCGCCAGCATGACCTGGTTGTCCGCCTTCGTGATCCAGTAATCCACGTGCCGGCCCGCGATGAAGCCCGCCCAGACGGTCATGCCGGACCACGTTGCCAGCATAAAAAGGAAGAAGCCCGTGCTGACCTGCCAACGCCACGGTTTGAGCCGGGTTTGGGGGATGACCAGCACCGTCAGGCGGCGAGAGAGAGCGTCGGCGAGCCGTTCGTGAATGTCCACGTCGCGATGTTATAACAGACTCACGCGGCTCTGTCAACGAAAGAAAAACCCAATTCTGAGTCGGCGGCGCCCCCCCTTGACACCCCCCGCGGACCGACCTACACTCGTGACATGCGGCCCCCCCGCCTCCCCGCCGCCCTGCTGCTCTTGTGGACGGCGGCCTGCGTCCCGGCCTGGGCCCAGGTCAAGGCCGACCTCGGCGCGGCGGCCGTCCCGGGGGCGCCCGCCGGCGCCGCGGGTTCGGCGACCTCCGGCGCCGCCTCGGTCGCCCCCCCGAGCCTCGCGCCCGCCGCCCTGCCGTCCGCGCTGTCCCTGCCGGCCTCCGCTCTCGCGCCGTCTCCATCCGCCGCCGCCCTCCCCGCCCCTCCGGCCGCCGCCGACGGTCTGGCCGGTTCACTGGGACGCCTGGGGGTTCCGGCAGACCTGACGTCGCGCTTGATCGGATATCTGGACGCCGGCAAACCGGAGGCGTCGCCGTCCCACCTGGCCGCCGGCCGCGCCGCCGGCTCGTTGGAGGCGTTCCCGCTTCCCGCGTCCCGCAAAATGGTGGTGATCCTCGCCGCCGCCCTGCACGACGTCGACGCGCGGAAGGATCCGGCGGCCGGCGCCCTCGTCGCCGATTTCGCCGCGCGCTTCGGGTTCGCCCCGGAACAAGTCGACGCCCTGGCCGCTTCCGGCGCCGCGACCCGTTACGCGGCGGCGCTCACGGGCGACCCGGCTCCGGCCCGCGCTCCGCCCGACGTCGCCAAGGCCAAGCGCTACATCGCCTCCATCGCCTCCGGGATCAAGCTCACCGAACGCCAAACCGACGGACTTCTCAATCAATATTTCGAGGAAGAGGGCATCCCGCCCGGTTCCACCCGCGCCGACATCGTCCGCCGCGAACTCCTCCCGTCCAAAGTCGCGGCCGAGGACCGGGCGGCCGCCGCCCTGTCTCCCGCGCTGCGGAGCCATCGCGCGGCGCTGCTGACGCTCGCCGCCGAGAGGGGCACCACCCCGGCCCGGATCGAGGAGGCGCTGACCCGCCGCGGCGTGGTGAAGACCTTGGCCGCGCTCAGCGACGAGAATTTTTTGACCCAGACCGAGCGCGCCCTGGTCCGGGACGAACTGGAGACCGCCGTGGCGGGCTATCCCGACACGCCCCAGGGCGACTTCATGCGCCATCTGGCCGGGAACATGGCCACCCCCTCCGGGAAATCCATCGAGGAGACCACCCGCTCGGGCGCGTTCGCGTACGTGGATTTCAACGGCGCCTCCGTGTCGCGCGCCACCACCGGGAGAGACCCGGACGTGAGGTCGGCGCAGGCCGTCTTCTACGTCGTGCGCGTCGACGGACGCTGGAAGATCGGAGGCTACCGCCAGAATCGCCGCACCGGGCGCTCGGACGACGAATTGGCCGGAGTCCTGCGCCGCTGGCTGATCTCCGGCGGAGTGCCCGCGCGGGATCTCGCCGAGGACTGACGACTCCTCAGCTCTTGGCCCCGCCCCAGCCGTAGAGACGCACGCCGACGCCGCCCACGGCGTCAACCCCCCCGCCCTGCGTGAGACGGAACAAGGGACCGGCCTCCAGGAAGAATTCCAGCGGCTGCTTCGACGGGCGGTACGCCGCTCCGACGACCGCGCGAATCCCGAACCGCGCGTCTACCCCCGTCCGGACCTGCGGGCCGCCGCCCGCGTAGGCCGCCAGGCGCCCGTCTTTGGGCTGTGGAAGCAAGGTCCAATCATGCCAGAGCGCGTCGCCCCAAAACCCCGCGTTCCCGTCGCTGAAGCCGGCGCCCGCGTCCAGCGCGAAACGATCGTCCAGCCAGAATTTGGCGGTGCCTCCGATCGGCTCGCCCAGGATGATGCCCACGCCGACGTCGCGCACCCCGGCCGCGCTCGCGCGGACCGCCGCGCCCAAAATGAACAGCGCCGTCAGAACCCGGATCGTGGTCGTCTTCATGGAGTCCTCCTCGCACGGTATCCGACTGGAGGCATTATATCACGCCGCGTTCTCGAGCGGCGCAAGGGCGCTTCAAATTCCGATCAAATCCGCTATCATGCCCTTCATGCGACGTCCGTCACCCCTCGCCGCCGCCGCGCTCCTGGCCGTCCTGATCTCCGCTTGCGCCGGCCCCGGAACCTGGACGCGCGACTCGGAGCTCGGCGACCGCGCGCTGCGGCACGGCCGCCTGCCCGAGGCCGAGGCGGCCCTGACCTCCGCGCTGGCCCGGGCCGAGCGGTTCGGGCCCGACGATCCCCGGCTCGCCCGGACGCTGAACGCGATGGGCGATCTCCGCGCCGCCCAGGGGTCTCCGGCCCGCGCGGAACCCTATTACCGCCGCGCGCTCGCCATTCTGGAAAAGACTTCCGGGGATGACTCCATGGAAACGGCCGCGGCCCTCGGCTACCTGGCCGAGGCCTGCTCCGCGCAGGGGAAAACGGCGGAAGCCGAAAAGCTTCTCCGTCGCGCGCTCGCGTCCGCCGAGAAAGACCCCGGCCGCCGCTACGCGGAAATCGCCGCGCGCCAATCGGATCTCGCCGGACTGGAACGGACGATGGGCCGCGACGACTTGGCGGAGACCGCCTATCGCCGCGCGCTCGCCGTGACCGAGAAGGCCCTCGGCCCCGAAAGCCGCGCCGCCGCCGACCGCTTGACGGATTTGGCCCTGTTCGAGCACGACCGCGGCCGTTATGACGAGGCCGAACCGCTGTACCGCCGCGCCCTCGCGATCAAGGAGAAGCTTCTCGGACCCGCCGCGGCCGAAGTCGCCGCCACCCGTAACGACCTGGCCCTTTTCGAGGAAGCACGGGGGAAGGCGTCCGAGGCCGAGTCCCTCTACCGGAAGACGTTGGAGGAGGGCGAGAAGGCCGCCGGCGCGGACGACCCGCGGCTGATCCCGACGTTGAACAACTACTCCCATCTTCTGCGCCGTCTGGGGCGCGCCGCGCAGGCCGACGCGCTCTTGGCTCGAGCGCGGAAACTGGAACGCCGGGACTCGGGCCGATGAAGCTGAACCTCCGCTCGCAGTTGATCGTCGTCGCGGGGCTTTTCGCGGTCTATTCCGCCGGGGTCGGGGCGTCCTTTTATTTGGAAAGCCGCGCGCACGCCCGCTTGGAATCCCAGTTCCACGAGAGCCTCACCGTCCTCTCCAGCCTCCCGCGCCTGCGCGACCAATTGCGCCGCGTCGATCAGTCCACCGGCCAATACCTGATGACCGGCCAAAAATCCTGGCTGGCCCGGCGCGACGAATCCCTCGACGCCGTGCGCGCCGTGGAACGAGAGCTTTCGGGAGTGATGTCGGAACCCTCGGAACAGGCGCTGCTCGACGCCATGGACGGACGGCTCACGGCTTACCTGGCCGAATCGAACCAATGGGTGGCGCGCCGCCGAGCCGAACGGCTCAGCCCGGCCGAGGCCGGCCGCGCCGCGCGGCGCGGCCACGGTCTTGAGTCCGCCGCCGAGCCCCTGGCCCGGCTGGGCGACGCGCACGTGGAGCAACTGCGCTCCCGGCGCGCGGAATTGGAACGGACTTCGCGCCTGACGGCGGCGCTGATCGTCCTGGCCGGGGGTCTGGCCGCGGCCTTCGTCGCGATTTTCCTCTCGCGCTATCTGACCGGGCCGGTCTCCGCGCTGCGCGAGCACGCTCACCGGTGGACGCTGGGGCGCGAGTGGGATTTCGCCACGCCGACATCCAGCCCCGAAGTCTCCGATTTGTCCGATTCGATGCGCGAGATGGCGGGCCGGCTCAACGCGCAATTCGAGCGGGAGGCCGAACTCGGGCGGATCAAAGGCAGCCTGGTCTCCATGGCCAGCCACGAGTTCAACAACGCGCTCAGCGTCCTGGTCGGCACCGCGAACCTTTTGCGCGTGACGGAAATTCCTCCTCCGGCCGGACGCCGCGAGGAGTACTACGCCGTCATCGAAGCCAACCTCCGTTCCCTGACTTTGGCGGTCAGCAACCTCCTGGACCTGGGCCGCCTGGAGGACGGACGATTCGCCGTGCATCCGCGGCGCGCCGAGCTGGGCCGCGCCCTCGAAGAGGCGGCCACCGCGCTGAAGCCGCTCTACGAACGAAAGAACCTGACCTTCGCCTTGGAGATACCCCACGACGCGCCTCCGGCCCTCGCCGATCCCGAGGCCTTGCAGCTGGTCGCGACCAACCTTATCGGCAACGCGGTGAAATACACGCCCGAGAACGGGCAAGTGACCGCCGGAGTCGAATTGCAGCCGGACGGACGCCTGCGCGTGTTCGTCGCCGACAGCGGCATCGGGGTGGCGCTCGAGGACCGGGACCGGATCCTTCAAGGCCACCGCACCGCCGAGGGCAAACGGGCGGCCAAGGGGTTCGGCGTGGGACTGACCATCGTCAAGCGCGTGCTCGACGCGCACGGGACCGTCCTGGAGATCGACGGGGCGCCGGGCCGCGGCTCGCGGTTTTCCTTCACCCTTCCGCGCTGGGTCATGCCCGCCGACGGCGGCCTGACGGCGTCCTAAAGATCGAAGCGGTAGCCCAACCCGGGCAGGGCGACGATGCGCCCGGCCAGCTTCGCCCCGATTTTCTTGCGCAGGGTGGACACGTGCACTCCGACGGTGTGCGGATCGGAATAATCCGCGGGGTCGTAGCCCCAGACGACTTCCAACAGATACGCGATCGACAGCACGCGCCCCGGCTTGCGCAGGAACGTGGTCAGCAGGTCGAACTCCTTGCGCGTGAGCGCGACGCGCTTACCCGCGAGCGTCACGGTGCGGGCGGCGACGTCGAGAGAGAGACCTTGAGCCTTGAGCGTTTCACCCAGCTCCTCATGCGCCGCGAATCGCCTCAAGACCGCCGCCACCTTCGCGCGCAGCAGCCCGGGCGCGACGGGCTTGGGCAGGTAATCGTCGGCGCCGCGCTCCAGGCCGTCGGCCTGGTCGTCGGCGTCCCTGTGAACGCCGGACATCAAGATCACGGGGACCCGGGCCAGCTTCTTCTCCCCGCGAAGCCGCGCCAGAAGCTCCAGCCCGTCGCCGTCCGCCATCGCCACGTCCGAGAGAACCAGGTCCGGCGGGGACTCCACGGCCAACGAGAACGCGTCCTTTCCCGAGGGGGCTTGGCGCACGACATAACCCTCGGCATTCAGAATATCGCCGTAAACGCGCCGGTTGTCCTCTTCATCATCCACAAGAAGGATCTTCGCTCGCAGGGCCATTTTGGAATTATGACATTTCCCCCGGGGCCGTCTCATCGGCTATAATCGCCGCATGACCACGAACACCGACTGCCCCTGCGGCTCCGCCAAGCCCTCCGCGTCCTGCTGCGAGCCGATCATCTCCGGCAAGATCCCCGCGCCGACCGCCGAAGCCCTGATGCGCGCCCGCTACACCAGCTACGCGACCGGGCGCATCGATTTCATCGAGAAGACCCACGCGCCGGAGAGCCGGGCGGATTTCGACCGGACGGCGTCCGAGAAGTGGGCGAAGGACTCGAAGTGGCACGGGCTCAGCATCGCCGCCACCAAGGACGGCGGCCCGGACGACGCGACGGGCGTGGTCAGCTTCGTGGCGCGCTTCTCCACCGGCGATGACCACTACGAGCACCGGGAAATCGCCTCGTTCCGCAAGGACGGCGCCACGTGGTTTTTCGTGGACGGAAAATCACCGAAGCCCGACACCTACCAGAAAACCGGACCCGACGTGGGCCGCAACGACCCCTGCCACTGCGGCTCCGGCAAGAAATTCAAGAAGTGCCACGGCAAGGCCTAGACGGCTTCGCCGGCGGCGCGCCCCGAGGCCCAGGCCCATTGGTAGTTGAAGCCGCCCAGCCAGCCGGTCACGTCCACGACCTCGCCGATGAAGTACAGGCCGGGGGCTTTCCTGGCCTCCATCGTCTTGGATGACAACTCGTCGGTGCTGACGCCGCCGCGGGTCACCTCGGCCTTCCCGTAGCCGACCGTCGTCGCGGGATGAAAACGCCAGTCCCGCAGGCGTCCGCAGAACTCCGCGAGCCTTTTCTTCGATAGATTCCCCAGATCAACCTTCTCCGGAAGATAGAGATCGCAGAAGCGCTCGGCCAGGCGCTTCGGAATCAACTCGGCCATCTGGTTCTTGAGCTCCGCCCTGCCGCCGCGGCGGCCGGCGAACCAGGACAGAAGTTCCTCCCGGGAATGGGACGGCACGAAATTGATCCGGACCTCGTCGCCCGGATTCCAATGCAGCGACGCCTGAAGCGCGACGGGGCCGCTGAAGCCCGCGTGCGTGAACAGGAGATTCTCCTGGAACGATATCCCGTTGCACGTCATGACCGCGTCCAGGGCGATGCCGGAGAACCCGCTCAATCTCTCCCGATC
>JAGWMT010000425.1 GCA_028871595.1 Elusimicrobiota bacterium
CTCCGCGGCCTTGAAGATGACCAGCAGGCGGGACTTGGACCATCGGTCGGCCGCGTCGCCGGCCAAGGTGGAGAAGAGGAGGAAGGGCAGGACGAACAGCCCTCCCGCGAGGGCGATGAGCTTGGGCGCCCCGGCCGGATCGGCGGAAACCGCCAGCAAGGCCACGAAAGTTTTGAAAGCGTTGTCGTTGAACGCCCCCAGGGCCTGGGCGGCCAGGAACGCGGAGAATCGGGCGTCGCCGAAGGCGGCCCGGAGACGGGGGGCGCGGAGCTCGGACATCGAATCCGAAGTATACGGGCGTCCCGGCGGGCGGTCAAGGCCCGGGCAATGGATTTTGCTACGATGCGCGCATGGCCGAGGCCATCCCCCTGCTGGAGAAGCTTCCCCCCCAGCCGGCGGGCAGCGAGGATTCGGAATTGGGCCGCTGGTCGAAGAAGGGCGTGCGCATACCTTATAAAGATCTGCCCACGGCCTTGGAGTATCTGCGCCAGATGAAGGCGCTGGTCGCGGCACCCTGAATTCCCGCCCCTGGCGCGAAAATTGCGGGTCTGTTATAGTGGAGTCATGAAGGGCATTTTCGTTTCGGCGCTTCTCCTCGTCTCGTCGTCCGCCTCCGCTCAAACGGAGAAGGCGGCCGACGTACGGGCGACCGAAGTCCCCCGCGCCGCGCCCGGGACTTTGAGCGCCGCGCCCATGTCGCTTTCGCTTCCTTCCTTGAACGCCTCCCCGGCGGCCCTGGCCCCTGTCGCCGCCGCTGTCTTGCCGGCCGCCGCCGCGCCGGCCGCTTCCGTCGTTCCGGCCGCCGTCGCGCGGACATCCCCCGCGGCGGCCCGCCCGGCCGGACACAAGCCCGCCGCCGCCTCGGTTCTGGCCCTGAGCGCGCGCCTCTCCGCGGATCCCGCCGCCGACGGCGGACGCCGCGTTTTTGACGGCGACGCCGCGCGCGGCGCGGGCGCCTTGGCCGCGGCGGGACGAGCCGCCGCGGACGGACCGCGCCTGGCGCGCCCCACCGAAGCCGCGCCGGCCCCCGCCCCCCGCATTCCTCTCTCCCAGCGCGCCGCCGAGACGGCGGAGCTGGGCGTCATGGCCGCCGGCTTCCAGCTGGTCACCGGCCTGATCTTCCTGGCGCTGGGCGCGCACGCCGCGTTCCCGGCTTTCGCCGGCGCGCTCTGGGTCCTGGCCGGCGGCGAGCTGGTCAAGCAGCTGGGCAATCTCCGCTCCGTCGTGATCGGCGGCTGGCAGGCGTCCCACGACCAGAAGATGCGCACCGATTACGGCACGGGAAAACTCATCGACATCCGCGGTCGCAAATACGGCGAGGACCGCTACGATCAGACCGCGCCCGGGCCCGTGTCGGCGCGCGAGCGCCTGACTTCCCGCGCCGCCGCGTTCGCCCTGGGATTGCCGTGGGTGATCCCGGCCGGACCGAAGGCCGTTTTGCTGTACGTCGCCGGAGCCGCCGCCGCGTTCGGTTTGCGCCGGCTGTGGCGGCGGAATCATCCGGAGAAAACTCCGGTCGCGAAAGCGCCCGATTTCGAATACGATCGCTAAGGACAACAACATGAAAACCCCTCTTCTCCGCCGTGCAATCGCCCTGGCCCTGGCATTCGGGCTCGGCGCCGGCCCCGCCGCCGCCGAGGTCGAGAAATACCCCGGCGGTCCCATCGTCGCGGAACTGGTCAGCCGCCTGCTGGAGCAAACCCATTACGCGCGCAAGCCCATCGACGCCGCCGTGTCCCGGCAGTTCCTGGACAACTACATCGATTCCTACGACTACAATCACATGATCCTGGAGAAGTCCGACGTGGACGAGTTCCGGGCCAAGTACGCCGACCGCCTGGGCGACCTGGTCAAGGACGGCGACGTGGATCCCGCCTACGAAATCTACGACCGCGTGGAGCAGCGCCTCGCCGAGCGCGTGGCCCTGGTCAAACGCCTGACCGCCTCCACGTTCACCTTCACGACGGACGAGTCCGTGGTCCTGGACCGCCACGACGCCCCGTGGCCCGAGACCAAGGCCGCATCCGAGGAAGTGTGGCGGCTGCGCATCAAGCACGAGGTCTTGATGGAGCGTCTGTCCC
>JAGWMT010000085.1 GCA_028871595.1 Elusimicrobiota bacterium
ATATGCCCTCACAGAGAAATCAATTTCTTTATTCCTGAGATTTTCATCCGGTCTGTCCGAATGGAGGTACCCGAGTCTTTTGGAAGATTTCTGCTTACTTCGATCCGATGGGAGTGTATTCATGACTTCCACCACGTCTGAGTCAGACGTTTATTTCGATATCACCGATTCGGAATATTCTGAATTGTGCCAAGCCATCCCAGGAATAGAATTAAAACGTGCGGACAAAACATCATGAGCTTTTATTATGGAACAACGAACTGACATGGAAGTCGATTACCAGAACAACTTGGGCGATTTCATCAGCTTTAATTTTTATGCGTGCTTGAGAAATCGGGTGCTTCAGCTGATTATGATTATCACCGCCCTAACCTTACTCCAAAGTAACTATGCGTGGAAGCAGCCGTTAGGTGTGCGGGCATACTCATTCCTGCTCGGGATGGGCCTCTTTGCCGGCCTTTTTTCTGCATTGTTGGTGCTAATCGTTTTGGTGAATTACAAACGCCCTCAGAACAGGATTGCCTTCAGCAACCATAAGCTGAAGCTGTCAAGAGATGGTGTATCCGAAGTTTCGGAGTACAGCAACATGAGTTGTTCGTGGAAGGCCGTGAACAAGATTGTCCAGAACAACAGGCTCTTCATGATTTATTTTTCAAACAATCTTGCCTTCTTGGTTCCCAAACGAATTTTTGAAACGGAGGAGCAACTGCGCTCCTTCCTAGACTGCGCGGCATCGCTTTGGAAAGGGCATTCGGCGAGTGCTCCGGAGAGGGTAAATGAAAAATAAATTCCTAACCGGATTGTTTGTGGCAATATTGGGCGCGCAGGCTGTTGCCCAGCAGCCGATGTCTGCCCCCGCTGTGCTCTGTGACGATCTCGCCACACAATTGAAATCGAACAATGTGATCCCCGTAGACGTCCGTGCCCCCGCCGACTTCCAGAAATCACATATCGCCGGCGCGGTTAATCTTCCTTATTACAGCATCGCCACGGCCACCTGGCCCAAGGACGCGAATATCGTCTTATACTGCTCCGGCATCGGCTGCTCCCTGAGCCATGACAGCGCGATCGCGATGATGAAACTGGGATACACCAACGTCCGCACCCTTTACGGCGGCATCGCCGAATGGGGGAGGAAAGGCTACCCCATCGTGTCCGCGCCCCAGACTCCCGCGAAGACGAACCCTCTCGCCGGCCGGAAGGACCTAATCTTTATGACCTCGGATGTTGGCGCCACGGACGCGGACGCCCAGATCAAGAAGGGAACCAAGTTGACGATGCTGGACGTGCGTCCCGCGACCGAATACGTGGCCGGTCATCTTCCCGGCGCGCGCAACATCCCGCTCGAACAACTGGACAAGCGCCTGTCCGACTACGCGCCCGGCTCCGAGGTGCTGGTGTGCGACCGCATCGCGGACCGCGCCGTCCAGGCACGGGACGAACTGTGGGGCGCGGGCGTGGCGGCGCACGTTTTGACGGGCGGCATCTCCGTGTGGGCGGCGTCCGGCAAGCCGTTGGCGGTGGGAGCCAATGATCGATAGACGCACCCTGACGCGCCGTCTCGCGCTGACCGCGGCCCTCCTGTGGGCCGCGCCGGTGGGACGCCTGTCGGCCCAGCAGACCATTTGCGCCGTCGTCAAATTGCAGTTGACCCAGCAGGCCGCCCTGGAACGCGAGGCCTTCAACGCCAATCTGGACCTGACGAACAACCTCGGCACCTTGCCCCTGTCGGCTATGAAGATCGACGTCATCATCCAGGACGCCTCCGGCAACCCCGCCGAGCAGCTTTTCTTCATCAAGGTCAACAGCCTGACGGGCGTCCAGGCCATCGATGGCACCGGCATCGTCCAGCCGGCCGGACAGGCCAACGCCGCCTGGCTCATCATCCCGTCGCCCGGCGCCGGCGGCTCCTCGCCGGCGGGCCAAAAGTACACCGTGCAGGCGCGCATGTCGTTCTACACCGGCGGCATCGCCCGCGTGACGACCACTCTCCCGGTCACCATCACCGTGTTCCCGCAGCCGCTGATCAACCTGGAGTACGTCCTGCCCTTCGAGGTGTTCAGCGTCGATCCGGTGACCATGACCGGCTCGACGGTCCCGTTCCCGCTGGGCCTGCGCGTCGTCAACGCCGGCTCCGGCACCGCCAGCAAGTTTCAAATCACCTCCGCCCAGCCCACCATCACCGACAACAAGCAGGATCTGGTCGTGAACTTCGCGCTCCTCGGCACCTACCTGGGCTCCACCCAGCAGACCAGCAACAGCCTGACGATCCCCTTCGGCGACATCCCGCCCGGCGGCGCCAAGCAGGCGGCGTGGATCATGACCTCGTCGCTGTCCGGGCGCTTCATCAACTTCACGTCCACGTTCACGCACGCCGCGGAGCTGGGCGGCGCGCTGACCTCCCTGATCCAGAGCGCCAGCACCTACACGTTGATCAAGGACGTGCTTGTGGACCTGCCCGACCGCGACAAGCAGTTCGACTTCCTGATCAACCGCTTCACGCCGCGCAGCGCCATGGAGGCGGCCTACCAACTCGGCCAACCGCCTCAGCCCGACGCCATCATGGAATCCGACCGGCCCGGCTTCACGCCGGTCGTGAACGCAACCGCGCACTTGATTGGGGCCCTCTCGGGCAATAACGGCGTCCTCGGCTACGCCTTCGATTCACCCGTCGCCTCGAACACCTGGGTTCATGCCTCGATTCCGTTCGTCCAGGGCAGCTCCGTGACCCTGGTCTCGGCCATCCGCTCCGACGGCAAGATCCTCGACCCGCACAACGCCTGGATCGCGCCGCACATCGACAAGGCCACCGGAAACCGCAGCTACTACCTGCACGTGCTCGACTACTCGCCCAGCCCGACGGCGACCTACGCCTTGGCCTTCAACGCCTCATCGTTGGACACCCCACCCGACCCGATTTCGAACCTCTCGGTCAGCACGGTCGGACCGGGGGCGTTGAGTCTGACGTGGACTGCGACCGGCGAGGACGGCTCCACGGGCACCGTCGTCGGCGGCAAGTACGCGATCTTCGCCTCGACCGACCTGGCGGCGACGCCCAGCGCCGCCGCGGCGGCCGTCGTCTTCTCGACCTCCACGCCCGCGCTCGCGCCCCAGAACTTCAGGCTGACGGGGCTTCTCGGCAACGCCACGTATCAAATCGCCGTGTTCCTGGCCGACGCGGCCGGTCATTACGCGCCGTCGTCCAACCGCCTCACGATCTCATTGCCCGCCGCCCCGCCCCGAAGCGTCGCCGTGGTCGTGGGAACGACCAGCGCGGCCTTGAGTTGGGACATCGCGGGGAACCTGCCCGGGGTCCAGTACAACATACTGCTCTCTACGACCGGCGCTCCCTCTTTCGCCCAGTCCGGCTTCGCCGTGGACCGGACCTCCTTCGTCTTCTCGGGACTGGACGTGAACCGGACCTACCTGGTGACCGCGCAGGAAAAAGTCGGCTCGGCCCAGACGCCGGACGCCGCGATCTCCACCGCGACCACGTTGGCCTTGGCGCCCGCCGCGTCGACCGCCCCGTTCGTCGCCGTCGCCACGAATGCCGTGACGGCGCAGTGGCCGGCCGGAGCGAATCCGTCCGACACGGAATTCCTCGCCGAACTCTCCACGTCGCCGTCGCGGGCTCCGATCCTGATCGGCAGCGCGTGGGTGCGCGCCTCAAGCTTCACGTTCGCGGGCCTCCTGCCCGCCACGACCTACTACGGCCAGGTCAAGGCGCGCAACCGCGCCTCAGTCGAGACGGCCTACGCCGACTTGGGCGCGATCAAGACCGCGCCCGTGGACAATATGCCGCCGCGCACGGCCTTCGCGGCAGGCGCGCCTCAGTTCGGCGCGTCGCCGATCTATGTCGCCACCACCACGGTCCTGAGCCTGTCCGCCGTGGACGACAAGGTCGCCGCGGGCGACGGCCTAGGGCTGGGTGTGGCGCGCACCTTGTTCGCCGTGGACTCGGCCAGCTTCACGACTTATACGGGGACTTTCACGCTCGTCGCCCTGGGCACCCACACGATCCAGTTCTACAGCGTGGACGTGCTGGGCAACGCGGAGGTCGTGCGCAGCACGTCGGTGGCCGTGGACGCGGCCGCGCCGATCGTCCGGCTGGACGCGCTCGGCAGTTCCACGACCGTCGCGGGGAGCCTGTTCGCGGCGTTCGGCTCCAGCCTCGCCGTCACGGCGAGCGATCCCGTCGTCGCCGGCGCGGCCTCCGGCGTGGCCGGCGTCCAGTTGACCGTGGACGGGGCCACGGCGGCTTACACGGCGCCTTTCGAACTGGCCGCGGGCACGCATTCTATCGCCTTCGGCGCTTTCGACAACCTGGGCAACGGCCTCAACGTCCTCTCCACGGAGACCGTGGCCGTGGACGGCCTGCCTCCGCGCACCGCCGCCGCCTTCGGCGAGCCGAAATTCAACGGCACACGGCTCTATCTGAGTTCGACGACCCCGATCCAGTTCGCCGCCGTCGACGACCTGGCCTCCGTGGGCGACGGGCGCGGGGCGGGGGTGGGGCAAACTGTCCTGGCCGTCGACACGACGAATTATGCGGCGCTCGTCACCACGGTCAGCTTCTCGTCCGAGGGCGTGCACGGCCTGAGCTGGTTCAGCCGCGACCTGGTGGGCCATGCGGAGGTCGCAGCAAGCACCTCGGTCGCCGTGGACCTGACGCCGCCTCTGACTCAGCTTCAAATCTCCTCGCCGTCCGTCGCGCTGGCCTCGGGCACGGTGGTCGGCCCGGGGACCGTGCTGAGCCTGTCGGCCCAGGACCCGCTCTCGGGCGGCACGGCCTCGGGCGTCCGGGACACGTATCTCGCGGTTTCGACCAGCGTGTTCGCGCTCGCACCCGCCACCTTCACCCTCTCCGGCGCGGACGGCCCGCGCGCGGTTTCCTTCTATAGCCGCGACAACGTCCTCAATACGGAGGCGGTCAAGACCGCCGCCGTCCTGCTCGACATGACACCGCCAGTCACCGTCCTGCAGGTCGTGGGCGGCCGGAGCTTCCCGGGACCGGACGCGGCAAGCACGTACGTCTCTTCCGACACGCGCTTCGCCTTCGCGGCCCAGGACCCCGCGGCCGGCGGCGTCTCCGCGGGTGCGGCCTTCACGCAGTCCAGCGACAACGGCGGGGCTTTCCAAACGTCCACGACGGCGTTCAGCCTGGCTGAGGGGCGTCATGCGCTTGCCTACCAAAGCCAGGACTTGGTCGGGAACATGGAGGTCGCGCGCAGCACGACGATGCTGGTCGACGCGACGCCCCCGGTCAGCACGGTCACGATCGGCACGCCGCTGTTCACGGCCGCGGACGGCACGATCTACCTCGCGACCACCACGCCGGTCGCGCTGTCCGCCGTCGATCCTGCGCTGCCGCATATCTCGACCGGCACGGCCGTTCCCGGCTCGGGCGTGGCGCGCATCGAGATATCGGTGGATAGCGCGCCGTTTGCCGTTTACACGGCCAGTCTGACTTTCGCAGAGGGCCGCCACACGGTCCAGTACCGCGCTATCGACAACGTCGGCAACGCGGAAGTCTTGCGCACGCTGGCCGTACAATCCGACGCGACGCCGCCGCTGACCGCGCCGGTTCTGGTGGGCGGGCGCCAGGCGGCGGGGATGGGGGGGACGTTCGTCTCATCGGATACGCGCGTGAGCTTCGCCGCGGCCGATCCGACCACGAACGGCGTCGCCTCGGGCGTCGCCTTCACGCGCTGGCAGGACAACGGCGGGGCGTTCTCGGCCTTCGTCTCGTCCTTCGCGCTGGCGGAAGGCTCGCATACTTTGACCTTCCAAAGTCAGGACAACGTGGGGAACCTCGAAGTCGTGAAGAGCACGGCGATACTCGTCGATGCGACGCCTCCGGTCAGCGCGGCCTCGATCAGCGCGCCGCTGTATACCGCCGCCGACGGCACGCAGTACGTCACCCCGGCCACGCCGGTGACGCTGGCGGCGGCGGACCCCGTCGTCAACGGCGCGGCGTCAGGACTCGATCGCATCGAAATCGCCGTGGACGGCGCGGCCTTCGTCGATTACGTCTCGACTTTGACCTTCGCCGAGGGCCGCCACACGGTCTCGTACCGCGCGGTCGACCGCGTGGGCAACGTCGAGGTGGCGCACACCTTGCGGCTCCAATCCGACAACACCCCGCCCGTCACGGCGCTCCAGCCCAGCGGGTCTTACTTCGCCTCGGCCGGGCGCAATTTCGCGCCGCTGTCGTTCAACTACGCGCTGCCGGCCCAGGACCCGGTCGTCAACGCCGTGGCCTCCGGCGCGGCCGCGACGCTGTTCCGCGTCGACGCGAGCACCTTTATTCGCTACGTCTCCACCTTCAGCTTGACCGAGGGCGTGCGCCGCGTGGACTTCCAAAGCGCGGACAATGTCGGCAACCAGGAGCTGCTGAAATCGGCCACGGTCTACGTGGACGCGACCGCCCCGGCCACGGCGCTGGCCATCGGCCAGCCCCAGTACGCATCACCCAGCGGCCTGCTGTTCGTGGGCCCCGCCGCGCCGTTTGCGCTCTCCGCACAGGACCCGGTCGTTCAGGGCGTGGCCTCGGGCGTGAATGCGATCTCCGTACGCGTGGACTCCGCGCCGTTCGCCTTCTACAGCGCGACCTTCACGTTGACGCCCGACGACGGCCTGAGAACCGTCGGCTGGTTCTCGGCCGACAACGTGGGCAACGCCGAGGCGCCGAAGATCTCGACCGTGGCGCTCGACGCGACGCCGCCGTTGACGAGTCTGCTCGTGACGGGCGGGCGGCAGTTCGTTGGTCCCGACGCCTCGACCTTCTACGCCTCCGCCGACACGCGGCTGATACTGGTCTCGACCGATCCGCTCGCCGGCGGGCTCGCCTCGGGCGTCGCCTTCACGCGCTGGCAGGACAACAACGGGGCCTTCACGACGTATATTTCCAGCCTGGCGCTCGCCGAGGGGGCGCACAAGCTCGGCTACCAAAGCCAAGACGACGTGGCCAACCTGGAAGTCCTGCGCAGCACCAATGTTTGGATCGACGCAACCCCGCCCGCCACGACCGTCGCCATCGGCTCGCCGACCTTCACGGCCGCCGACGGCACGATCTACGTCGCCACGGCCACGCCGGTCATGTTCGCCGCGTCTGACCCTAATCTCCCGTCCGGTCAGGCGGGCTCCGGGTCGAATCGTATCGAAACCTCGCTCGATGGGGCGCCGTTCGTGCCGTATACCGTCGCGATCACGCTGGCCGAGGGACGGCACGTGATCCTCTACCGCGCCGTGGACAACGTGGGCAATGCGGAGCCCGCGCATTCGATCTCGATTCAATCGGACGCGACGCCCCCTGTCAGCGCGCTCGTCATCGGCGCACCTCAGTTCCAGCTGTCGAACGTCCTGCTGGTCAGCTCGCGCACGCCGTTCGGGGTCGCGGCCGTCGATCCCGTGACGAACAACGTCGCCTCTGGCGTCAAGGACACGAGCTACCGCGTCTCGGACATCGCCCCCAGCACGGCCGCCTTCACCGTTTATACCTCGACCTTCGCCATGGCCGGCGCGGACGTGAACAAGGTCGTCGAGTTCCACTCGCGCGACAACGTGCTCAACGCCGAAATCGCCAAGTCTTCGACGGTGCTGCTCGACTCGACGCCGCCCGAGATCGCCCTGCTTTCGCCGGCGGCGTGCGACTCGGGCATCTGCCGCGTGCTCAAGGGCAAGTTCCCAGTACTCGGCACCGCGCGCGACAACCACTTCGGCAATTATCGGCTCGAGTTCGCAGCCGGCCAGAACGCGGCCTCCAGCTTCACCTTCGTCAGTTCGGGAACGGCCGCCGTCAACTCCGGTCCGTTGGGCGTCTGGGACGCGGCGGCGCTCAACGGTTGGTTCACTTTGCGGCTCACCGGGACCGACTTGGTCATGAACACCGCTTCCCTTGCGATTAATGTCTTCGTGGGCGACCCGGGCGAGCTCCTGACCTTGGGCAACCACGAGGTCTTCAACATGCCCGAGGGCGTGGCCGCCGGCTCCGACGGGAAGATCTACGTCGCCGACCGCGACAACGACCGCGTCGCCGTGTTCTCGTCCACCGGCGCCTTGCTCGCCTCCTTTGGAAGCCGCGGCCATGACGACGACCATCTCTCCTCGTCCGGAACCTTGACCCTGGACGAGCCCTCTGGCGTGGCCGCGGACACGGCGGGGAACATCTACGTGGCCGACACGGATCACGACCGCGTGCTCAAGCTCTCGGCCACGGGACAGATTCTCCTGAGCCTGGGCGGTCGGGAGCGCGATCACGAAGACCGGCATGACGGCAGGTCCGAGGGTCACGACCGCCGACTGCCCGGCCGGTTCCATCATCCCGCGGGCGTGGCCGTGGACGCGAGCCAGAACATCTTCGTCGCCGACACGGACAACCGCCGCATCCAGGTGTTCAGCTCGACGGGCGGATTTACACTCCAATTCGACCTGCCGCCCGTGCCGGTCCGCCCCGGTCGTGATGACGACGATAAGAAGGATGATCACGCCGACCCGTCCGTCGCGGCGCTGGGCAAGCCGTTCGGCATCGCGCTCGACGCGGCGGGCGACATCTACGTGGCCGACTCCAAAGGCGGACGGGCGCTCAAGTTCGGCGCGACGGGGCAACTCCTGCTGACCATCCCCATCGCGGGCGACGAGCCCGGGACCTGGGGCCAGCCCTTCGGCGTGGCGGTCAGCACCGGCGGCGACTGCCTGCTGGTCTCGGACCGCAAATATTCCCGGATACTCAAGTTCGACTTCCAGGGCAGCCAAAACCTCGTCTTCGGCGCCAAGGGCAAGCTTCATGACGACGACGCGCCCGCGCCGAAGGGGACCATCGTCTTCAACAAGCCCATGGGCCTGGCCCTGGACGCACAGGGCGGCTTGCTGGTGGCCGACCGCAACAACGACCGCGTCCGCAAGTTCGCCCTGCCCGCCGGCCGGCCGCCGCTGGTCGTGCCGACGCCCAAGCCCGAGGATGAGTACGTCGCGCGCGACGTGGTGGACAAGGAAGACGGCGGCAAGGTCGAGCGCAAGGACCTCGCGGGCGTGGACATACCGGCGGGGGCGGTGGCCCAGGACATGAAAGTCACCGTTTCGACGCCCAGCGAGGGCGCCGCCGACGAATCCAGCCGTCAGCGCGCGGCCGACGCGGCCCAGCTCAAGACCGCCTCGCCGCCGGTGGAGTACGGCCCCGAGGGCACGAAGTTCGCGGCCACCGTCACGCTGACCTTGCCCTACAGCCCGGATCTGGTGGCGCTGGAAGGCGTGGACGAAGCGGATCTCACGGTGCGCTACTGGAACCGCGACAAGGCGCAGTGGGAGAACCTGGACACGGTCGTCGATCCCAAGACGCAGACGGTCAAGGCCAAGACCACGCACTTCTCGCTGTACCAGGTCTTCTCGGGCACGGCCTCCGCGGCGGGGCCGCGGCCGCTGGCGGTCGGCGACCCGACCTTCGTGTTCCATGACGCCTACGCCTTCCCGAACCCGGTGCGGGGGACCAGCGCGGTCACCATCCGCATGCAGACGGGACTGGCGGACTCGGTGGAAGTCCGCGCCTACGACGTCTCGGGCCGGAAAGTGTACTCGTCCTCGAACTTCTCGCTCAACCCGGGCCTCGACGACGGCAACGGCAAGGGCCTCCAGTACACCTACGACAACGTCTGGGACATCTCGGGCGTGGGCTCGGGCGTGTACCAGTACGTCATCACCGCCAAGAAGTCGGGGAAGTCCGACATCCATAAGGCCGGCCGGGTGGGGGTGATAAAGTGAAGATCCCCGCTCTAATCGCGACGTTCTTGCTTGCCGCGGCGCCGCTCCACGCCGCCGAGACGGCCGCGTTCCTGAACGTCGGCGTCGGCGCGCGCTACCTGGCGATGGGCGGCACTGGGACCGCGCTCAGCGACGACGCGAACTCGCTCTACTGGAACGCGGCGGGACTGGCCGCGATCCCGCGCCGTGAGCTGACGGCCAGCGACATGGAGCTCCAGCAGAACACGCGCCTCGATTACGCGGCCTACGCGCATCCGACCTCGCTCGGCACGTTCTCGGCGGGGATGACCTACCTGAGCCAGGACGCCATCGAGGGCCGCGACGCGCTGGGGCATCAGACGGGCAGCTTCACGGCCTCGGACGCGGCCGTGACCCTCGGCTACGGGCGCAAGACCGACTTGGCCGACTTCGGGGCGGATATGAAGGTCATCCAGAGCCACATCGCCTCGGCCCAGGCGTCGACCTTCGCCACGGATTTCGGCGCACGCAGGCAGCTCGGAAGCGTGACGATCGGCGCGGCGCTCCGCAATCTGGGCCCGGGCATGAAGTTCGACACGCAGAGGAACGATCTGCCCCTGCGCCTCGCCTTCGGCGGCGCGTACAAGTTCGCCGACGGCCACGCGGTCACGGCCGAACTGACCAACGCCCCGCGCGCTGGCGGAACGGATGTCGGCTTCGGCGGGGAGTTCCAGGCGGTCAAGAACGTGTTCCTGCGCGCCGGCTACACAACGCAGACCACCATCACGGGGGGCTCCGGATTCGATGCGGCGCGCGGCCTGACACTCGGCTTGGGCTTGCGCAACGAGCGCTGGAGCCTGGACTACGCCGCGGTGCCGATGGGTGAACTCGGTTCCACGCACCGCTTCACGTTGGGCGCGCGTTGGTGAAGCCCCCGAGTTGAAGTTTCCGGAGCGAGGGGCTACACTCAAGCATCATGAGAAGAGGGCATTGGCTCATCGGTCTAATTCTCGTTGCTGTGGCGTGCAATCGCCAGCAGTGCGGCCAGCCACCTTGCGCTTTTCCAGCCACGCGCGGACATCCGGCGCGCTGAAGCGGTTCAGCGATCCGGCCTCTTCGGCGTCGGCGAGATTCGCAGAGAAGAACATCCGGGCGTATCCGACCGCCGCAGCATGGTTCTCCTTGACGAACACCTCGAGCGCGCGCCGTCGCTCAGCCCGAATCTCATCGAGCAGGTCCGCGCCCTCGCCCAGATTGCTAAAATAACCCCCTTAGGAAAATTCGGGAAGATGGGAACGAATTAGCGGAGCCAGATCATGGGTTTGGTGCAAGATCCGTATGCGCAAATCGGTTACCTCCAACAATGTCTGTCGAACGACAAGAAGCCTATTGGGCTTTTCCTTGGCGCGGGATGTCCGACGGCCATTCGGTTGACTGGCGAGGGGAATCCTCCGCTAATCCCAGCCATCGCGGGGATGACCAAAGTGATCCGCGATACTTTGTCGAAGTCTAAGACATGCGCCCCGCTTCTTAAAACTTTAGAATGACCATCGAGAGTTCGCCGATTTTGAAGGAACTCCTATCGTGTCCATGAAAACGGCCCCGGAGTTGTTCGTCATTGCTGGTCCCAATGGAGCAGGGAAGACGACTTTCGCGCGGACGTTCCTGCCGCGCTTTGCGAAATGCCGGGAGTTCGTGAACGCCGACCTCATCGCGGGTGGACTTTCGCCGTTCGCGCCGGGAGCGGCAGCAATCGAGGCCGGGCGCATCATGCTCAGGAAGATCGACGAACTGTCTTCACAGCGGCATACTTTTGCGTTCGAGACGACGCTTTCGGGG
>JAGWMT010000086.1 GCA_028871595.1 Elusimicrobiota bacterium
TGGCCGTCATCCATGAGGAAACGGGCAAGCCGGCGCTGGAGGCGGAGCTGGTCGAGTTCGGCGCCGCTTCCTTGCTGGTGCGCTATTTCACGGCGAACGCGGAGCGGCTCCTGGGCGAGCGGCCGGCCTGGGCGCCGTGGTTCTTCCTGAACAAGCGGGCGTCGGTGCGCCGCGTCCCGCGCGGGGTCGTCGCATTGATCTCGCCCTGGAACATGCCGTTCTTGATTCCTTTCGGCGACGCGTTCTGCGCGATGCTGGCGGGCAACGCGGTCCTGCTCAAGCCGTCGGAGCGGACGACGCGCACGGCGCTGTGGCTGGAGTCGGTCGCCGCCTCGACCGGATTGCTGCCGGAAGGATTGCTGACCGTCCTCCCCGGCGGCGCCGCGGCGGGCCAGGCGGCGGTGGACGGCGGCGATCTGGTGATGTTCACCGGCTCCGCCGCCACGGGACGCGTCGTGGCTCAGCGCGCGGCGGCCCAGCTCAAGCCCGCCATCCTGGAGCTCGGCGGCAAGCACGCGATGATCGTCTGCGCGGACGCGGCGCCGGACCGCGCGGCGGCCGGGGCCGTGTGGGGCGCCATGGCCAACGCCGGGCAGGTCTGCGTGGGAGTGGAACGGGTGTTCGTCGAGGCCGCCATCCACGATGAGTTCGTGGAAAAGGTCCGCGCGCGGATCCAGGCGCTCGCTCTCGGCGCCGGGCCCGACGCGGAGATCGGCCGCTTCGCGTTTCCGCCCCTGCTGGACCGCGTCCAAGCCCAGCTCGACGACGCGCGCAAGAAAGGCGCCCAGGTGATCGGCGGCGAGGTCCTGGACCGCGCCGGCCTGCGGATGGCGCCGGCCTTGGTCCTGGGCGCGCGCATGGACATGGCGGTGATGACCGAGGAGACCTTCGGGCCGGTCCTGCCGGTGATGAAGGTCGCCCGCGCGGACGACGCGGTCGCCCTCGCCAACCGCGGACCCGAGGGGCTGGCCGCCAGCGTGTGGTCCGACGACCTGGAGAAGGCCGGCCGTTTGGCCGCCGCGCTGGAGGCGGGCATGGTCGGCATCAACGAGCCCGGCACGCATTATTCTTACGGGTCCCTGCCGTTCGGCGGCGTGAAGGGCAGCGGCCTGTGGCGGCGCCACGGCGACGAGGGCCTGCTGGCGCTCACCCACGCCCAGTCCGTGATCGCCCACGAATGGCCGGCGAACATGCCCGACCCCTGGTGGTTTCCGCGGGACCCCGGGATCATCGCGGTTCTTCGCTTTCTCCTCGGACTGCGGTGATCCTGGGCATTCACGCCTCGGTGCGCCGCGGGCATCTGCGCGCGCTCGACGAGGCGTCCGAGCTGTCGTGTGCCGCCCTTCAGGTCCTTCCGTATCCGCGGCACGTCGCTCCGACCGACGCGGACCTGGCCGCCTTCCGCGCCGCGCGCGCCGCGTCGAACGTCCGCGTCCTGCTTGTCCACTCGCGTTTCGTTCCCAGCCTGGCGTCGTCGGACGAGATGCGGCGATCCCGTTCCGTCGCTCATTTGGCGGAGGAACTGCGGCTTTGCGCCGGGCTGGGGGGCGATGCGTACGTGATCCACGCCGGGGCCTACTCGCCGGACTCGGACGCGGAAAAGGGGACTCATTTGTTTTCCGACTCCGTGCGCCGTTCCGTCGAGAAGTCTTTCTTCCGTGGAACGTTGTTGCTTGAAAACGTGCCCGGGGGCGGGCGTCGCATGGGCGGTAGCCTTGAGGAGCTGACGCGCCTCCAGGACGCAGTCAAGCCGCACGTCGCGGACCTGGGAATATGCCTGGACACGTCTCACGCCTGGGCGCAGGGTTACGATCTTTCCTCCGCGGAGGCCGCGCTCAAGTTTCTCGCGCGGGCCCACCGCCTGCTGGGCTTCGACGCGATCCGGGCCTTCCACTTAAACGACTCCCGAGCCCTCCTCGGCTCCCATCGCGAGCATCACGAGCACTGGGGGAAAGGCCGTTTGGGACTGGAAGGATTGAAGGTCCTGCTCGAGCGGGAGGAGTTCGCCGCGACGCCCGGAATTCTGGAGACGCCGAAAGAGCCCGGGGCCGACGCCGTCAACCTGGCGCTCGCGCGGCGCCTGTCCGGGCCGGCGCGCTAGACGGAGAGGCGCATGCCTTCGCGCCCGAGCGCCACCTTCATCGCGTAGCCCTTCTCGGTCACGCGCGCGTCGGCGTCCTTGGCCATCTTGTCGAGGACATCGTCGGCGTAGCTGTCGTCATGATGGACCAGCACCAGCTGCTTGACCTTGTTGCGTCCCGCGAAGTCCACCGCGGCCAGGAAGCTGGAGTGACCGCTGTTGCGGTTCTTCGCGTAGTCGTCGACGGTGTAGCGTCCGTCGTGGATCAGCAGGTCGGCGCCGTGGACCAGCCCGCCCAGCTTCTCGTCGTAGTCCTGGAGGGCCGTCCCGAAATCGCCGTAGATCTCGCTGTCCGGGCAGTAGGCGATCTTCCGGTCCTCGGCCTGGAGAATGTAGCCCAAGGTGGTGCCGGGGTGGTTGGCGTAAAAGGCGGTCATGCGCACGCCGGGCATGATCTCGTAGGTCTGCTCGATCAGTTCGTACACCTCGATCTTGCAGGGGGGGGTCTCGGCGCCGAAGCCCGGCTCGAACGCCTCGGCCAGGGCGGCTTCCAGGGACTTGTCGGGGTCCCCGGCGCCGCTGATGTGCAAAGTGAAGTCCTTGTCGCGGGCGCAGGGCAGGCCGGCCAGGCCCTCGACGTGATCGTGGTGGAAGTGCGTCAGGAACAGCCAAAGCTCCTTGAACTTCGCCGCTTTCATCAACTCGTTGCCCAGCAGGGCGATGCCGGAGCCGGCGTCGAACACGATCATGCTGTGCGGCAGTTCCACCGACACGCACGCGGTGTGCTTGCCGTAGCGCGTCACCACGGGAGAGATCGCCGAGGAGGCCGAGCGGCATCCCCAGATCGTGGTCTTGAGCTCGGCGCGCGGAACCGGGGCGGGCGCCGAAGGGGCGCGCGCGGTCTTGACCGCCGCGATGCCCGACGAGTTCATGATCTCGGTGACCTTCTGGCCGAAGGTCTCCACGTCGTAGGGCTTCTCGATGAACAGCTCGGCGCCGTACTGGCGGGCGCGGGTTTTCTCGGCCTCGAAGGACTTGCCGGAGACGACGATGGCGCGGATCTTCTGGGTCTCCGGGTCGGACTTGAGCCGGTGGAGCAAGGTCAGGCCGTCGATCCCCGGCATCAGGATGTCGAGGACGACCAAGGCGGGCTGGTCGCGCCGGATCTCCTCCTGGGCCTTGAGGCTGTCCTGGATCAGGCGCGCGGTGAAGCCGGCGTCGCGCAGAAGCTCCAAGGTCAGGGAGCCCACGATGGGGTCGTCGTCCACCACGATCACTTGGGTCGGCGGCATGGGTCCGCATTCTATATAATATGGGCCATGCGCATCCTCGCCGGCGACAACCGCGGACGACGCTTCAAAAGCGTCCCCAAGAGCCTTCCCGTCAAGCCGATCTCTTCGCGAATCAAGAAATCGCTCTTCGACATCCTGCGTCCCTACTTGGGCGGAGCCAAATTCCTCGACCTGTACGCGGGCACCGGCTCGGTGGGCTTGGAGGCCCTCTCGCGCGGCGCCGAGTCCGCCTTCTTCGTGGATCGGGATAAGCGCTGTCTGGCCGTCATCGACGAAAACCTGAAGGCCCTGGGAATGGCGGGAAAGGGCCGCACCTCTTACGGCGATATCCTGCAGGACCTGTCCTGGGTCGCCTACCGCGCCGGCGTGACGACGTTCGATATCGTCTTCCTCGGTCCGCCGTACCGAGACGAGGAGGACCGTCCGCTCCATTTTTCGACTCCGTCACTGGCGAGGGTGATCGAGGCGGGACTTCCGGGCCCCGACGCGCTGGTCTTGGTCCAGCATCACGTGAAGGAAGAAGTCACGGTCCCCGCGGGATGGGAGCGCTTCCGCCGGGAGAAGTACGGCGACACCTTCATGGACTTCCACCGCCGCGCCGCGGCGCCCTCCGCTCCCGCCGCGTAAATGGAGATTTCGTACACGCGGTACCGCATCTACCGCGAGTGTCCCTGGAAGTACAAGTTCCTGTTCGTCGACGGCCGCCGGATTCCGCCGAACGAGAAGTCCTCCTTCGGATTGTCGGTTCACCGGGCCCTGGAGACCTGGCTGCGCTCCGGCGACGACTCCCTGGACGCGCTGCTGGACGCCTTGCGCGCGCGCTGGCTGGCCGGCGGCTATCCCGACGAATCGGCGGAATCCCGCTGGTACGCGAAGGCGGAGCGGGTCCTGACGCGCTTCCACGGCGAGGAGATGTCCCGCCGCGCCCGGCCCATCGCGCTCGAGAAGGAATTCACCTGGCCGCTGGGGCGGCACACGGTGCGCGGCATGATCGACCGCATCGACCAGCTCCCCGACGGCTCCTACGAACTGATCGACTATAAGACGGGCCCGGTCGCTCCGACCCCGGACCAACTCAAGGCCGACCTCCAGCTGCGCTTTTACGCGCTGGGCGCGTTCCGCGCCCTGGGCGTGCGCGTGGCGACGTTGACCGTGGACAGCGTGACGGCGGGAGCGCGGGTGAGCATGCCCTACGACCCGTCCGGCGAGGAGGCGCTGGGCGCCGACATCTCCGCGGCCGCGGACGAGATCGAATCGGGCCGCTTCGGCCCCGACACGCGCTACTGTCCGCGCTGCGACTTCAAGAATGACTGCGTCCATGCTATGATCGCCCCATGAACCTGACCGCACGCAACTGGCTGGTCGTCGCGTCTCTGATCGTCAGCGTCGCCTTGGGCGCGACGCTCGCGCGCGGGGGGCGCGGGCCCGCGGCCGCGGGCCCCTCGGCCCGTCCGCTCATCGGCCTCTCCCTGGACACGCTCAAGGAAGAGCGCTGGCAGCGCGACAAGGAGGTCTTCGAGGCGAAGGCCGGCGAAATGGGCGCGGACCTGCTGGTGCAGGCCGCCAACAGCGACGACACGCGCCAGATGCAGGACGTGCAGGCGCTGATCAGCCGGCACGTGGGGGCCATCATCATCGCCCCGCACAACGGGGCGGCGATGGCCAAGGCCGTGGATTTGGCTCATGAGGCGGGGATTCCCGTGATCTCCTATGATCGCCTGATCACCGGCGCCGACGTGGACCTGTACGTGGCCTTCGACGCGGTGCGCATCGGCGAGATGCAGGCGCAGGCGCTCCTGTCCAAGCTCAAGGACCGCCGCCCGATCCGGCTGGTCCGCATCCAGGGCGCGAAGACCGACCACAATTCCTTCCTGGTGAAGCAGGGCCAGGACGATATCCTGGCGCCGCTGATCACGAAGGGCGAGATCAAGGTCGTCCATGAGGACTGGGCCCAGGAGTGGCGGCCGGAGAACGCGAAAAAGATCATGAACGCGGCGCTCACGCGCAACGGCCACGCCATCGACGCCGTGCTGTGCGCCAACGACGGCACCGCCGGAGGCGCGATCCAGGCGCTCAGCGAGGAAGGGCTGGCGGGCAAGGTGGTCGTCGTGGGTCAGGACGCGGAACTGGTGGCCTGCCAGCGCATCGCGTCCGGCACGCAGGCGGCGACCATCTACAAGCCCACCGTGCTGGAAGTGACCGCGGCGCTGGACGCGGCGATCAGGATGATCAAGGGACGCCCCATCGTCGCGCGCGAGGAAATGGACAACGGCAAGGGGAAGATTCCCACCATCCTGAAGGACACCATCGCGGTGACCCGGGAGAACCTGCTGGCCACGGTCGTCAAGGACGGCTACCATTCGTACGACGACGTGTACAAGGGCGTGCCCGCCGACCAGAGGCCGAAGCGCCCGTGACCGCGCCCCTGCTCGAGGCGCGCGGCGTCACCAAGCGCTTTCCGGGCGTGGTCGCGCTCAAGGACGTCCGCTTCGACGTGAAGGCGGGCGAGATCCATGCCCTGTGCGGCGAGAACGGGGCCGGCAAGTCCACCTTGATCAAGCTGCTGTCGGGCGTCCATCCGCACGGCTCCTACGAGGGCGAGCTGTTCGTGGGCGGACGCCCCGCGGCGTTCCGCGGCGTGGGCGACGCGCAGCGCGCGGGCATCGCCTCGATCTCGCAGGAGCTGGCCTTGGTCCCGGCGCTGAGCGTCGCGGAGAACGTGCGCCTGGGCGACTGGCCGTCCCGCGGAGGCCTGGTGGACTGGACCGAGGCGCGCCGGGACGCGCAGATGTGGCTGGGGAAGCTGGGGCTGAACGTGGATCCGGACCTGCCGGTCGAGAGGCTGGGCGCGGGCCAGCGCCAGCTGGTGGAGATCGCCAAGGCCCTGCGCCGCGACGCGCGCGTCCTCATTTTAGACGAGCCGACGGCGGCCCTGGCCGAGGCCGAGGCGCGGCGCCTCATGGAGCTGGTGCGCGAGCTGCGGAACCAGGGGATCGGCATCATCTATATTTCCCACCGGCTCGAGGAGATCGACCATCTGGCCGACCGCGTCACGGTCCTGCGCGACGGTTCCACGGTGAGCACCCGCCCGGCGTCGGAGGCCTCCCGGGAAGTCCTGATCCGCGACATGGTGGGACGAGAGATCGGCGACCTGTTTCCGCGGCGCGCGCCCGCCCTGGGGCCCGTGCGCCTGGAGGCGAAGGGCCTTTGCGCGGAAGGCGCGACCGGCGTGCGGCGCCTGGCCGACGTCTCCTTCTCGGTCCGCGCCGGGGAGGTCCTGGGAATCGGCGGGCTGATGGGCGCGGGCCGGACGGAATTGGTCATGCACCTGTTCGGCGCGTGGGGCCGGCGCACGGGCGGAAGCGTCGCCGTGGACGGCGCGCCGCTGCGCGAGGGAATGCCCTGGGACGCGCTGGCGGCCGGCCTGGCCCTGGTCACCGAGGACCGCCGCCGCCACGGCCTCATCATCGACCAGTCCGTCGGCTTCAATCTTTCCTTATCCACCTTGAAGTCCCTCCTCCGCGGCGGGCTGCTGGACGCGCGCGCCGAGACCGTCCTCAACGAGCGCGACCGCGCCGAGCTGCGCATCAAGACGCCCAGCCTGGACGCGCGCGTGGGCGGCCTGTCCGGCGGCAATCAGCAGAAGGTGCTGGTGGGACGCGCGCGGCGCTCCGCGCCGAAGGTGCTCTTGCTTGACGAGCCCACGCGCGGCGTGGACGTGGGCGCGAAGGTGGAGGTCTACGAGATGATCAACCGCCTCACCGAAAAAGGCTTGGCGGTGGTGCTGGTGTCCAGCGAGCTTCCCGAGCTGCTCGGGATGTCGGACCGGATCGCGATGATGCGCTCCGGCCGCGTCGTGGGGGAGTTCTCCCGCGCCGAGGCCACGCAGGAGCGGCTCATCGCCGCCGCGCTGGGACGAGAGGAGGCGGCATGAGCGGGAATCGGTCCATCGAGCTGCGCGACTGGTCGGAGGTCCTGGCGCTGGGGGCGATCGTCGGCGTCTTCGCCCTGCTGTCTCCGGACTTCCTGGGCTCGCGCAACCTGTCCATGCTGGCCATCGAACTGTCCACCACCGCCATCCTGGCGCTGGGGATGTTCCTGGTCATCCTGCCCGGCCACATTGATCTGTCCGCGGGCTCCGGCGTGGGCCTGATCGGCGGCGTGGCCGCCGTGCTGATCACGCGCTCCGGCTGGCCGGCGCCGCTGGCCATGCTGGCCGCGGGGGCGCTCGCTTTGCTGTTGTGGCACGGCATGGGCAAGCTCATCGTCACGCAGAAGATGCCCGCCTTCATCATCACCTTGGGCGGCCTGCTGGCGTTCAAAGGCCTGTTCTGGCTGGTGATCCAGAATTCCACCGTGTCCGTCTCGCCCGCCGGCGCCCCGAACATTCTGGCGCGGTTGACGACCACCTACCTTCCGCCGGCCTGGGGCTGGGCGCTGGCCGCGACGACCGCGGCGGTGCTCCTGGGCGGCTGGTGGCGGCGGGCCGAAGCGGCGAAGAAGGACGGGCTCTCGTACGACGCGGAGGCCGGCTTCCTGAAGGCCTTCCTGGGCGCGCAATGCGTCGCCTTGTTCGTGGCGGTGACCAACGGCTTTCGCGGCGTGCCTCTGCCGGCGATCCTGCTCGCCGTCAGCGCGTTTTTGGTCCTGATCCTGACCGAGCACACCGCCTTCGGCCGCCGCCTGTACGCGATCGGCGGCAATCCCGAGGCCGCCCTGCTGGCCGGCATCGACGTGGACAAGACCGTGATCACGGCCTTCGCCCTGATGGGCGCCGCGGTGGCGGTCACCGGCTTTCTGCAAACCGCCTACGCGGGCGCCTCCACCACCACCGTCGGCGACCTGATGGAGCTGGACGCCATCGCGGCGTGCGTGATCGGCGGGACCAGCCTCAACGGCGGGCGCGGCAACGTTCGCGGCGTCCTGTTCGGCGCCCTGATCATGGCCGCCCTGCTCAACGGCATGACCTTGCTGGCCGTCGCGCCCGAGATCAAGTACGTGACCCGCGGCGTGGTGCTGGCGCTGGCGGTGTGGCTGGATACCCGTCTCTCTCGTTAAGTCGCGCGGCTCTGCGCCGGTCCCAGGCCTCGCGCCAGGCGTCCTCGCGTTGACGCAGGAAATCCTCGGCGAGCGCCTGCAACGGCCGTTCGAAGCGCGCCGCGAACTCCAATCGTCCGCCCAAGGATGCGACGAGCCGCCGCAGCGTGGACAGCTTCGGCTCTCGCCCTGCCTCGAGACGGACGATCATGGCTCGCTCGACCCCCGAATGTCCGGATAATTCTGTTTTCGTGATGCGCGCTCGGTCCCGAATCCTTTTCACGAACGCGGCCGCCGATTCGTCTCGAATCTCATCCATTCCCGCTCCAATCGTGTCTTTCGGGACACGCGAACTTGCTCTGGAGCGAGTCGGCGTGTCTCGTAAGACGCACGCTGCCGCTACCGGTGCGGTATATATACGGCTCGGGGGTCGAAAAAGTTCCGTGATTAAGGCGCGGAACGATACACGCGGACGTAGTCCACGTACATCTTGGCGGGGTTCGGAGTCGTCGCGTCGGGGTTCTTCGGCCAGTCGCCGCCGACCGCCAGGTTCATGATGAGGAAGAAGGGATGATCGAAGACCCAGCGCTTGCCTTTCGGGACGCTTTTGCGGGTGACGGTGAAGAAAGGCTTGGTCCAATCGTCCACGTAAAAGCGGATGCGGCCGGGCGACCAGAGCGCGCCGTACACGTGGTATTCGTCGTCCACGCGCACGCGGTCCGGAAACCGGGTCTTCCGGCCCACTCCGCCGACGCCGGAATAACCCGGGCCGTGCACGGTGGACTTGATCACGTCCGCGCCCAGTCCGCCGGGGACGTTCGCGGGGACGTTCTCCATCACGTCGATCTCGCCGCACGAAGGCCAGCCGGCGGTGGAGATGTCGGTGCCCAGCAGCCAGAAGGCGGGCCACAGCCCCGCGGCGGCCGGCAGGCGCATGCGCGCCTCGATTCGGCCGTATTGGAATTGGGCCAAGCCCTTCGTGTTGAGTCGCGCCGAGGTCCATCTCCCGGCGGCATCGCGCACGGCGGAAATCACCAGGCGGCCGCGCCCGTCCTGTACGGCGTTCGGCGCTTCGGCGGAGCACGGGGAGGGCGCGCCCGGGGCGCAGTAAAACTCGAGCTCGTGGTTGCCCCAGCCGTCGCCGCCCACGTCGTAGCCCCATTTCGCCGGATTCGGCGGCGCGCCGGCGGCGTCCTCGAACTCGTCGCTCCAGACCAGGCTCCAGGAAGAGGGGGCCTGGGCGCGGGCGGGCGGGGCGGCCAGCAGCAGCGCGGCGGCGAGCAGGATCATGCGGGGTCGCTCCGGCCGCTGACGCGGTCCCGTCCGTCGCGCTTGGCCTGGTAAAGGTTCATGTCGGCGCGGTGGAGAAGGTCGCTGGGCTTTTCCTGGGTGGATCCGTCGAAGGTGGCCACGCCGATGCTGACCGTGGCCATGAAGCCGTTCTTGGCCACGCCGGCGCGGACGCGTTCGGCCACGTGCAGCGAGGTGGCATTGTCGGCTCCGGGCATCACGACCACGAATTCGTCGCCGCCGTAGCGTCCTAGAATGTCGTGGGAGCGGACGTGGGCCGAGATGGTCTCGGCGGTCTCCCGGATGACGCGGTCGCCGAACAGGTGGCCGTGGCTGTCGTTGACGCGCTTGAACTCGTCGATGTCCAGGATCATCACCGACAGGGGGCGCTTGTCGGTGAGCGTCCGCTGGATTTCGATCTCCAGGACCTCGTAGAGATAGCCGTAAGTGAAGGCGCCGCTCAAGGCGTCGGTGACGGACTTCAGGTGCAGTTCCTCGACGCGGGAGGAGAGCATGCGGTTGCTGAATTTCTGCTTCTCGGAGCGCAGGCCCAGCGCGTAGCCGAAGACGATGAACGCGGCGATGGTGCCGACCGCCATGTAGGCGTAGAAAAGGAAATTGTAGTCCAGTTCGCTGCGCGCCCAGACTTCCTTGAGCAAGGGATCCGCCAGCCAAAAGCGCAGGGCGAACGCCCCGATGGGGGAGCCCAGCCCCAGCATCGCTCCGATGGCGGGATACGCGAGGTAGTGTGGCAGCGCGCGCCAGAACGGGCTGGCGAGGCGAAGGTCGGAGCGGCGTCGTCGGCGAGCGCTCACGTCGTCACTTTAGCAATTCGGACGCGCGGCGGCATCGCCTCAGGCGAGCTCGTCGACGTTCGCCGACCAGAGCAGGCGCGGTTCGGGGCCGAGTTCGACGGCGACCACGCCGGCGGGGCGGATTTCGAAAATTTCGCCGGTCAACAAGGCGGCGATCTCGCCGATCTGCGGTTGATGTCCGACGGCCAATACGTCGCCGGCCTCGCCGGCGCGGGCGCGGATTTGATCGAGAGCGCTTTCGGGCGGCAAGGTGTTGTCGAGGGCGCGGAAGGACGCCGGTTCCGCGTGCAGGACGGCCGACGCCCCCTGGGCGGTCTGAACCGCGCGGAGGAGGGGAGAATGGAGGACGAGGGCGGGTCTGCCGCCGCGCGCGAGGATCTCCTCGGCCATGCGGCGGGCGTCCCCGCGGCCCTTGTCCGACAGCGGGCGCAGGGCGTCGGTTTTCACCCCGGCTTCGGCGGGCGCGGGCGAATGTCCGTGGCGCATCAGGTAAAGCCTTCTCACGGGTTCGAAGCTTATCAAATTCGGCGCGTGGCCCCGCGGATCAGAAGAAATAGTTGAACGAGGACCAGAAGCGCTCCTGGAGGCGTTCCCACGCGGAACGGCGGCGCCAGTCGGCCAAGGTGATCTCGCGGGAGCTTTCCAGGCCCGTCTCGAAGCGGGCCGCCAGGCGGGAGGCCAGTTCCCGGTCCAGCACGTTGAGGTTGACCTCCAGATTGTGGATCAAACTCCGGTGGTCGAGGTTGTACGTGCCGACGGAGCACCATTCCCGGTCCACGACCACGGCCTTCGCGTGGAGCATGGGGCCCTGGAACTCGAAGATGCGCACGCCCCGCGCGAGGAGATGCTCGTAGTGCGCGCGCATGGCGTGCCAGACAGCGTTGGAATCCGAATGGCCGGGGACCATGACCCGCACGTTCACCCCGCGTCGCGCGGCCCGGGTCAGCTCGTGGCGGATGCGCCAACCGGGGAGGAAGTAAGCGTTGGCGATCGAGACCTCGGTGCGGGCGGCGCGCAGGGCGTTGAC
>JAGWMT010000426.1 GCA_028871595.1 Elusimicrobiota bacterium
CTCTTGAACGGCACCCAAGCGATGCAGTCGGTCGGCGGGCTTTCGCTCTTGGCCGCGGAACGCGTCTGGCGCGCGGCGCAACTGGCCTGCGCGGCGAGTTTGGACGCCTTGACCGGCACGCCGGCCCCGTACGACGCGGCCATCCAGGAACTGAAGCCGCATCCGGGCCAGATCGCCGCCGCGCGCGGGCTTCGCCGTTTATTGGCCGGCTCCGAGATCCGGCGTTCCCACGTCGTGGACGATCCGCGCGTGCAGGACTCCTACTCCCTGCGCTGCGCCCCGCAGGTCCACGGCGCGGTCTGGGACCGGCTGGCGGACGCCCGCCGCGTCGTGGAGACCGAGATGCGGTCCGTCACCGACAATCCCCTGATCTCCCGCGGCCGCGTGATCAGCGGCGGCAACTTCCACGGCCAGGCGCTGTCGTTCGCGTTCGACTCCGCCGCCGGGGCGCTGACCGCGCTGGCCAATATCTCCGAGCGCCGGACCTTCCAGGTGACCGCGGGCCAAGCGCCGCGGCTGAAACCGTTCCTCTCGCACGACGCGGGCGTGGAGTCGGGTTTCATGATCGCCCAGTATGTGGCCGCCGCCTTGGCGTCGGAGAACAAGGCCCTGGCCCATCCCGCTTCCGCCGACTCCGTCCCCACGTCGGCCAATAAAGAGGATTTCGTCAGCATGGGGATGTGGTCGGCGCTCAAGTTCAAGAAGATCGTCTGGAACGCGGCCCAGGTCGTGGCCATCGAACTGGTCTCCGCCGCCCAGGCCATCGAGTTCCACCGCCCGCTGAAATCGGGCGCCGTCGTGGAGCGCGGCCTGAAGATCCTGCGCTCGAAGGTGAAGGCCACGCGCGGCGACGAGGTGTTGTCCGGCAAGCTGGAAACGGCGCGCGAGCTGGTGTTGTCGGGCGCGTTCGAAGAAATATTCGCATGATTCGCCGTGCTCTGACTGTCGTTGACGACAGTCGGATTGTGGATAACTCGCCATCATGAGAACGATTCGCGCTCCCCGCGGCAATAAGATCACGTGCAAGGGCTGGCAGCAGGAGGCCGCCCTGCGCATGCTGATGAACAACCTGGACCCCGAGGTGGCCGAACGGCCCCAGGACCTGGTCGTCTACGGCGGCCGCGGCAAGGCGGCAAGAAATTGGGCCTGTTACGACGCGATCGTGAAGTCGCTTCGGTCTCTCGGCGACGATGAAACGTTGCTGGTGCAATCCGGGAAGCCCGTCGCCGTATTCAAAACCCACGACCAGGCGCCCCGGGTTCTGATCGCGAATTCCAATCTGGTCGGCAAGTGGGCGAATTGGGAGACTTTCGACGAGCTCGATAAGAAAGGTCTGATGATGTACGGCCAGATGACCGCCGGGTCCTGGATCTACATCGGAACCCAGGGCATCCTTCAGGGTACGTACGAAACGTTCGCCGCGGCCGCCCGGAAGCATTTCGGCGGAAGTCTCGCCGGACGGCTCGTCGTGACGGCCGGTCTGGGCGGCATGGGCGGGGCGCAGCCGTTGGCGGCGACGATGAACGGCGGGGTGTGTCTGGCCGTGGAGGCCGACCCCAGTCGCCTTCGGTTCCGCTTGAAGACGCGATATATCGATTGCGTCGAGGAAAATCTCGACTCCGCTCTGGAGCGCGTCGAGCGCGCCAAGAAGAAAGGGGAAGCCCTGTCGGTCGGTCTTCTGGGAAATGCCGCCGAAGTTTTGCCGGAACTGGCCCGACGGCGAGTTCCTATCGACGTTTTGACGGACCAGACCTCCGCGCATGATCCGTTGTATGGATATATCCCGAAGGGGTATGACATCGCCGCGGCGGCACGCCTCCGGAAGAGCGATCCGAAGTCATACGTCAAAAAATCGATCGACTCGATGGGGCGCCATGTTCAGGCGATGCTGGCGCTGCAGAAACAGGGCGCCGTGACGTTCGATTACGGCAATAATATTCGCGCCCGGGCCGTGGAGGCCGGCGTGAAGAACGCTTTCGACATCCCCGGCTTCGTGCCCGAGTTCATCCGGCCTCTGTTCTGCGAAGGCAAAGGTCCGTTCCGTTGGGCGGCTCT
>JAGWMT010000427.1 GCA_028871595.1 Elusimicrobiota bacterium
AAAGGCGTCTTCCGGCAGTCCGGCTTGTCCAGCAAGGTGCAGACCTCCAGGGAGCGCGGCTTGCGCGCCCGCAGGGTCTCCGTCAGCGACGAAAGGGTCAGGCCGGTGTCCACGATGTCCTCGACGACCAGGACGTCGCGCCCCTCGGGATTCTCGCGCAGGTCGAGCAGGACGCGGATGGTCCCGGTCGAGGCCGTCCCGGCATAGGACGACACGGCCAGGAAGTCCACGTGCACGTCCACCTCGCTGCCGATCACCCGGAGCAAGTCGGCCATGAAGATCAGGCTTCCCTTGAGCACGCCCACGACCATCAGGCGGCGGCCGGCGTAATCGCGGGTGATCTGCGCGCCCATTTCGCGGATGCGCGCGCGCAGCGCGTCCTCTCCCAGGAGTATTTTCGAGACGTCGGGATGGAGGGTCGTTTCAGTAGGCATAGACCTCGTTTCGAGGGGGCAGTCAGGATAGCTTTTCCGGCCTCTCTTATCAAGGAAGGGGGGACGGGCGGACTGGACGGGACGGGGCGTGTCTGCTACAATGGGCCGCGATGGCCACCCCGGAAGAACCCCAGTTTTCAATCCTCGTCGTGGACGACGAACCCGACAACCGGACCCTGCTCAAGTCCCAGCTGGAAAAACTGAACCAGGGCCGCCTCTTCGTGGACGCCGCCGCCGACGGGGACGAGGGCCTCCGGAAGCTGACGGAGCGGACCTTCGACCTGATCTTCCTGGACTACCGCCTCCCCCCCACCGACGGTCTGGACATCCTCGACAAGATCCGCCAGCACCATCCAAAGGCGGCCGTGGTCATGACCACGGCCGCGGGCAGCGAACAGGTCGCCGTCGCGGCGATGAAGAAGGGCGCGATGGACTACCTGACCCACAAGGATCTCCGCGCGGCCGACCTGGGGCAGCTTCTGCGCCGCGTCATCGAAATCCGCAACCTGGTCAACCAGAACATGGAACTGCGCCAGGTCAATCAGATGAAGAACGAGTTCATCGCCAACGTCTCCCACGAACTGCGCACTCCCCTCACCGTGGTCATCGGCTACGCGAACACCATGCGCGACGGCAACCTGGGACCGCTCAACGATCACCAGCAGAAGGCGCTGACCTCCATCGTCGAGCGCTCCGAAGCGCTCCTGGTCACCCTCAACAACATCCTGCGCATCCGCGAAGTCCATGAGGGCCGCAAGCCGACCCTCCTCAAGCCGGTCAATCTGAAGAACCTCGTCGAGTTCCAATTGGGACGCGCCGGCAAGGAGATCCGCCGGAAGAAGATCGTGGTGACCGCGGAGTTGGGCACGGGCGCCTTCTGGTCCTTGGCCGACGAGGAAAAACTGGGCGACGTCGTGGACAATCTGCTCAACAACGCCACGAAATTCAGCCCGGTGGGCGGGGCCCTGCGCGTGGAGCTCACCGCCTCCGGCAGTCAAGCCAAGCTGGCCGTGTCCGACCAGGGGCCGGGCGTACCTCCCGAGGTGATGCCGCACATTTTCGAACGCTTCTTCGCGGCCAACCAAGGTCCGACCCGCGAATACCCGGGGCTGGGGCTGGGTTTGCCGCTGTCGAAGGAGATCGTCGAGCAGCATGGCGGCCGGATCTGGCTGGAAAGCAAGGGCGCCGGCACGGGTGCCACCTCCCACCTGGAGTTGCCCACGTGCGCGCCGGACGCCGCTCCCACCGTCGTGGACGGCGGGGAGACCCTGCGCAAGAAGCGGGTCCTCATCGTCGAGGACAATCCCGACTTGGTCGAGGTCCTCATGCTGTTCCTGGCCAGCGTCAGCCGCAACGTCTCCATCGCGACCGCGCGCTCCGGCTTCGAGGCGCTCGAGAAAATCAAGGACGAGACGCCGAACCTGGTCATCCTGGACGTGATGATGCCCGGGATGGACGGCTTCGAGGTGCTGGCCCGCCTGCGCCGCCTGCCCGACGCCGAGCGCGTGCCGGTGATGGTCCTGACCGGCTACTCCGACGCCGTCCAGCGCGCGCGCGAGGCCGGCGCCCAGGAAGTCATGCTGAAGCCGTTCGAG
>JAGWMT010000087.1 GCA_028871595.1 Elusimicrobiota bacterium
GGAAGACACCTCGACGAGAGAGACGGAGTGCCCGGCGGCACGAAAGGCTTCGGACAAAGAAAAAGCCGCCGCCGCGTGGCCGCTCGGACTATAACCGTAGACGAGCAGGACGCGGACGGCGGCTTTATTCAAATGCTTCTAGAGGTCGTTGGCGGCCTTCAGCTCCTCGTAGCGCTTCGGGTACTTCTCCTTGAACTCGGCCACCAGCTTCTTGCGGTGCTCGGCCCACTTCGCGGCGTTGGCGCCGACCTTGCGGTGCGAGCCGTCGTATTCCAGGAACTCCCAGATGAGCTTGCCTTCGCCCTTGGTGATCGCGCAGCCCGGCTTGTTCATCATGCGCTTCACGTAGCGGTTGAAGACCTTGACCTCGGGCTGCCAGATCGTCAGGTCCTTGAAGACCTCCGGGTTGGCCTTCTTCATCTCGGCCAGCGCGGCGGTCTGCTTCACGTCGTCGGTCCCGCCCATGGGCTCGACGAAGCGGCTGTTGAGCGGGCGCGAGGCCGTGTGGCACTGCACGCAGCCGGACTTGCCGTTGTTGTACACCCACTTGCCGTCCTTCTTCACGTCGCCGATCAGGGTGTGGTAGCCGTCCTGGATGTTGGCGGGGTAGGTCTTGAGGACGTCCTCGGGCAAGGTGCCGGGGCCCAGGTCGTTCGGGTAGGGGCTGGCCAGCGCCTTCTCCTTCTCGCTCATCTCGGCGGCGTGCGCGCCCGGGACCGCCGTCAGCCCCATCAGGGCCGCGGCCACGACGAACAACCATTTGCGGTTCATAGAATTTCTCCTCTTAAGACGTCGTTAGAATCCGGAATCGTCCTTCTTGGCCGTGCTCAGCAGCCAAGTGGCGAGATCGTCCATCTCGTGCTTCGAGATCTTGTCCTTCCAGACCGGCATGAACACCATGGGCAGGGGGCCGTCCGGATCCCACTTCTTCGCCTCCGACGCGGCCACGCCGTTGCCGATCTTCTTGACCAGCTCGTCGTGGGTGTAGGTGCCCATCAAGTCCGGGAGCGTGGGCTCGGCGCCCTTCTCCATCTCCGCGAACTTCTCGTCGTCGGTCATCTTCGGGTCGTAGGGCTTCTGCCCGGGTCCCAGCGCGTTGAAGCGCCGGCGCCCCTGCTTCGCGTCCAGGCCGTGGCAGCCCGCGCAGCCGTACTTCTGGAAGACGTAGTGGCCGTGCGCCTTCGCGTCCGCGAACTTCGGCTCGCGCTCCGGGGATCCGGAGACGTGCCAGCGGTACGGGATCAGTTCCTCCTGCGTCATGCCCGACAGGTACGCGACGATCGCGTCCGCGTCCGATCGGCTGAGCTCGCCGTGGCCGGTGTCCTTGTCGTCGACGAACGAGCTGAAGTTCGCCATGCCCGACGGCGGGATGGGCTCGGCGTTCAGGTGTTTGAACGGGTCGTTGGGCGTCACGTGCTGCGGGTCGTTGGTCAAGTGGGCCAGGATCCAATTCTGGATGTTCCACTCCGACTCGGGCAGCCTCTTGCCGTCGATGCGCACGCGGTCGTAGTTGTAGCCGGCGATGCGCTCGAACGGCTTGTCGGCGATGGCTTCCAGACCGACCGAGACCGACTGGCCCCAGCCGTTGATCGCGTGGCAGCCGTAGCAGCCGTGCTGCTTGAAAAGCGCGCGGCCCTTGGCGGCGATTTCGGCGCCCTTGAGCGTCTCGAAGTTGTCGTGGCACTTCACGCAGGAGCCTTGGATGTGCCCGTCCTTCACGCTCAGCATCGGGTGCTCCCAATGCAGGACGTGGCCGTGCGCGTCGGCGGCGGTCGTCGCCAGGCCCTGGCCCTCGTGGCAGGCCGTGCAGCCGAACTTCGTGAACGGATGGGCCTTGACCAATTCCGAGTCCACCTTCGGGTGGCCCTTGTACGGATTGGGCCAGTCCGCCGGCGTCTTCAGCGTGGGGTTGGTGTACTCGTCCATCGCCACGTGGCAGGTCGTGCAGCGGTCGTAGCGGCCCAGGTCCCCGACGATGATCTGCCGGATCTCCAGCGGAGAATTCCGCGTCTTCTTGGCCAGCGCGCGCAGGTCCGCGGCCTTCTTCGGGTCCTTCTCCGCGGACGCCTGCTTTTCCAGGTTGTCGGCCGTCATCTGGAAGTACTTCGACTGGTAGTCCTTCCATTCCGCCTTGTTGTCGGCCGCCAGGGCCCAAATGAAGACCCCGAGCATCAGGAAGTTCGCGACGTAGAACAGTTTTCGGTAGCTCATGGTCAGATATTCAGGCTGATGGTCGGAATGGTCAGTACGTATTTGATGTCGAAGGTCAGGCGGGCGCACATCTTAAGGAGAATCCCCATCGTGCACACGACCAAGGCCATCGTCACCAGGTACCGCGGCCAATCCAGAGAGCGGATATGCCGCTGCGGCATGATGAAGCCGAAGTAGAAGGCCACGGCGCCGAAGAACAGCATGAAGCCGCTCGCCAGAACGCCGAACTTCCCCATCGCCATGCCGACGCCGGCCAGCGCGGCCAGGACGGCCAGGAAGCCTCCCATCAGCTTCGCGCCGCTCAGCTCCTTCTGGATCAGCTTCGGCAGCAGCATGGACGCCGCGAACAGGCCGCCGATCACCGGGATGCCCAGGATGATGGGCAGGGCCCCGACTCCCTTCGGGCCGAACACGCTCCACGTCGGCGGCGGAGCGGCCTTCAGGATGTACCAGCTTTCCCAGGGCGGATAGAACGCGTAGTTCGGTCCCCGGCAGGCGTAGCCGATGAAGATCAGGATGAACCACATCGCGATGCCCAGCATGAACATCGTGTTGGCGAACGCGCGGTCTTTCCACGCGTACGTGCCGATGCCCTTCGGGTTCGTGTCGAGGTACGGGATCGCGATCAGGCCCACGATGATCAGGCCGGGCAGAAGCACGCCGGCGATCCACGGATCGAAGTACACCAGCAGTTCCTGCAGGCCGACGAAGTACCACGGGGCCTTCGACGGGTTGGGCGTCACGTTCGGGTTCGCGATGGACTCGAGCGGCGCGTTCTGCAGGATGGACCAGATCATGATGAACAGGGCCGTGCCCGCCGCGCCGATGTACTCGCGCTTGATCAGATGCGGCCACACGTCCACCTTCTCCTCGTTGGCCTGGTAGGGCGCGGCCGAGAAGGAGTCCTTGCGGATGCGCCAGAAATGCAGGATCAGCAAAATGCCGACCACCAAGGGCACCGCCACGCAGTGCATCACATAGAAGCGCAGCAAGGTGTTCTCGCCGACCATGGTGCCGCCCAGCAAGGTGAAGCGCACGTCGTTGTTGATGTGCATCCCCATGAGGCCGCCGAAGGGGCCTTCGTTGCCCAGGAACGGCGTCGCGCCGGCCATGTTCGTGCCGACGGTGACGGCCCAGATCGCCAGCTGGTCCCACGGGAGCAGATAACCCGTGAAGGACAGGAACAGCGTCAAGGTCAACAGCAGCACGCCGACGCCCCAGTTGAACTCGCGGGGCTTCTTGTACGCGCCGCGCAGGAACACGGAGACCATGTGCGCGATGACCGACACGACCATGGCCTGCGCCGCCCAGCGGTGGGCGTTGCGCAGGAATTTGCCCAAGGTGACCGCGTAGGCCAGGTCCTTGATGTCGCGGTAGGCCAGGCCCACGGTGGGCCGGTAGTAGAACATCAGGGCCACGCCGCTGAGGGTCAGGATCAGGTACAGGGCGAACGAGATGCCGCCCATGCCCCAGGTGTAGGCCCACTTCAGCGCGCGCGGGCGCGCCTTCACCGGGTGAAGGTGCAGCCAGACGTTGCCGATGATGTGGGCGGCGCGGTCGCGCGGGGTGTCCTTCCAGACGCCGCCGCGGAACACCGACCGCCAGATCTGGGAGTCGATGACTTCTTTTTTCAGCTTCTCGATGTCGAGTGTGGGCATGGGATCCTTAGGACGCGAAAGGAACGAAGAACGGCGCCAGTTCGCGCTTGCCGGGCATATCTTCCAGGACCGACTTGTCGACGATGAGGTCGCCCAGGGGCGACAGCTCGATCTTCGCGCGCCACAGAGGGCGAGGGGCGGGGCCGGCGATCACGTCCCCTGCCATGGTGTAGTTGGAGCCGTGGCAGGGACACTTGAAGCGGTTCTGGTCTCCCCACCAGTTCGGCGTGCAGCCCAGGTGCGTGCAGCGGGCCCAGAGCGCGTAGATGCCGGAGGGCGTGCGGATGATCCACATGCGCTGCTCGTTGAGCCACTTGGTCGAGACGCCCTGGTCGTAGCTGGCGGCGGGACCCGCGTTGAACTTCTGCGAGGGCTCGTAGATCACGTTCGGGAACATGAAGCGGGCGCCGGCCGCGGCCGTCGCCGCGAAGAAGGCGGCCAAGGCGCTCCAGCCCAGCCACAGGAAATCCCCGCGCGTCATGGGCGCGGCCGGCTTGGGCGCGGGGGCCGCGGCGGGAGCCGCGGACGAGGGTTTATCGGTGGGATCACTCATGTTTTTGGTTATTACCTATATTAGCAGCGAGCGTTTAAAACCATTCGTCACCACAGAATAACAATTGATCGAAACACTGTCAAATTTCCGTCACGGCGCGGTTTTCGCGGCCGCCGCGGCCTTGGAGAGCACCCACTCGTCGAAGCCGTCGTGCGGCAGCAAGGTCTCGCCGTCCCAGGCGTAGGTCAGGCCGTCCAGGTCGTGCGGCAGCTTGCCTTCGATGCCGCCGCGCGCGATCAGGACGGGAACCACGATGGCCCGGCCGTCTTTCGCGCCCGACGCCACGCGCGCGCGCAGCGCGGCCACGGAGGCGGCGCGGACCGGCGGCGCGGCATCGTCGCGAAGGACGCCGAAGGATACCGTGCGGAACCCTCCGTCGCGGCGGAGATCGTCGGCGTGCTTGGCCAAAGCCGCGTTCCAGGGGCCCATGGCCGCGTCGTCCACGGGACCGTGCGCGACCAGGATGACGGTCTCCGTTTTCGGGTCGCGGCTCAGGGCGCGCGCCCGCTCCAGCAGGATTTTGGAGACCAGCGCGTCGCCGTCGAGCGCCGCGGTCAAGGTGATCGGCAGCTTGGTCTTGACCCGCTCCAAGGAGAACATGTGATGATGCATCGCCATCTTGGGCATGGCCGCGGCCATGCGCTTGGCCGCCAGACGCAGAACCTCGGAGGGCTTCTTCGAGAGGCCCAGGACGTAGCGCGTCTGGTCCAGCACCTCGGAATGCGATTCCACGAAGAACGGCACCGCGATCACGCGCGAGACGCCGCGCGCGGCCAGGCGGTCGAGCGCGCCCTGCAGCGCGGCGGGGTCGGCCATTCCCAGGCCGGCCTCGGTGGGAATCTTCGCGTTCACCGCGGCGGTCAACGAGGAGATCTGGGCGTCCCATTCGGCCCCCCCGCCGTGCGCGAGCAGCAGGATTCCGTAATTCTCCTTCTCGGGGACCTTCGGCGCGCTCGCGGCCCCGAAGGCGGACGCGGCGCACAGCACGGCGCTCAGGAACACGGCGGGAGTCTTCATCGCGGTCTCTCCGAATGGCGGAAGCTTTTCTCGCGACCGGTGGACAGCGAGCGGGCCCAGGCGTCGAACTCTTCGGCCTTGGCCTCGACGATCGCGCGGGCGGCGGCCATGGCCTCCACGCGCTGCGAGAGGTTTTTCGCCACGATGGACTCCAGGTCCTCGAGGCGGTACAGGAAGACTCCGTCGAGCTTATGGACGGACTCCTCGATGTCGCGCGGCATGGCGATGTCGATCAGGAACAAAGAGCGCCCGCCGCGGCGGCGCGACGCCTCTGCGACGATGGTCCGGGTCAGCACGGCGGAGGGAGATCCGGTGGAGGCGATGACCACGTCGGCCTGGACCAGCGCCTCGGGAAAAGCTTCCCAGCGCACGGCCTCGCCTTGGAAGCGGGCGGCCAGGGTGAAGGCGCGCTCCCACGTGCGGTTGGCCACGGTCAGCCGGCCGATGCCGCGGGCGACCAGGTGCTTGGCGGCCAGCTCCGCCATGGCGCCGGCGCCCAGGATCAAGGCGGATTTCCCCTCCAGGCGGCCGAAGATGCTTTCGGCCAGCTGGACCGCGACCGACGGCACCGACGACGAGCCCGACCCGATGCCCGTCTCGCTGCGCGCCTTCTTGCCCACGTACAGCGCGCGCTGGAACAGCACGTTGAGGCGCTTGCCCGTCATCCCCGAAGATTTCGCGGTCTCGTAGGAAGTCTTCAACTGGCCCAGGATCTCGGATTCCCCGACGACGAGCGAATCCAAACCGCTGGCGACCGCGAAAAGGTGCCGGACCGCGGCGGCGTCCTCGCGCGCCTCCGTTTCGCCCGCCAGCGACGCGCCCGCCAAGTCGGAGAGCGCGTCCAGCAGGGCCTCGGCGGTCGGCGTCTCGCCCGGCCGTCCGGCCGCGTACAGCTCGAAGCGGTTGCAGGTGGACAGGGCCACGGCCTCGGAGACGCCGCGCGCCTTCAACTCCGCCAGGACTTTCTCGACCGGAACCGACGCCAGGGATTCGCGCGCCGCGGAGGCGGAAGATTTATGGCTCCAGCTCAGCCCGATCAGCTTCATCGCGGCCCGCCCATGAAGACGTGGCGGCCGCTGAACAGTTCGGCGCCGAAGAAGGTGATGAGGACCGAGGCGAATCCCATCAACGAAACGTAAACGGTCCGGCGTCCGCGCCGCCCGGCGCCGAAGCGCATATAGAGGAACGCTCCATATATTGCGGCGGTGACCAAGGCCAGGATCATTTTCGGGTCCGAGGTCCAGACCCGGCCCCAATCCAAGTAGGACCAGGCGAAGCCCATCGCCAGGCCGACGAGCAGGACCGGGTAGGACCAGGCGATGATCTTCGCGTTCAGCGCGTCCAGGTCGTCCAACGGCGGCAGGCGGTAGCACAGCTCGGTGGGCTTGCGGGACTTGATCTGGCGTTCCTGGATCAGAAGCGCGACCGCCACGCCGAACGCGTTGGCGAAAGCGGCGTACGCCGTCATCAAGAGCATGGGATGAAAGTTCAGCCAGTACGAGCGCAGGGGCTGGGCCAGCGGCGCGGCTTCGGGGCTGGCGAAGATGACCGCCAGGCCCAGCGCCCCGGCGGCCCAGGGCAGGACGAACGCGCCCAGGATCCCCAGACGGTTCTGGCCTTCCACCACGAAGAACGCCGCGGCCAGCGCCAGAGACATGTAGGACAGCGCGCCGAAGAAGGAGTTCAGGGGCACGAAGAAACGGTTTTCCGGATAGGCCCAGAACACGGCCACGTGCGCGGCGAAGCCCGCCAGATGGAGGACCAACCCGAGGCCCAGAAGGAGGAGCATGGCCCGGCTGGCGCGGGAATCCTTCGAGAACAGGTAGCCGAAGGCGGCGAACGTCGCCGCGCAATAAAAGCAAAAAGCAGCCCACGCCAGCACGCTTTGCGCCGTCATCGGCGTGATTCTACCATTTCCCCCGGGCGGCGTCGAATGTCAGCGAAGCGGGAAACCGCCGGCGTGGGAGAGCAGGTACGACAACGAGCCGTACAGGACCGCCGACAGCGCGATCAGCCACGCCACCGTCACCGCCGTCCGGGCCGAGGCCCAGCGATCGGGAACGCGCACGGCCCCGGTGCGGGCGTTGACCGACGAGAGCTCCCGGCCCTTGTCCCCGCGCAGGACGTACCACAGCTCCGCGGCGTCGTTCTTTCCGGTCCAACGCGCCTGAAGCTCCAAGGTGCGCGCCTGGTCGCCGAAGCGGCGCACGACGTCCATCGGGGAAACCTTCACGGCCTCGGGAAGGGCGGAGGCCATGATGCCCACGAACAATCCGGACCGGCCGAAGTCCTTCACGTCGAAGGCGTCCACCTGCGTCTCGCTGACCATGGTGCGCCGCACCGTCACGTCGAAGGCGCGCGGCTCCCGGGTCTCATTCTCGCGGGGCGCGACGAAGGCGAACGTCCAGTCCTCTCCCCAGGCGCGGGGCGACAGGTACGCCCCGGTCAGGCGCAGGTTGTCGGGACGGTAGCCGAGCGCGGCGGCGTGCGTCCGCGCCGACGTCAACGCCTCCGCGTACACGAAGGTCTCGAATCCGTCGATGGGGCTGGCCGGGGAGACCGACGCCTTCAGCGTCGGAAAGCGCGGGTCGGCGACGGGCGCCTTCTTGCGGTTCAGCCAGCGGCTCAGGCCCGCGCCGCCCAGCGTCCCGCCGAACAGCCCTTCCCAGCCTTGAGGAACGGAGAACGGCGGAACCGGGGAAGACGGAACGGCCGCCGGCGCGTGCGCCATCGCGTAGTACAGCGCCGCGTAGATGCCGGCCGTCAGCGACGCCAGGCCCAGCCAGGCGAGGAATTTCTTCAGCGGGCCGGCCTCGGACGTCTTCTTCGCCGCGCCTCCCGCGGCCAGGATCCCGCCGAGGAAGAGGTCGCCGGAGACGTTATGGATCCCGTTCTGGATCAGCTCCTCGCCCATGCGGAAGACCTGGCCGAACGCGTCGAACGCGGCGTAGTACGACAGCCCCGCGGCCAGCACCAACGCGGCGGCGGCGGTCACGGTCAGCGCCGTGTCCGCGGCGTCGTCCTTGGGCTTCGACTCCGCGCGGGTCTTGGACGCCACCGACATCAAGATCCGGCGCGTGACGTCCGGACCTTTGCCCGCCAGCACCCACAGGTTCGAGGCGCGCGGGTCGCCGGTGGTCCCGACCGACAAGGTCAACGCGCCGGGCAGGGCTTTCTCCATGTTGCGGTCGGTGTGGTTGCCGGTGGCCGGCAGGTCCCGGCCGCTGAGGCGCGCGCCCAAACGGCTCAGCCACGAAGCCTTCTTCGCCGCCTTCGGGGAATACATGCTGTCGCCCAGGATGAGGACATCCTTGGTCTCCGCTTTCAAGGCCTTCGCGATGAACTCCGCCGCGGGGGCCTTCGTCACGATGGAGAAGTTGATATAAGGTGGATTCGCCGCGTCCTTGGCGAAGCGCGGGCTCACCTCCACGTTCAGGCCGCGCTTGGCCAGCTCAACCTGGAACAGCTCCGCGGCCTTCACCACGGACTCCTTGGAGGAACCGACTTTCAGCATCAGCGCGTAGCCGTAGGTGTTCCAGGACTCCGCGGGGATGGCGCTTCCGGGGGCCGGCGCGTAGGCTTCCGTGCCGACGCCGTCCAGGCCCGTCTTCACGGCGGCGACGGCCTCGCCGACCGAGGCCTTCTGCGCGTCGCTCAGCGCGGGCAGCTCGAACACGCGCACGGGGACGCCCGCGGCGTCGTATCGGTAAACGCGCCCGCCGGAATTCGCCGCCACGTACATGCCGGCGCGCAGCTCGACCGGCAAGGACTCGAGCGAATCGAAGACCGTCAGGGAGCTTCCGCGCTTCTCGTCGCCGCGGTCCGAGATCACGGCGAAGTCCTTGCCCGCGGCGCGCACGGCCCGCACGGCGTCCACCATTTCCCCCGGAAGAACCACGTTGTAGTGCGCCAACGTGTCGTCGTAGTCGGACAGCACCACGCGCTTGTCGGCGGCCCGCGCGATCAGCTTCTCGGTCAGCGCGGGGCCGGCGACGGGCAGGCTGTTCACCGCTCCGGTCAGGGCGGCGATCGTCTTGAGCAGGAAGCGGTGGACGCGGTAGGAGGCCTCGGAGGAGACGGTCTTGCCCTCGGCGGGAGCGGACGCGGCGGGCACGCCCGTGGGCCCGTCGGACGGCGCGGCCGCGGCGAAGGACGGCGCCAGCGACGGCGCGCCGACGCCCTCGGCGCCGGCCACGGCGGAAAGGTCTCCGGCGCCCGCGGAGCGGCGGCCGGTCAGGATGTCCTCGATGCCGCGGCCCGCCGCGGCGGAACCGGACGCGGACGTCTCGGGCTTGGCGGCGGCCGCCAGGTGCGGGGCCAAATTTTTCGCCATTTCAGGCAGGGCGGCGGCCGGAGCGGCGGAGAGCGCGGACGGCGCGGCCAGCGGGGAGGCGCTCAGCGCCGGAAGGACTCCGGTCATCGCGGCGGCGGACGGCGCCGCTCCCGACTGGAGCGGAACGGCGCGGACGGATTCGACGGACGCCGCGCGGCCGATCACCTGCGCGAACAGGCGCGGAGCCTCGAGACCCGGGGAGAGCACGACGAGAGCGAGGGCGAGCAACGACGAAAGCGCGGCGCGAAGGCGTCTGGCCATTCGGGTCATGGGTTCTCCGTGGACGGGCGGCGTCTGCCTCTATGGTACCACCCGCGCCCCGTCCGCCCTCTGGGCCGAAAGGGGAAAAATTCCCATTCTTATGGCCTAGGCCCTTAGGCCTATCCGTGTCTAGGCCCATCGGCCCTTCGAGGGGCCGAAGGACCCGGCTAGACTAGGTCCATGACCTCTCCTAAAACCTGCCTCCTTCTGGTCCTGGCGCTGTCCGCCGCGAACGCCTCGGCGCAATTCTGCCCCCTGGGCGAGACCGAGCGCCGCATCGTCACCTGCAAGACCGACGTCTCCATGGAGGACTGCAAGGCCGAGGCTCAGAAGGTGGGCTGCACGGTGGCCCGCGTCCTGCCCCTGGTCCACGCGGTGGTCATCGAGATCCCTTCCAACCGCATGTTCATCGCCGAGGCCAAGCTGGCCAACATGGTCAAGGTCGAGCGCGTGGACTCCGACCGCAAGGTCGCCTGGCTCAGCAACCTCCCCGACATCGGCTTCTCCGGCGTCGACGTCAACGAGCTGACCCGCCGCATCAAGGAGACGACCCCGAAGTTCCCCTCTCCCGCGGCGGCGGCGCCGCGGATCCCGTGGGGCGTCGCCCGCGTCGGGGCCCCGGCGGAATGGGCGCGCACCCAGGGCGACGGCGCGGCGGTGGCGGTGATCGACACCGGCATCGACGCCACGCACCCGGACCTGCAGGGCCAGGTGCTGGGCGGCGTCAACATCGTGGACCCCGCCCATTCCGACGCCTGGCAGGACGACGAGGGTCACGGCACGCACGTCTCCGGCACGATCGCCGGCAAGGGCCTCAACGGCGGAGTGGCCGGCGTGGCGCCGCGGGCCAAGCTTTACGCCGTGAAGGTCCTGGACAAGGACGGCAACGGCAACTACTCCGACGTGATCGCGGGCATCGAATGGGCGATGAACCACAATATCAAGATCGCCAACATGAGCCTGGGCGCCGACGAGGGCAGCGAGCCCCTCCATCGCGCCGTGCAGGCCGCGCTGGCCAAGGGCATGACCATCGTGGCGGCGGCCGGCAACTCCGGCGGCGCGGTGGGCTACCCCGGCGCGTATCCCGAGACCATCGCGGTGGGAGCGTCGGATTCCGCGGATCATCCCGCGAACTTCTCCGCCCACGGCCCGGAAGTGGCCTTCATCGCCCCCGGCGTCGAGATCCTGTCCACGAAGATGGGCGGCGGCTACGTCAGCCTGTCGGGAACCTCGATGGCGTCCCCCCACGTCGCGGG
>JAGWMT010000428.1 GCA_028871595.1 Elusimicrobiota bacterium
CACGTCGGGAACTATCGGACGTATATTTTCGAGGACGTCTTGGTGCGCTCCTTGAAGTTTCTCGGCTTCGAACCGAAGCGCGTCCTGAACATCACCGACGTCGGTCATTTGACCAGCCAGGGCGACGAGGGCGAGGACAAGATGGAAGTCGGGGCGGCGCGTGAGGGGAAAACCGCCTGGCAGATCGCTCAGTTTTATACGGACGCGTTTCTCGCCGACTGGAAATCTTTGCGGCTTGAGCCGCCCGACGTGTTGTGCAAGGCCACCGAGCATATTCCCGAGCAAATCGCCTTGGTGGAGCGTTTGGATAAAAAGGGGCTCGTCTACAAGACCTCCGACGGATTGTATTTCGACACCGCCAAACTTCCGGATTACGGGAAGCTCATGTCAAAGGAACATCTCGAGGGCCTGAAGTCCGGCGCGCGCGTGGAGGCGAACCCCGAGAAGCGCCACCTCACCGACTTCGCGCTCTGGAAGTTCTCCCCGAAAGATTCCCATCGTCAGATGGAGTGGGACTCGCCGTGGGGGAAGGGCTTCCCCGGCTGGCACATCGAGTGCTCCGCCATGGCGATGAAGTACCTGGGCGAGACCTTCGACATCCACTGCGGCGGGGTGGATCACATCCCGGTCCACCACACGAACGAAATAGCGCAGACCGAAGGCGCCTCGGGCAAACCTTTCGTGAAGGTCTGGATGCACGCCGAATTCTTGTTGATGAACAACGCCAAAATGGCGAAGTCGTCGGGCGGTTTCATTAAACTCGCCGACTTGACGGAAAAGGGAATTTCACCGCTGGACTATAAATACCACTGCTACACCGCGCACTATCGAAAACAACTCGACTTCACCTGGGAATCCTTGGAATCGTCGAAGACGGCGCGGCGTCGCCTGTGTGAAGCGGCCCGCGGCTTCGCCGCGGAAACGGCGAAACCCGGGTGCGCCGATTTTTCAATCGCGTTCAAGGAAGCTTTATCGGACGATTTGAACGTTCCGGCCGCTCTGGCCGTGGTGTGGGACGCGATGAAGTCGGATCTCCCGGGCGGCTCGAAGAAGACCTTCCTTCAGGAAGCAGAGGGCGTGCTTGCCTTGGGATTATTCGACGCCGAAGGCGTCGTCGCCGTTCCAATGGAAGTGACGGCGCTGCTTGAGCGCCGTGCCGTCGCAAAGGCGGCGAAAGATTATCTCGAGTCCGACCGAATCCGTAAGCAGATCGAAGACCTCGGATATCTGATCAAAGACTCCAAAGACGGCGCCAAGGCGGTCAAAAAATGAAGCCCAAATTCGGCAAGAAATCCGACGGCTACCGGGGCCGCAAGCCGCGGCAGGACCGTCCGTCCCGCGGCGCGGAAGGCGACGAGCCGGAGCGCCCGACCAACGCGGAGACGCGCTGGGTCGCCGGCTTCGAGGCCGTGGGCGCGGCTTTGGAGAACATCCCGTACGAATGCCGCGAGCTGTGGATCGAGCATGAGCACAAGAACGAGTCCATCGGCGAGCTGATCCGCAAGGCCAAGGACCTGGGCGTGGTGGTGCAGTACATGGCGCGTCCGGAGCTGGACCGCGCGGTGAAAGGCGGCAAGCACCAGGGCATCGCCCTGCGCACCACGTACGACCCGTCGGCCACGTTCGGCGAGTGGATCCGGGGCCTGGACGAGGAGCGCAAGAAGGGGGTCGTCGTGGTCGCGCTCGACCAGATTCAGGACCCGCACAATTTGGGCGCCATCGCGCGCTCGGCCTTGCAATTGGGCGCGCGCTGCCTGGTGGCTCCGGAGCGGCGCTCGTCGCCGGTGACTCAGGCGGCGGTGCAGTCCTCGGCGGGCGCGGTCCTTAAAATCCCGGTGCACCGCGTGGTGAACCTGGCGCAAACCTTGGCGCTGTGCAAGGACGCGGGCTTCTGGGTGTACGGGGCCGACGCGGCGGGCAAGGACTGCTGGGACGCGCGGCTGAACACGCCGTGCGTGCTGGTGATCGGCTCGGAGGGCTACGGCCTGCGCCCGCTGGTGCGCGCCGGCTGCGACGAGCTCCTGCGCAT
>JAGWMT010000429.1 GCA_028871595.1 Elusimicrobiota bacterium
CCTCGTCGGCCTCCAGCTCCTTGCCGTTCAGTTTGAACTTGACTCGCTTAGCCATTGGGCACCCGCTTCTTGAAATCCTCGGGGAACTTCTGCTGCCAGACGCGGGCGATGACGCCCACGGTGTCGCCCAGCGCGCAGATGACCTTGCCGGTGATGTTCTCGCCCATCCGGACCAAATTGGGCAGGTCCTCGGCCGTTCCCTTGCCGTGCAGGATGCGCTCCAGGATCTCCTCGCTCCAGAAAGAGCCCTCGCGGCAGGGCGTGCACTGGCCGCAGGACTCGTGCGTCAGGAAGCGCTCGATGTTGTGCGCGACTTCCACCGCGTCCACGGTCTCGTCGAGCACGATCATGCCGCCCGCGCCCAGGAAGGTCCCGGCGGCGCGGATGGAGTCGAAATCCAGCTTCAGGTCCAGGTCCTTCTCCAGCAGCGGGGGCATGGACGTCCCGCCCGGGATCACGGCCTTGAGCCTTCTGCCTCCGGCCACGCCGCCGGCCGCGGCCAGGGCCTCGCGGAGCGTGACGCCCATCGCGAATTCATAGACGCCCGGCTTCTCCACGTGGCCGGAGATGGAGAACACCACGGTGCCGCCGTTCTTGGGCGAGCCGATCGCGGCGAACGTCTCGCCGCCCTCGCGCAGGATGAACGGGAGCGTGGACAAGGTCATGATGTTGTTGACCACGGTGGGCTTGCCCATCAGGCCCGCCACCGTGGGGAACGGCGGGGGCTGGCGCGGCCAGGCCTTCTTGCCCTCCATGGTCTCGAGGAGCGCGGTGTCCAGGCCGGAGATGTAGGCGCCGGCGCCGCGCATGAACTTGATGGAGGCGTGCTTCGCGTAGCCCGCCGCCGTCGCCTCGGCGACGGCTTTCTTCAAAATATCGTACTGGTTCTGGTACTCGCCGCGCACGAAGATGAAGGTCTCCTTCGCGCCGATGGCGTGGGCCGCGATGAGCAGGCCCTCGATGAGCTGGTGCGGCGCGCGCGCGGCCAGCACGCGGTCCTTGAAGCAGCCCGGCTCGGACTCGTCCAGGTTCACCACCACGTAGCGCGGCCCGGGAAGCTTCTCCACGGGCGGCACCGTCCCCCACTTCGCGCCGGTCGGAAAGCCCGCGCCGCCCAAGCCCCGCAGGTTGGCCTTGAGGACCTCGGCGGTCACGTCGGCCGGCGCCATCGTCAAGGCCTTCTCCAGACCTTTATAGCCGTCGAGGCGCTTGTAGGTCTCCAGCTCGTGGAAAGTGGGCTCGTCGAAGTGCTTCGTCAGAATCTTGGTCATTTAAACGTCTCTTTCAGCTTGGAAATGGAAGTCTCGGTCGCTTTCCCCTGAAGGCGGTCGTTGACCAGGAGCGCGGGGCCCTGTTCGCAGGCGCCGAGGCACTCCATTTCTTCCCAGGAGTATTTTCCGTCGGCGGTGGCTTCCTTCTCTTTCGTGCCGAAGGTCTTCTCGAGGCAGGACTTCATTTTATCGGAGCCCGCCAGGAAGCACGACAAACCATGGCACAATCCGACCCGGTATTGGCCCGTGGGCTTGGTCGTGAACGTCGGGAAAAATGTCGCGACGCCCCAAACGCGATTGAAGGGCAAATCAAAAATCTCCGCCACGCGCGCGGCGGCTTCGGGAGACACCATCCGGTTCCAGTCCTGGACCGAACGCAAGGCCTCGACGAGACCCATGTTCGGATACGGATATTCCCGGGTCCAAGCCGCCAGGACCTTCTCTTGCTCGGGGGTGAAGACGCTCATCGGTCCAATTCCCCCGCGATCATGTTCACCGATCCGAAGGTCGGGATGATGTCGGCGATGGACGCGCCCTTCAGCAGGCCGGGCAGGGCGGCCATGATGTACAGGCACGGCGGGCGGCAGCGCACGCGGTAGGGTCCGTCGGAATTGTCGCTGACCACGTGGAAGCCCAGCTCGCCGTTGGCCCCCTCCACCGCGGAGTAGGACTCGCCGGGCGGTATCTTGATGCCCCAGGACCACATGACCAGCTCGAAATGATTCATCAGGCCTTCGATGTT
>JAGWMT010000088.1 GCA_028871595.1 Elusimicrobiota bacterium
GACCATCTTGAGCGCCACCAGGTCCATGTCCGCGATGGTGCCTTTCTGCGCCTTGGCCACCGCCTTCATGTTCAGGCTTTCCGTCAGGCCCATGGTCTCGATGTCGGCGCAGCCGGCCACCAGGCGCAGGCCCTCGGAGGCGACCCAGGACGCGGACTGCGCGGCGTGGATGCGGCTCATGGCGCGCCACGTCTCCTGGTCGAAGATCACGGCCTCGGAGAGGGTCTCCTTGGCGGCCTCGCGGCAGAAGGACGCCGCGGTCTCCACGTAGGACATCAGCTCGCCCAGCTTCATGTGCGCGTGCTGGTTGCTGGTCAGCTTCTGATCGTAGCAGGCCTTGAGCACCGCCGACAGCGCGCGCGCCGCCGCGGCCGCCGCGAAGGCGCCCACGTCCGGTCCCTTCGCGTGCAGGGCGTCCAGCTCGGCGGCGACCTTGTCGTAGTAGTGGCCGTCGGCGTTGATGTTGTCCTGCCAGCGCTGGCGGAACACGGTCAAGGTCAGGATCTCGCTGGTGCCCTCGTAGATGCAGGTGATTTTAATGTCGCGCTTGATCTTCTCCACCGGGAACTCGCGCACGTAGCCGTTGCCGCCGTAGGCTTGGATGGCGCAGTCGGCCGCCGTGTTCGCCGTCTCGGAGGCCATGTACTTGGCGATGGCCCCTTCCGTCTGCAGTCCGTCCTCGCCGCCGTCGATGCGGCGCGCGATTTCCTCCACGAACGCCCGGCAGGCCTCCAGCCTCGCCATGAAGGGCACGATCAGCTTGTGCGTGAAGCCCTGCTTCGTGTTGAGGGGCTGGCCGCCGACCAGCCGCTGCTGGCTGTAGCGGATCGCGTGCTCGAGGGCCATCCAGCCCCCGCCCAGCGCCATCGCCGCGACCATCAGGCGCGTGTAGCCGAACACCGCCTGCGCCTGGCGCAGGCCCTTGCCCTCGACCTCGCCGATGAGGTTTTCGAGCGGGACGTACACGTCCTGAAGGTTGACCGGCGTGGTGTCGCTCAGGCGGATGCCGTGCTTGTCCTCGTGCTTGTCGGAGGAAAGCCCCTTGGTCCCGCGCTCCACCACGAACCAGGACACGCCCTTGGGGGCGCGGGCCAAAATGGTGTACACCCCGGCCACGCCGCCGTTGGTGATCCACATCTTGCCGCCGTTGAGCTTGTAGCCGACGACCTTGTCGCCTTCCAGCACGCGCTCGGCCTTGGTCTTGAGGTGGAGCAGGTCGCTGCCGGCCGCGGCCTCGGTGGCGCCGTAGGCCACCAGGCAGCTGTCCGTGGCGATCTTGGTGATCCACTTGTCCTTCTGGGCCTCGGTGCCGCCCACGAAGATGGGGTCCATTCCCAGGAAGGTGGCGAACACGGAGGTGCAGATGCCCAGGTCGTAGCGCGCGATCAGCTCGCAGGCGCGGTAGATGTCGAAGGAGTTTCCGCCCAGGCCGCCGTACTTCTGGGGGATCATCAGGAGGTTGACCGCGACCTGGTTGGGGTCGTAGAGCTCCTTCATGATCTCCTTCGGGAACTCGTTCTCCTCGTCGAACTTGATCAGGGCGGCGTGGGTGAGCTTCTTGTCGCCGTACTCGCGGATGGTGTCGAGCACCATCTTCCGGGTCTCCGCGTCCAGCCCGACCATGCCCATGCTTTCAGCGACGCCGCTCATGATGATTACCTCGCTTTGAAGTTGCCGTCGGTCGAATCTACAAAATAGATCGCGGGAAGGACAGGCTCCTCACAGCGCGGGCAGGTCGAAGTGGAACGTGGTGCCCGCGCCGTCGGAGGTGTCGAAGCCGATGGCCCCGCCGTGCCGCTCCACGATGGCCTTGGAGATGGCCAGGCCCAGGCCCGAGCCGCCCTTCAGGTGGCCTTCCGCCTGGGCGAATTTCCCGAAGACGTGCGGGCGGAAATCGGCCGGGATGCCGGGACCGCGGTCGGTCACGCCCACGCGCCACCGGTCGCCGCGGCGCGAGAGGGAGACGACGACCGCGTTTCCGGACTTGGAGAACTTCACCGCGTTGGAGATCAGGTTGGTGAGCACCTGCATCAGGCGCTCGGCGTCGCCGTCGACCCGGGCGTCGGACGCGAGTTCTCCGGGCTCCAGGGTCACGCCTCCTCGCGCGCCCAGGGGCCGGTTGCTTTCCAGCGCGCGCTCGATCAGAGCCGATAGGTCCAGGGGCTTGCGCTTCATGGGCGCGCCCCCGGACTCGAGCTTCGAGATGTCCAGGTAGGAGTTGACCAGGTGGAGCATCCGCTGGCTGTTCGAGAGCGCGGTCCGCGCCATCTTGCGCGCCTGTTCCGGGAGCGCGGCGGCGTCGCGCTCGATCAGCTCCAGCGACATCAGGATGACCATCAGCGGGCTGCGCATCTCGTGGTTGGCGATGTCCAGCAGCTCGCCGCGCAGGGCCTCGGCGCGCTTGCGCTCGGTGATGTCGTGGAAGATGGCGCGGGCGTACCAGGGCTTGCCGTCCTTGAAGCGGAAGCTGACGCAGCCGTCCACGTGGAGCAGGCGGCCGTCCTTGGCCACGAAGGTCCGCTCCACGTTGCGCAGGGTCTCGCCGGCCAGCAGCTTCGCGTCGTTGGCCTTCACCTCCGCGCGGTGCTGGGGGTGGAGGATGTCATGGGCGTTCATGCGGGCGATGTCGGCCTCGTCGTAGCCCAGCTTCTCGCGCCAGGCGCGATTGGCGTAGAGGATGCGGCCGCCGTCCAGCGTGGCCAGGACCACGATGTCGTCGATGTTCTCGAGCAGGTCCTCCAGCGACGCCTCGTTGCGGCCGATGAGGTCCTGGAGCGCGCGGTCGTCCATTCAAGGGGAGTATGCGCCAACGCCGCGCCCCGCGTCAAGCGGACTCTTGTTTGGGCCACAGTTCAGGTTAATATCGTAACTGGATGCGCACGGAGATACTAAGGTCTTCCGCTCTTTCGGTAAATTGTTTTGATCCCCTCAGTTAGTAAAACGTTGCTTATCATTGTATTATGTGGTATATTAAACACAGAGGACCGGAGAGGCCTTACGGCCGCTCCGGTGACACCTCGACTATGAGGTGTCGAAGTATGCGTTTTGCATACTTAACCTCCTGGTAACGGCCCTTAGAGGATCTTCTTGCCGGAGTCCCCTCTAAGGGCCGTCGATTTGCGTTTAAATTGGGTCGCCTAGAACAAGATAATCCTCCAAAAGATGATCTGCATGGGCCATCCCGTTCTCAGTTAGGGAATAGATTGTAGCCCGTTTTCGTCCCGTTTTTACCAAATAGCCTTTTGCCTCAAGCTCTCGTGTAATTCTATAAAGTCGGTCGATTGCTGGCGTCCGGGATCGTTTGAGAGATTTCATTAAAACAGGTGCGTTAACACCATTAATGCCAAGTATACGCCTGAATCCAGCTAAAATCAATAAAACAGCGTCTTTATGTTGTCTAATTTCGCGTGTTATCGCCAAAATCCCATTTCCGGGATCGGCGTAGAAGATTTTCTCCAAGTCCTTCTTGTTGATGGAATTCGAAGCTTGGGGCGGCGCAGTCGATTGTGTCGTACGATGCTGCCGATCCGCTATCGGAGCGCGTGCAGAAATAAAAGTCTCCCGAAATAGCTTGCTGTTTTCTTCAACAAACTCTTTCGGTCCTTCGGCGTTGAATTCGCCGGTGGCAAGATTGAAAGTTAGCTTAACGCCTTGAGGTTCGATCACCCGGACATGGTAGCATGGGTATTGGCCAATTGCAAGCGATTGTTGGATTAGTGGTGTTTAAAATGCCCCCGCATAATAACTTCACCATTCGGCCCTTGCGGAGCCGGTCATGGCCGTCTATAATCTCCCTATGTCGAAGTTCACCATCGAGTATTGGGCCGACGCTGGCGGATACGTTGGCCGGTTAAGGGAAGTCCCCGGCGTTGTTAGCCAGGGAGACACTGTTGCTGAGCTGAAAGAGAATCTCAAAGATGCGTATCATCTTTTGATGAGCGACGCGCCAAAGGTGCATCGTTCCGTTAAGACGGCGACGATCCTTCTCGCTGTCGCGTGAAGCGTCGGGAGTTTATTCGAGAACTCACCGCAGCTGATTGTGTGCTTCATAGACAAGGGAAGGGGCACGAAATTTGGCGGAACCCTGCGAACAACCACCGGACAAGTGTTCCTCGCCATACAGAGTTGCGCGATACACTGTGCAAGGAAATCAGAGTGCAGTTGGGCCTAGAGGAACCTTCTTAGCGTATCGGTTCTCCACGCCGGGTGACGTGGTCTTCCTCGCGAGATCATATCGTCCCTCACCACCCGAATACGGAAAACTAGCCTTAGCACTCATCAATTCATCCCGTCCCCCCGTCTGTCGCGCGACTTACGAAAAATAGATGCTTGATCGGTCATGATTCAAAATAACCCGCTACCCTTGCTTCGTTGCCTGAAGGGTGTTAGGATGGCGGCATGAGAAACGTTATGCGCGGAGCCGGACTGATCGCGGCGGGACTGCTGTGCGGCGCGTGCGTGACGGTGCCGGCGCCTGCGCCGGCGACCGCCGCGCGGGACGCCGAATACCACCGCCCCCCGGGCAACGATTTCGAAGCCGCTTTCGCCAAAGAGGACGGCGTCCTGCCCATCCGCTGGGGCGGCTGGATGAAGCCCCTCGTCGCCGGGACCGGCGCGGCGCCGACCGTGGAGGACAAGGTCACCGTCAACTACCGCGGCACCTTGACCGACGGCACCGAGTTCGACAGCTCCTACAAGCGCGGCCGGCCCGCCACCTTCCCGCTCTCGGGCGTGATCCCCTGCTGGACCAACGGCATGATGATGATGCGCGTGGGCGGCAAGGCCAAGTTCGTCTGCCCCGCGGCCGTCGCCTACGGCGACGCGGGCTCCCCGCCGGCCATTCCCGGCGGCGCGACCTTGGTCTTCGAGATCGAACTGCTCGACGTGGTCCGTTAGCTCAGGGCCAGCGGCGCGCGGTCTCGGGGCCGGGGTCCAGGGCGGCCAGCAGCGCGCGGACCGTGCGTTTTCCGTCAGGCTTCCATTCCGGCGCCACGTCGGCGAGGGGCGCCAGCGCGAAGGCGCGCTCCGGCGTCCCCGGGTGGGGGACGGTCAGCCACGCGGTTTTGATCCGGGCGTTCCCATGGGAGAGAAGGTCCACATCCAACGGGCGCGCGCCCCAGCGCACCCCCGGCAGGCGGCCGGCGGCGGCTTCCAGGATCTTCGCCTCCAGCAGCAGGCCCATGGGCGTGCGCGCGGTGAGGATTCGGACGGCCTGATTCAGGTAGGCCTCCTCGCTGGGGCCGACGGGAGCGGTCTCGTAAAGCCGGGAGACTTTCAGCACCCGGACGCCGTCCAAGCCGCGCAGGGAGGCCACCGCGCGGCGCAAGGTCCGGGCGCGGTCGCCCAGGTTGCCGCCGAGCAGAAGAAGGGCTTCGACCTGTTTCACCGGGAGCGTTTGGACGCGCGGCGGTCGGCTTTCATGAGCAGGCGGAGCACGACGGCGCACAGGACCAGGGCCGCCACGTTGGCCTGCCAGCCCTCGAACGTCACGCGGTGGTCGTTGGGCTGCGGGGCGACCAGGGCGACCAGCTTCACGAACAGGCCGCCCTCGTACACGAACAGCGTCCACAGCAGCCAGAAAAGGGCGCCGATGACGACCATGCAGCCGACCAGCACCGTGGCCAGGTGGACGGGGTCGTAGTGCGGCGTGGACGGGGTCTCCTTCTCGTCGAAAAGACCCGCCCAGCTTTTCCAGGGGTTCTTCATTTCAACCCCAGCATGTCGAGCATGTCGTAGAGTCCGGGCTTGCGGCCCGACGCCCACAGAGCCGCATCCAGCGCCCCGCGCGCGAACAGGTCGCGGGATTCCGCGTGGTGGGAGAGCACCAAGGTCTCGAACGGGCCGGCGAACGTCAGTTCGTGGTCGCCCACGACGTCGCCCAGGCGGCGGGAAGTGGTGGGCACAGGCGCGTCGTCTCGGCGGCCGTCTCTCACCGCCTGCGCCAGGCGCAGGGCCGTGCCGGAGGGCGCGTCCTTCTTGCCCTTGTGATGCGTCTCCACCAGGGCCGCGTCGAAATCCGGAAGGCGCCGCGCGGCCTCCTGCGCCAGATGGAGCATCAAGGTGACCCCGCGGCTGAAGTTGGGGGCGACGAACACCGGGATCTTCTTGGCGGCCGTCGCCAGTTGCGCGCGCTGGACCACGCTCAGGCCCGTGGTGCCGGTGATGAACGCGGTCTTGGTCCGGGCGCAGGCGGCGGCGAAGCGTATGCATGACTCCGGCGCGGTGAAGTCCACGGCCGCGGCGACGGAGGCGGTCTCGTCCAGAAACTCCTCGGCGCGCGAGCGGTCCACGCGCGCGACCAGGTGGAAGCGCGGGTCCTCGGCCGCCAGGGCGGCCGCGCGCGAACCGGTGCGCCCGGTGGCGCCGCAGACGGCGATCTTCAGGGGATTGGAGTTCGGCATGGGACGGGGCGATTATATCCTTTGCCGCGCCGCCATTGCGACGAGCCCTTGCGCGAACCGGGAAGGTCTGCTACTTAGGGGCGTATGGAAGAGAGTCCCGACATCCCCGCCTTGCCCGCGCCGGAGCCCGCCGAATTCGCCGGATTCTGGGTGCGGGGCGGCGCTTACCTGATCGACACGTTGATCCTGCTTCTCGGCGTCTTGATCCCGGTCGCCTATGTGAGCTTGTTCGGCGGCTTGGCATACCGAACGATCTTCATCCATAAAGACGGACAGACGCCGGGCAAGATGGCGGCCGGCATCAAGGTCATCGCGATCGGCGGCGGTCCGGTGAGCCTTCCGCGCTCCGGGGCGCGCTCCGTTTTGGAGTATCTGAGCGGAATCCTGCTCGGCTTGGGCTACGTCGTCGCGGCGTCCCCGGATAAGAGGGCGCTCCACGACTACATCGCGGGGACCCGCGTGGTGTACGTCGAGGGCGTCACGGCGGCCCGCCGGACGGCATTCGCCCTGTTGGGCGTGCTGGCGGTCAAGGCCGGGGAAGGCGGGACGAAGGGCGGTCTGGGCTCGATCCGGTCCGCGTTGTCGATCTACTACGGCGACATGGAGGGTCAATATCCCGCGGGGCTCGACGCGCTGGCCGGCCATCCCGAGACCGACGCCTGGACGCCGTACGGCGCCGAGGTCTGCACCGGCTCCACCGAGTACGGGCAGGAAATCGATGCGTCCAAGCTCAAGGACACGGGCGGCTGGGGCTACGTGAACGATCCGAAGGCTAAGTGCTGGGGCCAGGTGTTCGTGGACTGCACCCACCGCGACGTCAACGGCAAACTTTGGGCGGAGTTCTGACCATGGCCGACGGAGTGTTCGACGCCCCGCTGGACCTGCCCTCCGGCGAACCCGACCCGGTTCCGGTCAGCTGGGAGGCGTTCCGGAAGGTGGTGGAGACCCGCCGCAGCGTGCGCGTGTACGACGGCACGCCCGTCCCGGAGGAGCACGTGCGCGAGGTGCTGGAACTGGCGTTGCTCGCGCCCAACTCCTCGAACCTTCAGCCCTGGGAGTTTTATTGGGTCCGCACGCCGGAGAAACGCGCGCGGCTGGTGGAGGCCTGCCTGTCCCAGCCCGCCGCGTCCACCGCCGCGGAATTGATCGTCTGCGTGGCGCGGACCGGCACCTGGCCGGACATGCGCGCGCGGATGCTGAAGACGCTCGACGGCCAAAAAGGCGTGCCCGCCGCGGTGCGGGACTATTACCGCAAGCTGGTGCCCCTCGTCTACACGGTCGGCCCGCTGGGATTATTGGCCCGTTTGCGCGGCCTGGCCATGTTCTGTGTCGGCGTCTTCAAGCCCGTCCCGCGCGAGCCGTCGTCGCGCGCGCAGCTGGCCACCTGGGCGGTGAAGAGCACCGCGCTGGCGTGCGAGAATATCATGCTGGGCTTCCGCGCCCGCGGTTGGGATTCCTGCCCTATGGAAGGCATGGACTCAAGCCGGATCAAGAAGTTGCTGGGACTTCCGAGAGACGCCGCCGTGGTGATGGTGATCTCGGCGGGCAAACGCGCGCGCACGGGCGTGTACGGCCCGCGCCTCCGGTTCGAGCGCGGCCTTTTCATCAAGGAAGTCTAGCCCGCCGTCGTCGGGAGTGCTATCCTATTCTTGACGCGACACCTTCTCCGCAACGGAGCTCCCCATATGGCGAACCTGAACAAAGTGATGCTGATCGGACGTCTCACCCGCGACCCCGAGATCAAGGTCTTCGGAAACGGCGGCAAGGTCGCCAACATCGGCTTCGCCGTGAACAACCGGCGCAAGAGCAAGGAGACCGGGCAATGGGAGGACGTCCCCGTCTGGGTCGATCTCAAGGTCTTCAACCGCGAGACCGGCCGCAAGCTGGCCGACCTGGTGGAGTCCTCGCTCAAGAAAGGCCAGCAGGTCTACGTGGAAGGCCACCTGGTCCTCGAGGAGTGGTCCGGCAAGGAAGACGGCAAGAAGCAGTCCAAGATGGTGGTGTACGTGGACGACTTCCAGTTCCTGGAGAAGCGCGAGGGCGGAGCGTCCGGCGGCATGGGCCGGCCTTCCGGCTCGGGCGCCAAGTCGGCGGCCTCCGACGACACCATCGAGGAAGTCCCCTTCTAGGACGGGGCGTGGAGCCGACGCCGCCCGGTTCGCGGGACACGGAGCGCCTGGTGCTGGTGCCGGCCACCTTGGAGTCGGCCGACGCCGAGCTCCACAACCCGCTGGAGTTCGCCCACCAACTGAACGCGCGGGTCCTGCCCGGGTGGCCCCCCGCGCCGCGCGACGAGGCGGCCATGAGACTGACGGTGGCGCGCCTGCGCGCCGATCCGGCCGCGGCGGAGGTCTGGTACCTGATCGTCAAGCGCCATAAGCGCGTGATCGCCGGGGCGTGCGCGGTCGCCGCGGGCGGCGCGGTCCAGTGCGCGCTCCTGCCCCAATTCCGGGGCCAGGGCTACGAGGCGGAAGCCGAGACGGCCTTGACGCTCCGCCCTTAGAGGCGGTAGCTGGTCGGAGCGGCTTTCGCGCCGGCCTTGGGCTTCTTCGGGATCGGGGCCCAGTCGGGACGCGGCGCCTTCGGCTCGCTCAAGACCACGGGGACGTCCAGAATCCGGCCGCCGCGGCTGATGCGCACCACGGCCGTCTCGCCCGGCGACATGTACTTCAGGTGGACGAGGAAGGCCTTCATGGCGCCCGCCGGATCGGAGCCGTCCAGGACGACGCCGTCCACGGACAGGAGCTGGTCGTTCTCCTGGAGCCGCGCCAAAGCGGCCGGGCCGTCGGGGACCACCTTGCGGATCGTCATTTTCGCCGTCGTCGTGTCGGGCGAGACCTCGATCTGCATCGCGCCGGACTTCAGGTCGCCGGTGCGGCGGTACTGCTTCAGGGCTTCGATGATGTAGGCGGCGGGGACGGCGAAGCTGGCGCCCTCGAAGCCGCCGGACTCGGTCTCGATGGATTCATTGACGCCGACCACGCTGCCCCACATGTTGAACAGGGGGCCGCCGGAGTTCCCGGGGTTCACGGCCGCGTCGGTCTGGGTGAGGTCCATCACGAACTCGGTGTCCAGTTGATCGCGCTGCAGGCCGCTGACGATGCCCTTCGTGACGTTGAACAGGTGGCCGTGCGGGTTGCCGATGGCGACGATCTCCTCGGCGTCGTCGAGCTTCGTCCACAGCGGGAGCGGGGGGCGGTTGAGGCTTTTATCCGTCAGTTCGATGAAGGCCAGGTCCTTGGCGTTCTTGCTGCTGCCGTAGGCCAGGACCTTGCCGGTGGTCATCTTGGGGCGGTTGTCGTTGCCGTCGTACAGGCCGACGGCGACCTGGGTTCCCACGGGCAGCATCTCCACGCAGTGCGCGTTGGTGGTGATGATGTTGGGCTGCTCCAGGTACTTGGAGGAATCGGTGAAGAAGCCGGTGCACAGGGCCTGGCCCTTCTTGCCCTCGCTTTCGACCGACATCACCAGCTCGACCACGGACGGCTTGACCTTCTTCACCAGGTTGATCAGCGGGGCCTGCATGAGAAGGAGCGGATCGTTGGGGCCGGTCTCCTGGGTGGCGGCCTTGAAGCGCGAGCGCTGGTCCGCGGTCTGCTGGAGCATGGTCCGGCGCAGCGCGCCGAACTGGGCGGCGAAGTCGTCGTCCGCGGAGGCCGCCAGGGCGGAGGCGGGGAGCGCGGCGCCGAGCGCCAGCGCCAGGACGGTCTTCAGGAGATTCTCGGGAACGCCGTTGATTTTTTTCATGTTCTCCTCGCGCGTCACGGCCGGGTCTGGGCCCAGTGCTGGACCAGTTCGTCGTATTTCGCCTTGATGCGCGGATCGGCGGGGGTGAGCTTGTCGGACTTCACCGAGACCGGGCTCTGGTCCGGGGCGACCACGCGCACGGCGTGGACCGCGTTGTGGACGACGCCGTACACGTCGCAGGAGAAGATCCAGGTGTCCACGCTCCAGTTGCCGCCGGCGCCCATCGTCCAGCTTTCCGACGCAAAGCCGACCATCTCCGCGTGGAAGAGGCCCGCCTGGTCCAGTTCTCCGAAGGCGTTGATCCGGAGCGAAACGTGGGCGGCCTTCGGGTCTCCGGAATTGTCCTCCAGGCCGAAGTTCGCGGGGATGGGGTCTTCCGCCGGCTTGAACTCGCCCTTCTTCTTGAGGTTTTCGACGATCTTCTGCCAGTCGCCGTCGGCGGCCGCGGGAGGGGCGGCGGCGGGCTTGGCCGGCTTGGCGGCCTTCGCGGCGGACTTGGCCTGCGCCGCGCCGGCCAACGCCGAGGCGCGCGCGCCGGCGAAGGCGTCTCCCAGGGCGGAACCGTCCACGACCACCTGCGCGGAGAGGGGAAGGGCGCAGAGCACGGACACGGCGGCGACGGCCAGCGCGACGCGGCGGGGAGCGGGATTGTTCATGCGACAACTATAGACCTTGAAGCGGGAAAATGAGAGGACTGAGAGGCCTACGGGGGGTCCGGCGATAGGCCCCTCCCGTATCCGGGCAAAAGGCCTACGCGGCGTCCGACCTCGTCAAAGAGCTATAATTCGTCCCAATGAGACTTCTTTTGATCGAAGACGATGAAAAGATCGCGTCGTTCGTCGCGAAGGGTTTCTCGCAGTCGGGTTACGCGATGGACGTCGCGCGCGACGGCGACGCGGGACTGAAGCTGGCGTTGGAGCGGCCCTACGGCGCGGCCGTCATCGACCTGATGCTGCCGAAGCTGGATGGTCTGAGCGTCA
>JAGWMT010000089.1 GCA_028871595.1 Elusimicrobiota bacterium
AGGAAGGTGGGCTGCTGGAGCAGGTCCTCGATCTTGGACTCGACGATGCGGTCGAAGATCTTCGCGCTGGGCGTCTTCTCGCCCGCGTGGAGGCCCAGCTTCTCGGACAGCTTCAGCAGGCCGGCGCGGTTGAAGGACTTGCCGTCCAGCACCATGTCGATGGGCTCGCCGGTGCGCTCCTTCCATATTTCGGGCAGATACAGGCGGCGGAACGGAGGCTTGAGATTGATCTTCTGGCCGCGCCACTCCACCTCGGTCACGCCGCAGGCCTCGGCGCACTCGGCCAAGAGCGTTTCGAATAAGGCCGCCATCCCCTCGTAATCCGAATAGGCCTCGTAGGCCTCCAGCATGGTGAATTCGGGGTTGTGGCGGGTGTCGATGCCCTCGTTGCGGAACACCCGGCCGATCTCGTACACCCGGTCCAGGCCGCCGATGGCCAGCTTTTTAAGGTAGAGCTCCAGGGCGATGCGCAGCACCATGTCCTGGTCCAACGCGTTGTGGTGCGTGTCGAAGGGGCGCGCGGACGCGCCGCCGGCCTGGCCCAACAGGACCGGCGTCTCCACTTCCACGTAGCCGCGGGCGTCTAATACACGGCGGATCGTCGTGACGATCTTGGCGCGCTTGATGAACACCTCGCGCGACTCGGGCGTCACGATCAGATCCAAATGGCGCTGACGGTAGCGCGTGTCGGTGTCGGTCAATCCGTGCCACTTTTCGGGCATGGGACGAAGCGCTTTCGCGAGCATCACGACGTTGTCGGCGGAAACCGTCAATTCGCCGGTCTTCGTGCGGAACACGGAGCCGGTCACGGAGAGAAAATCGCCCACGTGAGAATCACGTTTGATCACGGTGAACGCTTCTTCGCTGAGGGCGTCCTTCTTGAAGTACACCTGCGCGCGGCCGGTGTGATCCGCCAGGCGGCCGAAAATGGATTTTCCCATGTCGCGCAGTTCCACGAGACGTCCGGCGATGGACAGCTTCTCGGTCGTGTGCGTGACGGTCTCGCTCAGCGCGGCGCCCATGGTCTGGACCTTGGCGGCGTCGTGAAGGCGCGTCGTCCGCGAGGGGAAGGGGTTCACGCCCCGGGCGCGCATCTCCGCGATCTTCGCTTTCTTGCGCGCGATGATCGCGTCGAGACCTTCGCCCTCGCCTTCGGGGTTCGGGCCGGCGGTATCAACCATTTGCTTGCTTCCTCGACGTCAAAATTCCGGAGATCAGTTCGCGGAGCATCTTCGGGTCGAACGGCTTCTGCACGTACGCGGCGACGTTGGGCGCCATCTCGAACAGGTCGCGCATCTTCTGGCCCTTCGCCGTGAGGACCAAAATGGGGATGTTCTTGGTGCGCGCCTCGGTCTGCAGGCGCATGTTGAGCTGGTAGCCGTCCATCACCGGCATCATGATGTCCAGCACGATCAGGTCGGGAAGGGGAAGCTCCGGTTTCACCGGGTCCACGCCCAGGCGCTCGAGCGCTTCCACGCCGTGGCCCGCGGAGGCGACCGTGTGGCCGTCGGCCTCCAGCACGAAGCTCAGCAAGGTGACGATCTCGGGCTCGTCGTCCACGACGAGAATAGCGGCCATCAGTCCTTGCCTTCCAGCATGCCGGCCACCAGCTCGCGCAGGGCGCGGGGATCGAACGGCTTGTCCACGTGCGCGGCCACGTTCGGCGCCATCTGGTGCTGGAGCTCCCGGATGCCGCCCTTGGCGGTCAGCATCAGCACCGGCACGGTCTTCGTGCGCGGGTCCTCGTACATGCGGGCGCAGACGGAGTAGCCGTCCAGCGCGGGCATCATCACGTCCAGGATGGCCAGGTCGGGGATGGGCTTGGACGCGTCCGGGGGCTGGATGCCCAGGGCCTCGAGCGCCGCCAGGCCGTCGTGCGCGGTGGAGACGGAGTGGCCGTCCTTCTCGAGCATGAACTTGAGCATCGTCGCCACGTCCCGCTCGTCGTCGACGACCAGTATGCGCGCCATGGAGGGAATAGTACTAAATCGGCCAATAGCCGAAAATCGGATTATCCCGGCTCAGTAGCCGGAGAAGAACGGGGCCACGTCGCGCAGCCCCGCGGGGAACGGATCGGACTGGAAGGCCCGCGCCAGCGGCGCCGCGGCCTTGTCCGTCACCGACGCGTACGCGGCCTTGGCCGCCGCGCGGCGGCCGCGCGCGTCGTCCAGGTTGCCGCGGCGCAGGCGGATCCAATCGCCGAGACCCTTGGGGGCGCGGCGCGCGTCGAGCTCGTCCAGGCGGCGCTCCGCCTCGTCGAGGCGGCCCTTCAGCAGCAGGGCCTCGGCCGCGCGGTACAGAGCCCAGGCGCGCGTGCGCTGGCGCACGGCGGGATTGAGGGCCGGGATCCAGTCCCCGTCGGGATCGGCCAGCGCGGCCGCCCGGTCCCAATCCTCGCGGCGCTCGGCCACGTAGATCCGGCGCAGGCGGTACACGGGGTTGCGCGGATAGCGCGCCATCAGTTCGATCAGGAGCTTCTCGGAGCCGGCCCAGTCCGCCTCGTCGTTTTTCGACAGGATCATGGAGAGCACCGAGCGCGCCTCCATCCGGGCGATGCCGGTGGAGTTCGCCACCGACCACAGCTCGGCCAGGCCGCGGTCCCGGTCCCCGCCTTCTCCGATCAGGAGCCGCGCGAACGGCTTCGCCGCGCCCGGCATGCGCGCGGCGAAGTAGTGGTACATCCCCAGCCCCAGCTCCGCGTCGGTCAAAGAAGGATCGAGCGCCAACGCCTTCTTCAGATGCTTGAGCGAGGCGGACGCGTCGGAGACCGCGCCGATGTAGCGGCGCTGCGCGGCCAGGCCTCGCGCCCGGAATCCCAGAGCGGCGCCCAGGTAGTAGTTCGACTCGGCCGGGGAGGACGCCTCCATGGCCTTGGCCTCGTCCACGGCGCGGGCCAGGTCGGCTTCGACGGCCGTCCAGGCGCCGCGGTCGGTCAGGCCGCCGGCGGTCCAGCGCTGGTACTCGACGATGGCGCGGAACAGCGGACCGGCGGGATGTCCGGGATGACGCGCCTCCAAGGCGGCGGCGGCCGGCGCGGCGCGGTCGAAGTCGTGGCCGTAGAAGAGATCCACGATCGCCGACGCCTCGGCGGTGATCCTCGCGTCGCGGGCGGGCGCCGGCGCCGCCGCGGCGGCGGCGCAGGCCAGCAGCGCGGCGAGCGCGGAGGCGATCACTCGACCAGGCCCTCCCGGAGGCGCTCCAGGCCGATCTGAAGGTTGGCGCCGACGAAGACGACTCCCAGGGCTCGCGCCAGGTTCGCGTGGGGGAGGCTCCCCTGGCCCGCGATGCACAGCGTCCCTCCGGGGATCCGCCGCTTCAGCGCCGCCGCCGCGCGTTTGAGCGCCGGGCGAGAGTAGCGCCGGGTCAAGGTCAGGCAGGCGTGCCGGATGCCGGTCTCGCGGTGGGCCTTGAGCAGGCTGTCGAGGGGGAGGTTCACGCCCAGATACAGCGGTTCCAGGCCTTGACCCGACAGGGCGGCGGCGGCGGCCAGCATGCCCAGCTCGTGCAGGTCGCCCTCCGGCGACGACAGCGACAGCCGCGGCTTGCGGCGCGGGGCGGTCACGCCGGACTTGGCGACGCGCTCGCGTAGAAAGGAGACCGCGAAATGCTCGCACGCGATCCACAGCCCCTTGCGCGCCAGCGCGACCTCGCCCAACCGGATGAGCAGGGGGGTCCAAACCCGGTCGAACGCGCCGGCCAGACCGTGCTCGGCCAAGGTGTCATCGTAGAGCGGAGCCAGGGCGGCGCGGTCCAGGCGCTCGATGGCCTCCAGGGCGCGGTCCTGGCGCGTTTTGTCCGGCGTGGGGGAGGCGAACAGCAGGCCGCGCGCTTCGGCGGCGGCGGCGGCGGGGGCGGTCCCGCCTCGAACGCCGGTGACGAAGGCGTGAAGGCGGCGGAGCTCCTCGTCCCCGTACAGGCGGTAGCGGTTTCCGCCGCGGCGCGGGGAAACCAGCGCGTAGCGCGCCTCCCATTTGCGCAGGGTGTCCGCCTTGACGTCGAGCTGGGCCGCGACCATCTTCACCGTGTACGTCATATCCTACCTCCTTTGCGCCTCTTAGGAGTGTCCAAGGTTATCCGCTTCTTACAGACGATTCGCGGGATGGTCTTCCCCGCGAGTGTTATAATGAATCATGTCCAAAGAAGCGGTGGTCCTGATCGGTCACGGCGGCACGGCGACGGATACTCCGAAGCCGATGATCGGCGAGCTCAAACGGCTGGAGGGGGAGCGCCAGGCGCGGCGCGAAATGAAGATGTCCGCGCGCGAGGCGGAGCTGGACAAGCTGGTCCGCGAATGGCCGCGCACGAAGGACAACGACGCCTACAAGGCCGGCGTCGAGGAGATCGCCGCCGCCCTGGAGCCGAAGCTGGCGGGGCGAAAGCTGGTCACCGCGTACAACGAATTCTGCGCGCCGTCGGTGGAGGCCGCGATCGAGGCCCTGGTCAACGAGGGCTTTGCGCGCGTCACTTTGATCTCCACCATGTTCACCCGCGGCGGGATCCACGCCGAATGCGAGATTCCCGGCATCGTGACCGAGGCCAGGAAGAACCACCCGGGCGTCATCGTGGAATACGCGTGGCCGTTCGACGCGGACTACATCGCCGGCTTCCTGGCGGGCCAACTGGCCCGCGCCCTGCCCGCCGCGAAAAGCTAGCGCGGCTCCGCGCGCCAGACGTGGAAGCGCCAGGTCCGGCGGCTCATGTTCTCCAGGTAGGTGCGCACGAACTCCTCGGTCATGCCCTCGTTCAGGCGCGGACTGAGCAGCTGCACCGAGATGTCGTCGCTTTCCGGCTTCCAGCGCCTCAGTTCCGGCGGGAGGACCCGGTGCAGGCGGCGGAGCACGGCGGGCTCGTCGTCGCCGGTGATCACCAGGGCGCTTTCCAGGCGGGTCAGGTTCATCAATTCGTACACCGCCATGCGGCGGACCGGCAACGGGGTGAGCGGGGCCATGCCTCAGTATGTCCCGGCCCCGCGCGGGGCGCAAGCGGAGGCCCTGATTTTTACCCGACTTTTACCGCGCCCTTTCCTAAATAGAGCCGGATGCGCTACAATGCACCCACTATGGCCATCGAACAGACCCTGATTCTCATCAAGCCGGACGGCGCTTTCCGCAAGCTGACCGGCATCACCATCGACCGCCTCGACGCCACCGGCCTCGAGATGGTCGGCGCGAAGATGATCTGCGTGACCGACAAGCTGGCGCGCGAGCACTACGCCTCCCTCTCCGACAAGCCCTTCTTCGAGGACTTGATCAAGTACATCCGCGGCGGCTACCACGGTATTACGGACTCCCGCATTCTCGCGCTCGTTTATCGAGGCGAGAACGCGATCAAGGCCGTGCGCGCCGTCGCCGGCGCCACGAACCCGGAGGCCGCCGCTCCCGGCACCATCCGCGGCTCCTTCGGCCGCATGAACAGCGTCACCAAGCAGTTCGAGAACGTGATCCACGCCTCGTCCGATCCGACCGACGCGGCGCGCGAAGTCTCGCTCTGGTTCAAGAAAGAAGAGCTCGTTCCTTAAGGCCATGACTCTCGCGGTACTTCTCGCGGCCGCGCTGAGCGCGGCCGCCGCGCCCGCGCCTTACCGGGCTCCGCTCCTGCCCGGGACGACGGCGGAGCTGCGCACGGTGGACGGCTGGACCCTGCACGCGGTCTGGGAGAAGGCCCGCGAGGGCAAGCCCACCGTGGTGCTGCTGCACGGGACGGGGCAGCGCAAGGAGGATTGGCGGCCGTTCGCCCGGGCCCTGATCCACGACGGGTACGGCTACGCCGCGGTGGATCTCCGCGGCCACGGCGAGAGCCGCGTCACGCCGTCGGGCGAGACCATCACGTACAAGAAGCTGCACGCGCAGAACGCCATGAGGGGCGGGGTCAACGATTACGAGGACATGGTCCGCGACGTCGAGGCGACCGTGGGCGCGCTGACGGGCGCGGGCGTGCCCGAGGAGTCCATCGGCGTGATGGGCGCCGAGGTCGGCGGGAGCGTGGCCGTGAAGTACGCGGCCGTCCATCCCAAGGTCCCGTTCGTCATCGTGCTCTCCCCGGCGCTCGCCTGGCAGGAAATTCCTTTGGTCAACGCCGTGCGCCACTTCAAAGGCCGCTCCACGCCCATCCTGATGGTCCATTCCGAGGCGGACAAGCGGTCGTCGAAGGAGACGCCGCTGCTGTACGCGTTCGCCAAGAATTCCGTCGGCGAGCGCAACGCGACCTTGTTCGTCGTCCCTCAGGAGCGCGGCACCCGCTTGTTGCGCGCGAACAAGGGGCTGACCGAGCAGATCCTGGCCTGGATCGCCGATCCGGTGGCGCCCCCGCCGCCGCCGGCGACGTCCACCGACACGGTCGCGGGCAGCACCGAGGCGGCGGCCGTTCCGCCTCCCGCGCCCGGCGGCGACGTCCAATAGGATGGCCCTGCTCCCGGCGGGAGTCTACGCGCGGCTTCCCACCGAGCAGCCCAATCCGCGGACGCGCGACATCGACCGCCGTTCCACCTTGCAGGTCGTTCGTCTGATCAACGCCGAGGACCGGCGCGTGCCGCTGGCCCTGGCGAAGGTCGCGCGCGCGCTGGCGCGCGGCGTGGACGCGCTGGCCAAGACCTTGGCCGGCGGCGGCTCCGTTCTGGTCCTGGGCGCGGGGACCAGCGGACGGCTGGCGGTCCTGGAGGCAGCGGAATGCCCGCCGACCTTCAACACCGGCCGGCGCCAGGTCCGCGCGGAGATCGCGGGCGGCAGAATGTCCGTCTTCCGCGCGAAGGAAGGCGCCGAGGACGATCCCGCCCTGGGCCGCCGCGCGGCCGCGAAGGTGCGCTCCGGCGACAGCGTGGTGGGCGTGGCCGCCAGCGGCGTGACGCCGTTCGTGCGCGCGGCCCTGGACGAGGCGAAGCGCCGGGGCGCGACCACCTTGCTGGTCACGTCCAACGGCCGTCCGCAGGGAGTCCGCGCGGACATCGTGATCGCTCCGGACGTGGGGCCCGAGGTCGTCACCGGGTCCACGCGCCTGAAGTCCGGGACGGCGGCGAAGCTGGCGTTGAACGTCCTGACCACCGGCGCGATGATCAAGATCGGGAAGGTGTACGACCACTGGATGGTGGATCTCAAGCCCACCTCGCGCAAGCTGCGCCTGCGCGGCGAGCGCATCGTCGCCGACCTGGGCCGGGTGAAGCCCGCGCGCGCCCGCGCCCTGTTCCGCGCGTCGGGCGGCAGCGTGAAGACCGCGGTCCTGATGGCCCGGCGCCGCTTGACCGCGCCCGAGGCGCGCGCGGTTCTGACGACCAACGGCGGGGCGCTGCGCCGGGCGCTGGAGAATTCCCATGCAAGGTAAGCTGCAGCTCGAGACGATATCCAGCATCGTCCTCAAGGATAACCCGCTGGGCGACCCGCGCCGCCGCGAGGTCCCCGTCTATCTGCCGCCGTCGTACGGCGCCAAGCGCGGCCGGCGCTACCCGGTGTTCTTCTTCCTTCCCGGCTTCACGGGCACCGGCCGCGGCGCGGTCAATTACAACCCGTGGAAGGAGAACGTCGCGGAGCGCTTCGACCGCCTGATCGCCGAGGGCAAGGCGCGCGAGGCCATTTTGGTCATCCCCGACGGCTTCACCGCTTACGGCGGTTCGCAGTATCTGAACTCGAGCGCGACGGGCCGCTACATGGACCACGTCGCCGTGGAACTGGTGAGCTTCATCGAGGACAAGTTCGCCGCCGTGCGCGGCCCGGAGGGGCGGGCCCTGCTGGGCTCGTCGTCCGGCGGCTACGGCGCGCTGACTTTGGGCATGCGCCATCCGGAGGTGTTCGGCCACGTCGCGGCGCACTCCGCGGACCTGGGCTTCGACGCCTGCTATGGGACCGATTTCCCCAAGGTCTGCGCCGCGCTCCAGAAATACGGCGGCTCGGTGGCGCGCTTCGTCGCGGAGTTCCGCGCCGCGCGCGACAAGTCCGCCTTCGACCACGCGGCCGTCAACGCCGTGGCCATGGCCGCCTGCTATTCGCCCAACCCCAAGACCGAACTGGGCTTCGACTTCCCCGTGGACCCGCGCACGGGGGAAAAGCTTCCCGCCGTCTGGAAGCGCTGGGAGGCGCACGACCCGGTCCACGCCTGCGTCAAGCACGCCGGCGAGCTGCGGCGTCTGAAGACGCTGTGGTTCGACGCCGGGACGCGCGACGAGTTCTTCCTGCAGCTGGGCGCGCGCCGTTTCTCCGACGCGCTGAAGAAGCTCAAGATCAAACACGTCCATCAGGAACACGACCGCGGCCATTTCGACCTGGCCCCGCGCTTCGAGGTGTCCCTGGCCCTCCTGTCCAAGAACGCCGCTCGCGTCGATTAGCGGCGAACTGTCGGCGCCAACAGCGAGACCGTCCCCGGGGACGGTTCCACGGTGAATCGTGGGGATAAGTCCTCGCGGCGGGTCTTGACAAAATGGGGCGTCCGGCTATACTTCAAGTGGTCACGGTCCGGGCGCGAAAAGCCCGTCGTGGCTTCTCCATTTCTACGCCGCTTGGCGAACGCATGAGAATAAAACAATCCGACTTATCGAAGGCTTGGCGCGGACCCTCGGGTCCGTGCTCCGGCCTGGAGGCGCCCGGCTAAGCGCGTCGTTCGACGCGCGTGAGCCGTCCGCCCCGGGCCTTCAAGCCCGGGGTTCTTCATTTTGGGGGAGGTCCGAAGGCGCGCGCTTTGACCGGCGCCGCGCTGCCCGCCGCCGTCAGGCGGCTTGCGGAGTGGGCGCCCGTCCTCCCCTTCGTTTTCCGCGAGGAAAGGAGGTGAGCCGCATGCCGAGGAAGCATCGCCGCCAGAAGTCGGTGACGGCGTACGACGTGGCGCTGGCCGCGTGCCGGGCCCTGGTCCCGACGCCGGAGCGTCCCAAGCCGGACCTGCGGCGCGCGACCGTGCTGGCGCGGTTCGCCGTCGCGATGACGAAGTAAAGCGCCCTCCGCGCGGCCGCGCGGGGGGCGCCGTCGCGTCAGCGGTCCGCGGGGAGTCGGACGGGGCCGGCGGTGCGGAGGATCTCGACCGACTCGACCATGGCCCCGAGTTCCTCGGCCGTGGCCAGCAAGGTCGTTCCCGAGCCGGAATCCTGGATCATGAACAGGCGTTCGCCGCGGGACGGGCTGTCGAAGGCGCCGAGCAGGTAGGTCTCGTGGTCCAGAATCCGATGGTCGTGGCCGCGGCGCTTCCCGCGGCCGCCGTCTTCAGCGTCAGGACCGCGCTGGGGCGTCCCCGCGCGTCGCGGACGATGGGCGCCGGGGGGCGGGCGTCGGCGGACGCCGGCAGTTCGACGCGGGCCAGCGCCGCCCAACCGGGCGCGGCCGCGGTCAGGGGCAGGAGCAAGGCCAGGGGCAGACGCCAGCGTCTCATGAGGAAAGGGTAGCGGCGGCGCCTTCGGCGGGGGAGGGCCCCCCCGGTCCGGCGCGCCTGGGACCTTTGACCGCCGTCCGTTCGATCCGCCCGGCCCTGGCGCGGGCCTTTCGCGCGAGCTATGATAACCGGGATGTCTCCCGCCGAATCGCCCTCCGTCCGGACCGAAACGCTCGAGGTCGCCGGAATCAAGACCCGGCTCCTGCGCGCGGGGCGCGGCGAGCCGGTGCTCCTGCTCCACGGCCTGGGGGCGTCGTCGTATTCCTGGCGCTTCGCCGTCCCGGAATTGGCGAAGCATTACGAGGTTTTCGCGCCCGACCTTCCGGGCTTCGGCCGCGCCGACAAGCCGCGCGACTTCGACTATTCCATTGCGGGACTGCACGACTGGGTGGTGGCCTTCATGGACCAGTTGGGCATCAAGAAGGCGCGGGTCGCGGGCAATTCGATGGGCGGCGTGATCGCCCTCTGGCTGGCCATGGATTCGGGTCACCGCGTGGAGCGCATGGCGCTCTTGGGCACCCCCGCGTTTCCGGAAAACCGCCCGAAGGTCCTGTGGCCCTTGGGCTGGCCGGTCCTGGGACGGGTCTACGAATGGGCGCTCGGCGAGACCGCGCTTCGCTATATCGCCAAATCGACCTTCGTGGATCAGAGCAAGGTCACCGAGGAGCTGATCGCCGAGTACGCGGAGCCTTTGCGGACCGCCCCGGGCCGGCGCGCCGTGGCGGAATTCATCCGGCACGCGATCCCGCCGGATTTCCAGCGCCGCATCGACTCCTACGCGCACGTTCGGCATCCGACCTTGGTCCTGGTCGGCGATTCCGACCAAATGGTGGCGCATCAGGGAGGCGAACGTCTGTCCCGGGCCTTGCCGAACGCGCGGTTCGTTTACATGGAGCGCTGCGGTCACGCGCCCCAGGAAGACGCTCCCGACCGCGTCCTCCCGGTGATCCGGGACTTCTTCGCGGAGCGGCCATGAGCGGCCGTCCCGTCTATTCCACCGATCCGGACTGGGGCAAGCCCGGAACCCCGCGACAGCCCGAGCCGGTGAGGCTGTCCTTCCATCGCGGCGCCAAGGGTTCCGGCGTGACGCGCGTCGAGCGCCTGGTCATGCACCCGACGCTGAAGGACCAGCTGCTCTCGCGGCTGAAGAAGCATCTCGGCTGCGGGGGAACCCTCAAGGACGGATCCTTCGAGTTCCAGGGCGATCACCGCGACAAGATCGAGAAGTGTCTTTCGGCCGACGGCTTTAAGATCAAGCGCGCCGGAGGCGCCTAGGCCTTTCGGCCTATGGCGCATAGGACCTAAGGGCCCAGGTCCAGACGCCCCGTCCGGTTAAGCTATCGTCATGAGCGGACGGTGGCCGGCGGTCGTTCTGACGGCGTCGCTGGTCTCCCTCGGGGCCGCCTCCGCCTTTTCCCAGACGTTCGCCGACGCGGGCGGTCTGTCCGACGCCTTGGCGCGGATCGGCGCCGGAGCCGCCGCGCTCCGGGCCCAGCCGCTCCGCCCGGCCGCGGCGCCGGCCGCCAGCGGACCGCGGCACGGCGTGATGGGCGCGAGCCGCTTCGAGGATGGCGGGGCCGTCGCCTCGCAATCCCTCCCGCCCGACCCCTTCGGCGCCGCTGAGCTTCCCGACGTGTCGCGCTACGCGGTGCGCGGGGTGGACATCTCCCATTACGAGGGCGACATCGCCTGGGACACGGTGAAGCTCGACGGGCTTTCCTTCGTCTATATCAAGGCCACCGAGGGCGGCGACGGGGTGGATGAGAAGTTCGCCGCGAACTGGAG
>JAGWMT010000430.1 GCA_028871595.1 Elusimicrobiota bacterium
CCCGATCTTGGGCAGGACCCAGCAGGAGATCACCGCCGGCATGATGCCCAGCCGGACCTCGGAAAAGCTCATTTTCGCGTTGTCGGCGACCAGCGCCACGTCGCAGGCGGCCAACAGCCCCAGCCCCCCGCCGAACACGTTGCCCTGGGCGGCCACCAACACCGGGACCGGGCACTCGTCCACCGCGCGCAGCATGTCGGCGAACAGTCGGGCGTCCTTCTTGCCCTCCTCGGGAGGCATCCGGCCGCCCTCGCGCATCCAATTGATGTCGGCGCCCGCGCAGAAGTCCTTCCCTTCGCCGGTGACCACCACGGCCCGGACCGCGTCGTTTCCGGCCAGGGATTTGAACGCGTGAGTCAGTTCCCGCAACGTCGCGGCGCTCATCGCGTTGCGCGCTTCGGGGCGGCACAGGACCACCTTCGCGATCGGGCCGACCTCGAGACGGAGGAATTCGTAGTCCATGGTCACATGCGGAACACGGGCCGGCGCTGCTCGCCGACCGGGGCGTGGGCCGCGGCCGCGAAGGCCATGGCCAGGATCTTCCGCGTTTGGGCCGGCGCGATGATCCCGTCGTCCCAGAGGCGGGCGGAGCCGTAGTAGGGCTGACCCTCGGCCTCGTACTGGGCGCGGATCGGGGCCTGGATTTTCTCCACGTCCTCGGGCGAGAGCTCGGCGCCCGTGCGCTTGAGCTGCTCGCGCTTGATGATGGTCATCACCGTGGCCGCCTGCTCCGCGCCCATCACCGAAATGCGCGCGTTCGGCCAGGTGAACAGGAACCGCGCGCCGTAGGCGCGCCCGCACATCGCATAATTCCCGGCTCCGTTCGACGAGCCGACGATGACGGTCACCTTCGGCACCCGCGCCGTGGAGACGGCCTGGACCAGCTTCGCCCCGTGCTTGATGATGCCCGCCTGCTCGAAGTCCTTGCCCACCATGAAACCGGTGATGTTCTGCAGGAAGAGCAGGGGGATCTTTCGCTGGTCGCACAGCTCGATGAAGTGCGCCCCTTTCAGCGACGACTCCGGGAACAAGATTCCCCGGTTGGCCAAAATACCCACCGGACGGCCGTGGATCTTCGCGAAACCCGTCGTCAACGTGGTCCCGTAAAGGGCCTTGAACTCGTGGAACCGGGAGCCGTCCACCAGTCGGGCGATCACCTCGCGCGGGTCGCACGGCCGCCGCAGGTCGCGGTGGACGATCCCGTACAGGTCCTCGGCCGGATACAGCGGCTCCTCCCCCGCGCCCAGGTCCAGCTTCGGCGCGTTGAGGTTGGCCACGATCGAACGGCAAATCTGGAGCGCGTGCTCGTCGTTGTCGGCCAGATGGTCGGTCACGCCGGAGGTGCGGCTGTGCATGTCCCCGCCGCCCAATTCCTCGGCCGTGGACTCCTCGCCGGTCGCCGCCTTCACCAGCGGCGGGCCGCCCAGGTAGATGGTGCCCTGATTGCGCACGATCACGCATTCGTCGGACATGGCGGGAACGTAGGCCCCGCCGGCCGTGCACATCCCCATCACCACGGCGATCTGAGGGATCTCCAGGGACGACATCACCGCCTGGTTATAGAAGATGCGCCCGAAATGCTCCTTGTCCGGGAACACCTCGGACTGCTTGGGAAGGAACACGCCCCCGGAATCCACCAGGTACACGCAGGGCAGGCGGTTTTCAAGGGCGATTTCCTGGGCGCGCAGATGCTTCTTGATGGTCTCGGCGTAATACGTCCCGCCCTTGACCGTCGCGTCGTTGGCCACGATCACGCAGAGTCGCCCGCTGATCACGCCCAGCCCCGCCACCACCCCGGCCGAAGGCACCTCGTCGTCGTACATGCCCATGGCCGCCAGCGCGGACAGTTCCAGGAAATCGGAGCCCAGGTCGATCAGCCGGTCGATCCGTTCGCGCGCGGTGAGCTTGCCCCGGGAGCGGTGCAGGTCCGCCGCCTTCTTGGAGCCGCCCTCGCGGATTCGAGCCAGGCGCGCCTCCAGGTCGGCCAGCAGG
>JAGWMT010000431.1 GCA_028871595.1 Elusimicrobiota bacterium
CTCAGCATGAAATCCATGCTGGACGGCTGGAAGATCGCGGTGATCCCCGACGCCCAGCGCCTCAACGAGGCGGCCGCCAACGCCATGCTGAAGGTGCTGGAGGAGCCGCTGCCGCGGACGCTTTGGATCCTGGCCGCCACCCAGCGCGAGCGCCTGCCCAAGACCATCGCGTCGCGCTGCTTCACCGTCCCCTTCGGACCGCTGCCCGCGGCGGTGCTGGAGAAGATCCTGACCGACGGCGGCCTGCCCGCCGCGCGCGCCCGGACCTTGGCCGCGCTGTCCGACGGCTCCGCCGGCCGCGCTCTGGAACTGGCGGAAGCGGGCGAGCTCCCGCGCGGCGGCCCGCTCGCCGCCGTCAACGCCGCCGACGGCCTGCCCCGGGACCTGGCCGCCGCGCGCGTGAAGGTGGAGCGCGCGCTGTTCGCGCTGGGCCAGGAGCTGCGTCTTAAGCACTTGGACGGCGCCGCGTCCTTCGACGCCGTCGAGCCGCCGCTGCGCGAGCTCTCGCGCCTGCGCGCCGCCCTGCGCGCCAACGCCGACCCTAAATTGATCCTGACTCTCGCCGCGCTCGAGGCCGAAACCGTCCTATGAAGAAATACTACATCACGACTCCCATCTATTACGCCAACGCCGCCCCTCACATCGGCCACGCCTACACCACCGTCGCCGCCGACGTGCTGGCCCGCTTCAAACGCGGCCGCGGCGCGCCCGCCTTCCTGCTGACCGGCACAGACGAGCACGGCCAGAAGATCGAGGAAGCGGCCAAGGCCGCGGGCAAGCACGCCATCGATTTCTGCGACATGACCTCGGCCAAGTTCCGGGAGCTGTTCAAGCACCTGGACATCACCAACGACGACTTCATCCGCACCACCGAGAAGCGCCACGAGGAGAAGGCCCAGGAGCTGTTCGCCCGTCTGCTGAAGAGCGGCGACATCTACAAGGGCCGCTACGAGGGACTCTACGACGTCATCGCCGAGGCGTACGTGAAGGAGTCCGACGCGGTGGTGGCCAAGGACGGAAAGACCTTGCTCTCGCCCGAGAGCGGCAAACCCCTGCAGAAGCTGGCCGAGGACACGTATTTCTTCAAGCTCTCGGCCTACGGGCCGCGCCTGCTGGAGCTGTACAAGAGCCAGCCCGACTTCCTGTCCCCTCCGCACCGCGCGGCGGAGATCCTGCGCTTCGTCGAGGGCGGCCTGGAGGACATCTCGGTCTCCCGCGCCAAGGTGAAGTGGGGCATCCCCGTCCCCGGCGACGCCGACCACACCATCTACGTCTGGTTCGACGCCCTGATCAACTACTGGTCGGCGACGACGGCCACCGACGACCTGTGGCCCGCCGACGTGCACATCGTGGGCAAGGAGATCTTCCGCTTCCACGCCGTGATCTGGCCCGCCATGCTGATGGCGGCGGGACTGCCTCTTCCCAAGAAGGTGTTCGCCCACGGCTGGTGGACGGTGGACGGCAAGAAGATGTCCAAGTCCGCCGGAAACTTCGTGGATCCCTACGACATCACGCAGGAGTTCGGCGTGGATGCGTTCCGATATTTTTTGATGCGGGAAATGCCGTTTGGAAACGACGGCGACTTCTCGAAAGCGTCCCTGACCAAGCGCTACAACGCGGAGCTGGCCAACGACCTGGGCAACCTGGTGTCCCGCGTCACGGAGATGGTGGACAAATTCATCGTCGGGAAATTACCGGCGAAGCCGGCGTTGGACGGCGATTTCTACACGACGGCCGTCGCGAAACGGACTCCGGAGATCGCGCTGAAGATGGAAGCGCTCGATTTTAACGGGGCTCTGGAAATCATCTGGGAAGTGATCCGCGGGCTGAACGCGCGCGTCAACGAGAAAGCGCCTTGGAAATTGGCCAAAACGGATATGCCCCAATGCGAGCTCGTGCTGTTCGACCTGGTCTGGTCTTTGCGCATCGTCAGCGGCTGGCTGGAGCCCTTCATGCCCCGCAAGGCGACGGAGAT
>JAGWMT010000432.1 GCA_028871595.1 Elusimicrobiota bacterium
CAGAAGCAGCGCCTGATGCTGGCGCAGATCTTCATCCAGCCGCGGAACCCGTTCGGCGTGATGGTCTACGACGAGCCGACCTCGGCGCTGGACGGGCGCACCCAGTCCCTCATCGAGGACCAGATCGCCGCGCGGCGAGGGAAGAGCACGCAGATCGTCATCGCCCACCGCCTGAGCAACGTCCAGCGCGCCGACAAGATCGTGGTGTTCGCCGACGGCCAGGTGGCGGAGCAGGGGACGCACGACGAGTTGATGGCGAAGCGCGGCGTTTACGCGAAGATGTGGGACGCCCAGCGGCTGATGGACGCCGCGACCCAGCAGACTTCCGACGCCGCGCGCTGATTAAGAGAGCTCGGACAGGCACGCGTCGAGAATCTCGAGCCCCTTGTCCACGTCGTATTCGCTCAGCACCAGCGGCGGCGCGATGCGGATCACGGACTTGCCGCAGCCGAGAAGAAGCAGACCCTTCGTGAAGGCCAGCTGCTCGAGCTTGCCGACCAGCTCGGCGTGGGGCTCCTTCGTGACGCGGTCCTTCACGAACTCCACGCCGATGAACAGCCCCGCGCCGCGCACGTCGCCGATGACGGCGTGCTTGGATTGGAGCGTCTTGATTCCGGCCAGCAGGCGCGCGCCCATCTTGGCGGCGTTGGCGGCCAGTTCGCTCTCGACCAGTTCCAAGGTCGCCAGCGCGGCCGCGCAGGCCACGGGATTTCCGCCGTAGGTGGAGCCGTGGGAGCCGCGCGGCCAGGTCATCACCGACTCCTTGGCGATGATCGCGCCGATGGGCATGCCCGAGCCCAGCCCCTTCGCGCTCAGGATCACGTCGGGCTCCACGCCCAGCACGTCGGCCGCCCACATCTTCCCGGTCCGGCCCACTCCCGTCTGGATCTCGTCGAAGATCAGGACGATGCCGTACTCCGTGCAGAGGTCGCGCCAGAACTGCAGGAACTCCTGGGAGGGCAGGACGTAGCCGCCCTCGCCCTGCATGGGCTCCAGGATCACGGCCGCGACCTCCTCGGGGGAGACCTGGGTCTCGAACAGCTGGTGCGCGGCCTTCGCGCACTCCTCGAGGGTGTTGCGGTAGGGGTTGTGGAACGGCAGGTGGTACACGCCGGGCAGCATAGGCCCGAAGTTCTTGCGGTACTTCACCTTGGAGCTGGACAGCGACATGGCCGCGTACGACCGGCCGTGGAACGCGCTGTGGAAGGAGATGAGCGCGTGGCGCTTCGTGTGATGCCGGGCCAATTTAACCGCACCCTCGACGGCCTCGGTCCCCGAGTTCGTCAAAAAGACGCGGCGCTTTTCCTTGCCCTTCACGGATTTGGAGAGTTTCTCCACGAGATCGGAGAACCCTTGGTAGTAAAAGTCGGTCCCGCAGATATGGAGGAACTTGTCCGCGGCTTCGTGGATGGCGGCGAGCACCTTGGGATGGTTGTAGCCGGTGGACGACACGGCGATGCCGGCCATCCAATCGATGTAGCGGTTTCCGTCGATGTCCTCGACCATGGCGCCCCGGCCGCAGGCGATCACCAGCGGGTACTCCTTTATATAGGAGGGGGAGGCGTAGGCGGCGTCGCGGGAGATCACGGCCTTGGCCTTCGGGCCGGGGGGCGCCGTCAGAATGCGGGGATAATCGCGCGTCGAGGACTTCACGGGGGCGGTTTTGGCGGCCATAGCGTTACTCCATGATGGTGCGGCTCTGCTCGCGCATGAACTGCGTGACGTAATAGGGGCCGCAGCCGCCCTTGCCCGTGGACCCCGAGCCCTTCCAGCCGCAGAACGACTGCACGCCGGGCCAGGCGCCGGTGGTGGCGCCGGTCGGGCGGTTGGCGTAGCAGACCCCGGCCTCGATCTCGTCAAAATATTTCTGGATCTCGTCTTTCTTCGCGGTGAAGATTCCGGCGGTGAGGCCGTACTCCGCGCGGTTCGATTCGGCGATCGCCTGCTCGATGGACTTCACCTTGCCGACGG
>JAGWMT010000090.1 GCA_028871595.1 Elusimicrobiota bacterium
CGACGCCGCGCCGCCCCGGTCGCGGTCTCCAGCGCCGCCGCCGCGGCTCCGCCCGCCGCCGCGCCCGCGCCGGAACCGCCGCCCGATCCGGCCGACGACGTGACGCCGGAAGAGGTGCCGCAATGAACATCCTGCGCGGAACGGTGCTTTTCTTCGTCGCCATGTTCGTGCAGTGGTGGTGGAATTCGCACCTCTCCTACTGGGGCGCCGCCCCGCAGTTCCTGCTGACCCTGACCGTGCTGGTCGCCGCGCGCCGCGGCCCCGTCGCGGCCATGCTCGTCGGCTACGTGTGGGGATTGTACTCGGACACCTTGCGCGCGGACCTTTTCGGCGCGAACGCTCTGCTGTACGCGCTGGCGGGCTACGCGGCCGGCGCCGTGCGCCGCCAGATGGACCTGCGCGCCGTCGGCCCCCTGGTGGCGACGGTGTTCCTGCTGTCGTGGGCTTACGCGCTTCTGCTGGGCGTGCTGGGTCAGATCTTCCTGCATTCGTTCTGGTGGGTCGGCTGGATCTCGTTCCTGGCCACGCCGTTTCTCAACGCCGCGTTCGCCGTCGTCGGGGCGCTGGCGTGGGAATTCTGGGGGGACAACTGAACCGGGGCACGGGCCAGCGCGAGCGGCTGGAGCTGATGTGGTGGGCCATCGCCGCGGCGGGAGCCATCTTGGGTCTGCGCTTGGCGCAGCTGCAGATCCTGGACGCGGCCGAGTACCGCCTGGCCGCGGACCGCAACAGCTCGCAGATGATCTACCAGGCCGCGCCGCGGGGGCGCATCTACGACCGCGACGGCGTGCCGCTGGCCACCAACCAGCCCGCGTTCTCGCTCATTTTCCTGCCCGGCAAGGGCCAGGCGCGCCAGGACGTCGCGCCGCTGGCCAAGGAGCTGGGTCGGCAGCTGGGGCGAGATCCCCAGGAACTGCTGGAGACCTTGGAGCAGGCGGAGCGCGAGCAGTCGGTGGCGCGCCTGGCCGAAAACCTGCCGACCGCGACCATGTTCCAGCTCTCGGAGCTCAAGACGCTCTATCCCGGCGTGGACCTGATCATCGAGGCGCGCCGCTTCTACCCGTTCGGCCGCTTCGCCAGCCACCTGCTCGGCTTCATGGGCAAGATGAACCCGCGCGAGTGGCGCGAGCGCAAGGCGAAGGGCTACCGGGCCGAGTCGCGCATCGGCAAGATGGGACTGGAGGGCGCGTTCGAGGACGAGCTGCGCGGCCGCGACGGGGGCATCCGCATGGAGGTGGACGCCCAGGGCCGCCTCAAGCGCGTGCTGGAACAGGTTCCGTGGGAGGCGGGCAGCAACATCCATTTGACCATCGAGGCCGCCGTGCAGAAGGCCGCCGACGAAGGGCTGCGCGCCAGCGTGACCGGCCGGGGCGCGGCCGTGGCCATCGACCCGCGCAACGGAGACATTCTGGCGATGTCGTCGCAGCCCGACTTCGATCCCAACGCCCTGCTCTCCACCGATCCTGAGGAGGTCAAGCGCAACGCGCAGGACCTGCCGGAGTTCAACAACGCCATCGCCGGCGCCTACCCGCCCGGCTCGACGTTCAAGCCCATCGTGGGGCTGGCCGGGCTCAACGAGGGCCGGATCACCACCGAAGACACCTTTTTCTGCCCCGGCTACTTCGACCGCGGCGGGCACCGCTTCCTCTGCTGGGACCATAAGGGCCACAAGCGTATGTCGTGGCTGATGGGCTTGGCCCTGTCCTGCGACGTCTACTTCTACAACATCGGCCTGAAGACGGGCGGCGCCCTGATCGAGCGTTACGCGCGCGCCTTCGGATTGGGAGCGAAGACCAACGTCGCCCTGCGCGGCGAGAAGCCGGGACATCTCTTCGGCCCCGAGACGCGCCGCCGCGCGGGCAAGGGCTGGTACGACGGCGACACCGTCAACCTGTCCATAGGCCAGGGCGAGCTGACCGTCACGCCGATCCAGATGGCCGTGTACACGGCCGCGCTCGCCAACCGCGGCACGGTCTGGCGGCCGCACTACACCCAGAAGATCGTCTACGCCGACGGCCGCCCGGATTTCGTGCAGACCCCGGAGCGCCTGGGACAGGTCATCGCCAAGGACTCGGCGTGGGACGAGGTCCAGGAGGGCCTGCGGGTCGTGATCTCTTCGGGCACCGGCTATCCCGCGCGCATCCCGGGACTGGTCGTCGCGGGCAAGACCGGCACCGCGCAGAATCCGCACGGCCAGGATCACGCGTGGTTCATCGCCTACGCCGGGCGTCCGGGCGAGCCGGCGACCATCGCGGTGGCCGTCCTGGTGGAGAACGGCGGCCACGGGGGCGTGACCGCGGCGCCCGTCGCCAAGAAGATGATCATGGCGCGCTTCGGCATCCCGGATCCCGAGGCGCTCCGCGAGGCCCGCTCCGCCGAACGCGCGCGCCGCGCGCCGGCCGCGCCCGCCGTCCCGCTCCCGCGCGCCCTGCCGTCCGGAGCCCTGCGATGACGCCGATGAAAGCCCCGTCGGGATTGTCCGGCCGCGTGGACTGGACGTTCGTCGCCGCCGTCGCGGGCCTGGTCGCGGCCGGCACCGTGGCCATCATGTCCGCGGCCAACGGGACCATCTTCTACGCCGCCATCGTGCAGAAGCACTTCATCGCGCTGGCGCTGGGCAGCCTGCTGTTCGCGCTGACCCTGGCGTTCAACTACCAGGTGTTCCAGGACCAGTCCAAGGTGATGTACGGCATCGGCCTGCTGCTGATGATCGCGGTCCTGGCGGTCGGCACGGCCTCCCGCGGCCACCGCGCGTGGCTGCGGCTGGCCAGCTTCAGCTTCCAGCCCGCGGAGCTGGCGCGCGTGCTGGTGGTCCTGACCTTGGCCGATTTCCTGGATAAGCGCGCCCGCCGCATCCAGGACCTCTCGACGGTCCTGCTTGCGCTGGGCATCGCCGCGCCCATCATGCTGCTCATTTTAAAGCAGCCCGACTTCTCCACCGCGCTGACCTTCCTGCCCATGATCACGGCCATGCTCTTCTGCGCGGGCGCGGACCTGATCCACCTGCTGTTCGTGTTCGGCTACGGCGCCCTCACCTTGTCGGTGCCCTTGATCTACACGCTGTGCCAGGTGCGCTTCCCCGGCGCTCCCGCGGGGAGCCTGCCGGCCTTGGTTCTGTCCACGGCGAAGATGGGCTGGGCGACCTTGGCCACGGTCCTGATCCTGGGGGCCGTCTCCGCTTTGGTCTGGAGGGTGGCCACCTGGATGCGCCTGCAGGTGAAGCCCCTGGCCTTCGTGGTCATGCCGGTCGTCGTGTCGGGCGCCCTGCTCACCGGCATCGCCATCAACCGGCAGATGAAGAGCTACCAGCGCAACCGCTTCGTCGCCTTCGTCGCCCCCAAGTCCGACACGCAGGGCGCGTCCTACAACGTGATCCAATCGAAGGTGGCCGTGGGCTCCGGCGGGCTGTGGGGCAAGGGCTTGTTCTCCGGCACGCAGTCCCAGCTGGGCTTCCTGCCCGAGCGGCACACCGACTTCATTTTCGCGACCGTCGGCGAGGAGATGGGCTTCATGGGCTCCTCCTTCATCCTCGGGCTTTACATGCTGGTGCTGTGGCGGATCGTGACGGCGGCGCGGCTGGCGCGCGACCGCTACGGCTACCTGGTGTGCTCGGGCTTGGCCGCGATGTACGCGTTCGTGATGCTTCTGAACATCGGGATGTGCGTCGGCCTCATGCCGGTGGCCGGCATCCCGCTTCCCCTGATTTCGTACGGCGGATCGAGCCTGGTGATCAATCTTTGGTCGCTGGGCATCGTCGCCAACGTCTACGCGCGTCGTTACGCGCTCCTTTGACCCCGGAGAACTCCATGTCCAACGAAAACGACCCGATTCCGACGCAGACGCAGAATCCCGCCCCCGCGGAGAAGCCCGCGCCGAAGCTGCAGCGCGTGTTCGACGCGCCGCCGCCGGCCGAACCGTCTCCCGCCCCCGCTCCGGAGCCGGCCGCGCCGCAGGCGGCCGCCCCTTCGACGCCTTCGCGCCGCGAGGAGCAGTATCCGCGCGCCGACGGCCCGGTGGAGGCCGACCGCGACGTCCCTCAACCCGAGGAGCGGCGCCATGACGATGCGTCTTCGGGAGACGACGACGGCAACGACGATCACAACGACGACGCCGCCGACGATGACGGCGACGACGAAGGAACGATCGAGACGGCCGCTCCGGCCCCCGCGCCGAACGGCGCGACGCCCGTGACGGACGCGCCGACGCCGGGAACTCCGGGAGCCGCGCCCCAGCAGGGACAGGCCGGACGTCAGGGCCAGCCGGGACAGGGAGACGGATCCGGCCGCCGCCGCCGCCGCCGCCGTCGCGGCCGAGGCGGCCGCGGAGGCGAGGGCGCGCAGGGCCAGCAGGGGCAGCCGAACCCGCAGGGCCCGGCGCCGCAGAACCGTCCGGCTCCGGCCGAGGGCGCCGCTCCGTCTCCGGAAGCGGCTCCAGCCGCGGAGAAGCCGCAGGCTCCGCGCCGAGACGAGCGCGGCGGCCAGCGCGGCGAGCGCGGTGAACGTGGCGATCGCGGAGGACGCGACCAGAATCGCGGAGGCGACCGCGGCGGGCGCGGACGGGATCAGAACCGCGAGCACGGCCGCGATCAAAACCGCGGAGACCGCGGCGAACGCGGCGGACGGCGCGACGAGCGCCGCGAGGAGCGCGGCCAGCACGGCCACGGACAGGAGCGCACCAACGAGGGCCGCAACCGCCCCGTGGTCAAGCGCGAGGTCCTGGCGAACACGTCCTTCGAGGAGACCCGGATCGCGATCCTGGAGAACGGCCGCCTGTCCGAGCTGCACTGGGAGCGCAAGAGCTCGCAGAACATCGTGGGCAACATCTACAAGGGAACCGTCGAGAACGTCCTGCCCGGCATTTCGTCGGCGTTCGTCAACATCGGTTTCGACAAGAACGCCTACCTGTACATCTCCGACGTTCTTGGCGAGAAGAACGCCGCCATCGACTCGACGCTGAAGAAGGGCCAGCAGATCATGGTCCAGGTCGCCAAGGAGGCCATCAGCACCAAGGGCCCCAAGGTGACCATGGACGTGACCTTGCCCGGACGCTATCTGGTCTTCACGCCGTTCCAGAGCTACGTGGGCATCTCCAAGCACATCGCCGAGCCCGAGGAGCGGCAGCGCCTGGAGAAGATCATGGACCGGATGGTCGCCGAGCACCTGGGCGGCAAGGGCCTGGTCGTGCGCACCGAGGCCGAGGGCGCGTCCGAGGAGGAGCTGGAACGCGAGGTGAAATACCTCCTCGCGGCCTGGCAGCAGATCCAGAAGAAGTTCGACGAGACGCCGCCGCCGACGTTGCTTCATCAAGATCTGAGCCTGGCGCTGCAGATCGCGCGCGACATCATGTCGGACCAGGTGTACGTGTACATGCTCGACAACAAGGCCGCGCACAAGGAGGTCGTCGACTTCGTGGACGGCTTCGCTCCGGAGCTCAAGGAGCGCGTGCGCCTGTACGAGTCCAAGACGCCGATCTTCAAGGCCTTCAACATCGAGGGGGAGATCGCCCACATCCGGGAGACGAAGGTCGCGCTGCCCAACGGCGGCTCGATCGTGATCCAGGAGGCGGAGTCGCTGTGCGCGATCGACGTGAACACCGGCCGCTTCACCGGCTCCAAGTCCCAGGAGGAGACGGTCACGCAGACGAACATCGAGGCGGCGCAACTGGTCGCGCAGCAGCTGCGGCTGCGCAACATCGGCGGCATCATCGTCGTCGACTTCATCGACATGCGCAAGGCGTCGAACCGTCAGAAGGTCATGGAGGCGTTCGCCGACGCGTGCCGCGGCGACCGCGCCAAGATCCGCATCCTGCCGATCACCCGCCTGGGGCTCATCGAGCTCACGCGCGAGCGCAAGCGCATGTCCACGGCGGCCCTGCTGTCCACGGAGTGTCCGCAGTGCACGGGCTCCGGACGGGTGCTCTCGTCGGAGACCTTGCGCATCAAGATCCAGCGCGAGATCTTCGAGATGACGGGAGGACGGCCCGGAGGCTCCATCCGGGTCATGCTGCATCCGCACGTCGCGGAGGCGTTCCGCACCCAGCACACGATCATCGAGAAAAACGTGCAGCGCTCGGTGAAGATCCAGACCGACCCGCAGCTGATGTGGGAAGACTACAAGATCATCCTGGAATGAAAACGCTCGTCCTGCTCCTGACGGCGGCGTTCGCCCTCGTCCCGGCCGCGCCCGCGCGCGCGGCCGAGACGGTGGCCGTCGTCGTCTCGGGCGCGCCGTTGAACCCGGTCCCGTCGTACCGGGCCGGGGGGGAGCTGTACCTGGAGGCCAAGCGCATCGGCGAGATCTACGGCGGCCAGGTGTACTGGTATCCCGTCTCCGGGCGCGTGCAGCTGTCGCTGCGCGGACGCTCGCTCCAGTTCGTCGTGGACTCGAAGAAGGCGTCGGCCGGGGCGGAGAGGTTCGCCTTGTCCGCCCCGGTGATCGTGCGCGCGTCGCGCGCGTACGTGCCCCTGTCGTTCCTGCATTCCGATGCGTTCGCCCGCTGGAGCGGCTACGACGCCCGCTTCGACCCGGCGACGGAGACCGTGCAGATCGACCGGCGCACGACCGCGGGGCCGGTCCGCGCGTTCTCGTACAAGGGCCGCACGCGCATCGCCGTGGAGCTCTCTCCCGGCGTCGAGGCGAAGGCCTCCGCGCGGGGAGTCGGCGCGCTGGAGATATCGGTGCCGTTCGGCGTGGTGGACGGCGACGACCGCGTGGACGTGGACGACGGGATCGTCGCCTTCTACGCGGTCAAGCAGGAAGCCCGCGAGGCGAAGGTGACCGTGCGCTTCGCCGCGTCCGGCCAGCGCTGGAAGTCCGCGGAGCTGTCCGACCCGCGGCGCCTCATCGTGGACGTGTACGCCCCCGGCGCGACGCCTCCCGCCGGCGTTCCCGACGTCGCGGAAGGGGAAACGAAGCCCGCGGCGCCGTCGCATCCCGAGGAGGAAGCCCCGGCCCAGGCCGTCGCCGTCTCCAGTCCCGCGTCCGTCGCCGCCGCTTCGAAGAAGACTCCGCCCCCGCCGCCGGCCCCGCCCCGGCGGCGCATCATCGTCGTCGACGCCGGCCACGGCGGCAAGGACCCGGGCGCGACCGGCACGCGCGGAACCAAGGAGAAGGACATCACCTTGGCCGCGGCGCTGGAGCTGGCCAAGGTCCTGCGCGAGCGCGGGGACTTCGACGTCGTGCTCACCCGCACCGACGACACCTTCGTGCCATTGTCCGACCGCTCGAAGAAGGCCAACGATCTGAACGCCGACCTGTTCGTCTCCCTGCACTGCAACGCCGCCTCGAACCACCGCGAGAAGGGCTACGAGGTCTACTCCGTGTCCGAGACCGCGTCCGATCCCGAGGCCGAGCGCCTGGCCGCCGCCGAGAACGCCGCGCTGGAGCTGGAAGGCAAGAAGCCCGGGGACGAGGCCGCCAAGCAGATCCTGCTGGCGATGACGAAGACCGAGATGATCAACGAGTCCGCGCCGTTCGCCGCGCTCGTCGAGCGGGAGGTGGGCCGTCACGTGGACGTCTCCGACCGAGGCCAGAAGCAGGCCGGCTTCTACGTCCTGCGCGGCACGCACGCCCCGGCGATTCTCGTCGAGATGGCGTTCGTGAGCAATCCCAAGGACGAGGCGGAGCTGGGCTCGCGCCGCTTCCGCCGCAAGATGGCCGAGGGCGTGGCCGCCGGGATCGCGGATTACGCGCGCAAGAAGGGGTGGCTGCAATGAAGCCCTCCGCCTCCATCGGCGTGTTCGACTCGGGCCTGGGCGGGCTGACCGTGTTCAAGGCCTTGGCCCGCCTCATGCCCGAGGAGTCCCTGGTTTATTTCGGCGACACCGCGCACGTGCCTTACGGCTCGAAATCACCGGAGGCCATCGCGCGCTATTCGTCCGAGGTGGCCCGCTTCCTGGCCGGCCGCGGAATCAAGCTGCTGGTGGTGGCGTGCAACACCTCGTCGGCGTGGGCCCTGCCCGCGATCCGCCGGGCCGTCTCCGTTCCCGTCGTCGGCGTCATCGCCCCGGGAGCGCGCGCGGCCCTGGCCGCCTCGCGCGGCGGGCGCATCGGCGTCATCGGCACCGAGGCGACGGTGAAGTCCGGCGCGTACCCGAAGGCCCTGAAGTCCCTGTCGCGGCGCGCGCGCAGCGTGTCGGCGGCCTGCCCGCTGTTCGTGCCGCTGGTGGAGGAAGGCTGGTGGAGCGGCCCGGTCGTCGAGGCCGTCGCGCGCCGGTACGCGGCGCCGCTCAAGAAAGCGCGCGTGGACGCGGTGATCCTGGGCTGCACGCACTATCCGTACCTGAAGCCGGTGCTGGCGCGGGTCATGGGCCCGCGCGTGCGCCTGATCGATTCGGCCGAGGAGACCGCGCGCGAGACCGAGCGCGTGCTGTCCGACCTGGGCCTGCGCGCGTCCCGCGGCCGCCTCGGCCGCCGCGAATTCTTCGCCTCCGACGCTCCCGCGCGCTTCGCGCGCCTGGGCCGCCGGATGCTGGGGACGGCGGTCACCCGGGTCAGGCTGCACCCTTTCGATTCATGAATGAATTGATCAAAACCGTCGGGATGGCGAAGGTCCGCGTGGACGCGGGGTTCTCCCGCGTCGGCCGTCGTCTCAAGCCGGACGATCCGGCGGACCGCGCTCTGGTCCTGCTGGCCGCGCGCGCCGTTTCGGCCGGGAACGCGCTGATGCTGCTGTGCCGGGACGGCCACTCCAACGAGTCCCTGCCCCTGCTGCGCGCGGTCGCCGAGTTCGCGGCCGCGATGCGCTGGATCGCCGCGGCGGAGACCGGCCCGCGCGCCCTCTCCGTCCTGGCCGAGCTGGACGCGCCCCGCTGGGAGGCGTTCTGGTCCGACGCGCGCCTCAAGGAGCGGGCGGAGAATTTCGGCGTGCCGGTGTGGGCCGCGATGACGGCTTTGGGTTCGGCCCCCGATTTCGCGCGCGGCAACGCGCAGGGACTGCCGTGGGGCCACGTGTTCGCGGATGGAACGCTGCCCGGCCGCAAGCCCGAGGAGATTTTGGCGGCGGCGGCCGTGTGGCTGGCGCTGGCGTTGGAAGCGTTGGACCGGAGATGGCCGGGGGATTTCCCCGGAGCGGCGGAGATGAGGGACGCGGCGCAGATTTCGAGAGGACAATGAGATGATGAACGAAGAGAACGTGGGCGGACAGGGCGGGCAATCGGGACAGGCTCCTCAGGGAGGCGGCGGCAGCGGCTCCGGAGGCGCGGGCTCCCAAGGCGGTCAGGGAGGCCAGGGCGGATCCGGCGGCCAACAGGGCCAGCCCCACCACGGAGGCGGAGGCGGCGGCGGGCGTCGTCGCCGGCGTCGTCATCGCGGCGGCGGCGGGGGCGGCGGCGGCCAGCACGGGCAGCATGGCCAGCACCAGCGTCAGGGCGGCCAGCACGGCGGCCAGAACCGCAACAACAACTCCTATCCGCGTCCGCCCCAGGTTCCGCAGGTTCCCCAGCGCAGCGACGTGGAGAAGGCCTTCTCGGCGCTGACGCCGGTGGACCCCTACCAGTGGTTCCAGATGGAGAAGGGCTCCACCGATCCGTCCATGCGCGCCCTCGACCTGCTGGCGCCCATCGGCAAGGGCACGCGCGGCCTCATCGTCGCGCCGCCGAAGGCCGGCAAGACCACGTTCCTGAAGCAGATCTCCAACGCGGTCGCCGCGGTCGATCCGAACACGCGGCAGTACTGCCTGCTGATCGACGAGCGCCCCGAGGAGGTCACCGACTTCAAGCGCTCGGTGCCCGCCGAGGTCTGGGCGTCGTCGTCGGACCAGTCCTACGACAAGCACAAGAAGCTGGCCGAGGACCTGTTCCGGCTGGCGCTGGAGAAGGTCGTGGCCGGCGAGGACGTGTTCATCCTGCTGGACTCGCTGACGCGCCTGGCGCGCGTGTACAACCAGTTCGCCACGGGCAACCGCACCATGTCCGGCGGCCTGGATTCGCGCGCCATGGAGATTCCGCGCCGCTTCTTCGGCGCGGCGCGCAAGATCGAAAACGGCGGCTCGCTGACCATCCTGGCCACCATCCTGGTGGACACGGGCTCGAAGATGGACGACATCATCTTCCAGGAGTTCAAGGGCACGGGCAACATGGAGCTGGTGCTGTACCGCCAGGCCGCCGAGATGCGCATCTTCCCGGCGCTGAAGGTCCGCGACAGCGGCACGCGAAAAGAAGAGAAGCTCTTCACGAAGGAGTATCTCGAGGGCGTCTACAAGCTGCGCCGCCACCTGGCCGGCCTGGGCGACCTGGAGGCCATCAAGGCGCTGACCGACCTGATGCGCGCGCACAAGAACAACGACAAGCTGCTGTCCGCGCTGAGGTAGCCCAGGAGAGCGATCATGAAAAGAACTCCCGTCATCACCGCCAAGGCTCCGGCGGCCATCGGGCCGTACTCCCAGGGGATGTCCTCGGGGGAGATGGTCTTCGTCTCGGGCCAGACGCCGCTGCTGGCCGATGGGACGATGATCGCCGGCGGAACCGCCGAGCAGACCGAGCAGTGCCTGAAGAACATCACCATGATCCTGGCCGGCGCGGGGCTGACCATGAACGACGTCATCAAGACGACCGTGTTCATGACCGACCTGGGCCAGTTCGCCGCGATGAACGAGGTGTACGCGACGCACTTCAAGATGCCGTATCCGGCGCGCGCGACGGTCCAGGTCTCCGCGTTGCCGAAAGGCGCGGCCATCGAGATCGAAGCCGTCGCCGTGAGGCCGTAGCGCCGCGGTGAGGGAACGCCTGCGCGCGCCCCTGGCCGCGGCCGTCGCCCTGCTCATCGGGGGGGACCTGGTCGCGTTCGGGCCGGCCGCGCTGTTCGACCTTTGGCGTTTCGTGTTCCCGGGCCTGTGGCTGTTCCTGGCCTTCGAGGCCGCGCGGCGGCGGCGCCGCCTGCTCGACGACGAGGCCTTCCTGCTGGGCGCCGCCGCCGCCCTGATCCAAGGCGGGCTGCTGACGAAGGTCCTGCAGAACGG
>JAGWMT010000433.1 GCA_028871595.1 Elusimicrobiota bacterium
ACCTTCGCGCCCGCGCTCAAGGACGCCCAGGTCAGGCCGGGGCGCGCGACGAACGCGTCGCGGGGATCCTCTCTTTCGGGGAACGCCGCGATGGAGAGGCCGCCGGCGAGCGTCGCGGGGAGATCCTTGCCGCTGTGCACCGCGAAATCAATCGCGCCGTCGAGCAGGGCCTGCTCGATCTCCTTCACCCACAGGCCTTTCGCGCCCTGAGGCAAGGTCTTGGCGACTTCCGGAGACGGCGCGCCGAACAGATCGCCGCTGGTTTTGACCACCACGGTCTCCACGGTCAACCCGGGATTGAGTTTCTCCAGCGCGCGCGCGGCCAGGCCGGACTGCGCCAGAGCCAGCGGGGAGCCGCGCGTGCCCATCTTCAGTGTCGCCACGGGCCCATTCTACTTTTTTCCACCGGGATCGAAGTTATCCACGCAATTCACAATTCGACTGTCCCCGGGGACAGTTCGACTGTTGGCGCCAACAGTCGCTCCCGCCGAAAAGTGAATTTTATGCCGGGCACCTTTGTTAATATACCCGCCGATGAGCGCGTCCAAGGATTTGAAGTGGATCGAGGTGGACCTGTCCGCCGTCGCCCACAACACGCGCTGGGCGTCCTCGCGCCTGGACGGGGCCAAGCTGATGGCCGTGGTGAAGGTGGATGCGTACGGCCACGGCGCTCCCGAGGTGGCGCGCGTCGCGCTCAAGGCGGGCGCGACTTGCCTGGGCGTCCGCGACCTGTCCGAAGCCGCCGAATTGCGGCGCGCCGGGATCAAGGCCCCGATCCACCTGCTCGCGCCCATTTTGCCCGATCAGGCCGCCGACGCGGTCCGCTTGGCCGCCATCGCGACGGTGGACGAGCTGCCCCAAGCCCGCGCGCTCAACGCCGCGGCGCGCGGGCGGAAGGCGGACGTCAACGTGGACGTGGATTCGGGACTGGGCCGCTGGGGCGTCGCGCCGAAGGATTTGGCGGCGCTGATGGCCGCGCTGGGACGGCTGAAGAACGTGCGCGTGACGGGCTTGTCGTCGCACATCGACTACGTGCCGGGCAAGAACTCGGTCGAGGCCGAGGACAAGCTGGGCGCGTTCAAGCGGCTGGCCGCGCCGTATAAAAAGAAGAATCCGGCTTTGGCCGTGCGCGCGGCCAACAGCTCGGTATTCATGGATTTCCCGCATCACCGGTTCGACCTGGCCTGCGTGGGCAATCTGCTCTACGGCATCAATCCGTCGGGACGGGCGGCGCCGCTCAAAAACGCCTGGCGCTTCTGCGCGCGGATCGTGTCCCTGCGCGAGGTGCGCAAGGGCGCGTCGCTGGGCTACGCCAGCGAGTACCTGGCCCCCCGCCGCATGCGCGTGGCCACCTTGCCGGTGGGCTATGCCGACGGCCTGACCATGGAGCCCGCCGAGCGCCTGATCGGCTTCGGCGCCGGCTTCGCCTACTGGGGGATGCGCCGGGGCGTGCGCCTGCCGTTCGTGGGCCGCTGCGGCATCTCTCACGTGCTGGTGGACGCCACGGACGCTCCCGACGCGAAGGTCGGCGACGTGGTCGTCCTGCCCGTGCGCCGCACCGCGGCGCGGCACCTGACGCGGATCTACCTCTAAGCTTCGCTGGCGCGGCTCAGCGCCTCAAGCACGGCGTCCGGCAAGGTCAGGCGCGCGGCGGCCACCAGATCGTCCATCTGCTCCAAGGTCGTCGCGCTGGCGATGGGCGCCGTCACGCTCGGCCGGGCGATGAGCCAGGCCAAGGCGGCCTGCGCCGGCGTGGAGCGCGTCCGACGCGCCGCCTCGTCCAACGCGGCCAGGATCCGGAACCCGCGCGGGGTCATGTAGCGCGCGATGCGCTCGCCGCGGGCGCGGCCTTCCCGGTCCTTGTCGGAGCGGTATTTGCCGGTGAGAAAGCCGCTGCCTAAAGAGAAGTAGCCGATCACGCCGAGTCCGTTCTTAACGCACAGCGGCTC
>JAGWMT010000434.1 GCA_028871595.1 Elusimicrobiota bacterium
GTGTGGTAGCCGATGCCGCTATTAGCGCCGGTCACCAGGGCTGTTTTCCCGGCTAAGGCGGGGAGGTCGTCCGCGGTCCAATTCTTCATCCGCGCATTGTAGCGCATTGGAAAAGGGAAACCCCCGCCCGGTCCAGCCGGGCGGGGGTTCTTTGAGGGCCTCGTCAGCTCTTAGAGCTTGACGACGTTCGCGGCCTTGGGGCCCTTATCGGTCTGCGTGAGATCGAAATGGACCGTCTGGTTCTCGGAGAGGGTGCGGAAGCCGTTGCCCTGGATCACCGAGTGGTGAACGAACACGTCCGGGGTGCCGTCATCCGGGGTGATAAAACCATAACCCTTCTGATCGTTGAACCACTTCACCTTGCCTTGAATGCTCATGTGTCGTATGACCTCTGATTTGCGACTTGTCCGGGCCCTTCGGCGGGGCCCCCCTCGTCGGGGCTGAAAAAATTATATCACGGCCTTTCGTCCGTCAAGTGCCATTTATTAGCGTTTGGGGGCGATTTTTTGCCACCCCCTCCCCGGGCGCCCTGGAGAGGGCGAAAGGGAGGCGCAGGAGGGCCGTCAGGGGTGGAACTTGATTCCCGGAGCGCCGAAGACCCTGGGAGGGGGTCTTCCCGGTCAGCGGGGAAGCTGACCCTTGGCCTTGAGGCGGGTCAGGCGGCGGGCCTCGGCGGCGGACCAGAGCTTCTTGTCGTCCGGGGTTTCGAGGAGCAGGGGAGGGACGGAGGAAGGTAGGCCGTTCGCGTCCACCGCGACCATGGTGACCAGGCAGGAGTTCGTGTGGACCCGGGTGCCGCCGGGCATGTCCTCGGCGTACACCTCGACGCCGATCTCCATGGAGGTGCGGCCGGTGTGATTGACCCGGGCCTTGGCGATCAGGAAGGTGCCGACGCGGATGGGAACCAGGAACTCCACGCGCTCCATGGCGACCGTGACCACCGGCTTGCCGGCGTGGCGCATGGCGCACACCGAGGCGGCCTTGTCCACCATCTGCAGAACCTTGCCCCCGAACACCGTGCCGTGCATGTTCGCGTCCGGAGGGAACATGAGGTCGGCCACATCGGACACGGAGTCCCGCGCGGGACGGGGCGTCAGGGAGCCGGTCTTGGAGCGCTTAACGGGCATAAAACTTGGGCCGGCGGTCGGCGAACAGGTCGTTGGCGGGGTGGACTTTCTTGTCCTTGGCCGTCCAGGCGTCCACGGCGATGACCGCGGCCTGCGCCGTGTCCTTGCTGAGGCGGAAGTACAGCTCCCCGTTGGGGGCGACCACCTGGGACTGGCCGATGAAGCCCAGGCCGCGCTCGGCGCCGATGCGGTTGGCGGTGGCCGAGAACACCCGGTTCTCCAAGGAGCGGATCTTCATGCCTTCCGGGCCCCAGGGCAGGACCAGGTTCGCCGGGTGGGCGATGACCTGGGCGCCCTTCAGCGCCAAGGTCCGCGCGCTTTCGGGGAAGAACCAGTCGAAGCAGATCATCACGCCGACCGACACGCCCTTGACCTTTTCGGTCCAGAAGCCGGTGTCGCCGGGAGAGAAGAAGCGCTTTTCCCCGCCGAACACGTGCGTCTTGCGGTACACGCGCGTCTTGGCGGCGGTGGCGAACAGGGCGGAATTGAAAAGCTTGGACCCGGCCTTCTCGGGGAAACCCGCGACGATCGCGCAGTCGTTCTTCGCGGCGTAGGCCTGCAGCACCTTGGAGAGCGGGCCGTCGGCGCGCTCGGCGCACGCGGCGGCTTCCTTCTTGGTCTTGAAGTTGTAGCCGGAGGCGAAGAACTCGGGCAGGACCCAGAGATCGGCCTCGAGGCCGTCCATCAGCTCCAGGACGGCCTTCAGGTTCGGGGCGGCTTTGAGGAATTGAGGGTGGTTCTGGACGACGCCGATTTTCAGTTCCATGCGGCCCGAGTCTACTAAAAAACGAAGAAGTCCGCCTCCG
>JAGWMT010000091.1 GCA_028871595.1 Elusimicrobiota bacterium
GTCGCGCGGTCGCCCTGGGTCATGCCGAAGGGGAGCACGTCCTGGCCGTTCATGGACGCGCCGCCCAGCATGGCCCCGCGGCCGATGCGCGTGAATTGATGAATCGCGCAGACCCCGCCCAGCACCGCGCCGTCGCCGATATGGACGTGCCCGGCCAGCAGCACCGCGTTGACGATGATGACGCCGTCGCCGATCTCGCAATCGTGGGCCACATGGGAGCAGGCCATGAACAGGCAATTCGAGCCGATCTTGGTGAGGCCGCCGCCCTGCGCGGTGCCGCGGTTCATGGTCACGCACTCGCGCACCACGTTCTTGTCGCCCATGACCAGGCGCGTCTTCTCGCCCGCGTACTTCAGGTCCTGCGGCGGGGTTCCCACGTAGCAGCCGGGGTGAAGGATGTTGTCGGCGCCCAAAGTCGCGTACTCCACGACGGCGTGCGCGCCGACTTTCGTGCGCGGACCGATGACGGTCTCGGGGCCGATGATCGCGAACGGGCCGATCTCGGCGGACGGGTCGATCTTCGCGGACGGATCGACGACGGCGGAGGGATGGATGACCATGGGCTTAGGCCGCCTGCGCCTTGTCCACCAGCGCGAACGTCATCGTCGCCTCGGCGACCATCTTCCCGTCCACGTAGGATTCGCCCTTGAACTTCCCGGCACGGCCCAGGCGGAGGATTTCGATGCGGTGCGAGAGCACGCAGCCCGGGGTCACCGGCGCGCGGAACTTGGCCTCGTCGATGCCCATGAAGAAGGCGATCTTGTTCTCGAAGCCGCCTTTTGAAAGGAGCATGGCGCAAGCCGTTTGCGCCATGCTCTCGACGATCAGCACGCCGGGCATCACGGGCTGGCCGGGGAAGTGGCCCTCGAAGAAGTGCTCGTTGGCGGTGACCATCTTGATGCCGATGCAGTACTTGTCCTCCTGGATGACCTGGATTTTGTCGATCAGGAGAAACGGGTAGCGGTGGGGGATGGCTTTCTTGACTCCGGCGATGTCCAGCGCGCGCACGGGCGCGGCGGCGAAGGGCGACGGGGCGGCGGCTTCGGCGTTCATTTGGCCTCCAGGATTCGGGTCTTGGACTTGCGCAGCTTCTTGGCCGCGGCGTCCAGCAGTTTGGCGAACTCCACGTTGTGCGCGTGACCGAGGCGCTCGGCCTCGATGCGCATCTTGAAAAGAGGGCGTCCGATCAGGGTCAGATCGCCGATGAGGTCGAGCATCTTGTGACGCACGAACTCGTCGGAGAAGCGCAGGCCCTCTGCGTTGGTGTGGAACTTATCCTTGCCGATGACGATGGCGTTCTCCAAAGTCCCGCCCTGCGCCAGCCCCTGCGACTTCAGGTAGGCGACCTCGTGCTCGAAGCAGAAGGTGCGCGCGCGGGCCACCTCGGCCAGGTAGCTCTCGCGGTCCACGGTCATGGACAGGGACATCTTGGGCATCATCGGGTGGTCGTGGATCAAGGTCGCCACGATCTCGAACTTGTCGGACGCAACGGCGCGGTAGCGCGCGCCGTCCTTCGCCTCATAGGTCACCTCGTGGGGCAGATGCAGCCAGCGCTTGGGCGCGTCCAGGTCCACCAGGCCCGCGCGCAGCAGCGCGTCCACGAAAGGAAGGGCGGAGCCGTCCATGATCGGCGGCTCGTTGGCGGTGGACAGGACGTCGAGGTTGTCGATGCCCAGGCCGGTGCAGGCGGACAGGACGTGTTCGACGGTGTGCACCTTCGCGTCGCCCAGGCCCAGGTTCGTGCCCCGGACCGTGGTGACGACGAATTCCAGACGGGCGGGGATCATGGGGATGCCCGGCAGGTCGGCGCGGAAGAAGCGGATGCCCGTGTTGGCCGGGGCGGGGCGGAAGGTGAGCCGGGACTTGTTGCCGGTGTGAAGGCCCACGCCCTCCAGCTCGACTTCCTGCTTGATGGTGGTCTGCAGCGGATTCTGGTTCATCTCGTCCTCCTGCTAAGCGGCGGCGTCCGATTTCCCGGCGACTCCCAGCTTCTTCTCGAGCTCCTTCACGCGCTCGACCAGCTCGGGCAGGCGTCCGTACAGGGCCTGCAGCTTGAAGGCCTCGCGGTGCGGGCGGCCGGGGGAGCCGAACAGCATGGCCTTCGGCGGCACGTCGGCCATCACCCCGGTCTGCGCCGTGATGATGGCGCCGTCGCCGATGTTCAAGTGGCCCGCGATGCCGGCTTGGCCGGCCAGGATCACGTTGCGGCCCACCGTGGTGGAGCCGGCGACGCCGACCTGGGAGACGATCACGCTGTCGCGGCCGATCTTCACGTTGTGCGCGATCTGCACCAGGTTGTCGATCTGCGCGCCCGGCTCCACGATGGTGGAGCCCAACGTGGCGCGGTCGATGGTCACGTTCGCGCCGATCTCCACGCCGTCGCCGATGACGACGTTGCCGATCTGCGGGATCTTGGTGTGGCGGCCGGTCTTGCGGTCGGTGGTGAAGCCGAAGCCGTCGGCTCCGATGACGGTTCCGGAGTGGACGACGACGCGCTCGCCGAGCTCGCAGTCCTCGCGCACGACGACCTGCGGGTAGAGGCGGCAGGCCCGGCCCAGGCGCGCGTTCTCCCCGATATAGACCTGGGGCAGCAGCACCGAGTCGTCCCCGATCACGGCGCCCTTCTCCACGACGACGAAGTCGCCGACGTGCACGTTCTTGCCCAGCTTGGCGAGCGGGTGGACCGAGGCCTTCGCGCTGACGCCCGGGGCGATCTTCGCGCGGCGCGCCCCGTCGATGAGCGCCAGCAGGATCGCGAACGCGGCCTGGGGGTCCTCGACCACGATCTTGGCCTTCGCGGCGCAGGCGGCGTCCTTGGCCTGGGGCGGCACCAGCAGGCAGCCGGCCGGCGCGGCCTGCGCGGCGGCGAGGTACTTCATGTTGTGGAAGGACGCGACGTCCTTGGGCCCGGCCGAGGCGACCTCGGAGACGCCCTCGACGACGCGGCGCTCGTCCCCGACGGCGGCGCCGCCGACGAGGGCCGCGATGTCCGCGACGGTCTTCGGCTGGGGGAAGGTCTTCATGGCTGCTGATTCTCCTGCAGGTATTTCAGGACCTTGTCGGTCAGATCGACGGCCGGGTGGCCGTACAGGATTCGGGACTTATCGATGACGACGCTGACCCCCTCCTGGTGGGCGACCGCGGTGAGGGCGCGGTAGAGCCGGGCCAGGACCTGGTCGGTCTTGCGGCTTTCGACGTCCAGCAGGCCGTGATCGGCCTCGTCGTGCTCGCGGGTGAGCTCGCTCTCCTTCGACTGGATCTCGGACTGCAGATGGATGATCTTGCCGTCGAGTTCAAGGAGGCGCTGGGTCGGCGTCGGCCCCGCGGGCGCGGCGACGACGGGGGGCGCCGGCGGCGGCGCCGGGAACATATTCGCCGCCGCGGCGGGCGAGACGGCGGGGGCCGTGGAGGCGACGGCGGGCGCGGCGGCCGGGGCCGGAGCGGCCGCGGTCGAGGAGGCGGGCGGCGCGATCGGCGCCGTGTCCGACGCCATGCCGGGCAGCGCGATGTTCGGCCGCTGCGCGGGAGCCGGTGCCGCGACGGGCGCGACCGCGGTCGCCGTCGAGGCCGTCAGGCCGGGGACGAGCGACGTCGGCGCCGCGGCGGGAGCCGCGGGCGCGGCGACCGCGGCGGCCGTGTCCGAGGCGGGAGGAGCGATGGCCGCGGCGGTGGAGGAGCTCAGCGCGTCGCGCTCCAGGCGGGCGGAGTCCAGCTCCTGATGCAGCTTCAGCAGTTCGGCTTTCTTGAGGTTGACCCGTTCCTCGGCCTGCCGCACCAGCTCCTGAAAGCCCTCCTTGGCGCGCTGGGCGTCGGGGCTGGAGGTGAACAGGCGCTGCATGTCCACGTAGCCGACGCTGCCGCGTTCGGCGCGGTTCTCTTCGAGCGACAGCTCGATGGCGCGGGCGGGAGCGGAAAGAAACAGGACGGCGAGCAAGACGATGATTTTTTTCATCAGAAGAGGGGTCCCAGTCCGAAGTTGATCTGGTACAGCTTTTCTCCGGGGCGATGGTTGAGTCCGTAGCCGTAATCCAGCCGGATCGGGAAGGCCGGCGTCACGAAACGGATTCCAAGGCCCACGTCGGTCCTCACGCTGGTGTCGGTTCCGCCGATGCGCAGATTGTAGTCCGACACCCGGTCCCAGGAGCCGCCCGCGTCGGCGAAGATCACGAGCTTGACGATGCTCTTGTGGTGCTCGCGGGCCAGCGGGAAGCCGAACTCGGCGTTGGCGACCTGGTAGATCTTGCCGCCGGACACGTAGCCGGCTTCGCCGGAGGGCGAGTAGCCGCGCAGGGAGTCCTGGCCGCCCACGTAGAAGCGGTTCTGGACCGGGACCTCCTTCGTGGAGCCGAACTGGGCCACGTAGCCGCCGCGATGAAAAATCGAGAAGACGAAAGGCCAGTCGTCCGGGTTGTACAGCGTCCAATGGATCTGGTTCGTCACGGTGGGCTCGACGAAGTTGATGTCGCCCATCAGGGGGCCGCCGGACAGGGTGGCCCCGATCCCGCTGCGCGAGCCGCGCGCGGGGTCCCAGATGCTGTCGCGGGTGTCCCGGGCGAATTCGACGCTGACCAAGGACTGGACGCTGGTGCTGGGCGTCAGCGCGCCGCCGAAGTTCTGGTTCGGATCAATGTCCTGCACCGTCACCTGTTGGAGGGTGTAGCTGAAGTTGAGCAGGTACTTGTCTTCCTGGAAGCGCGGACCCACGCGGATGGTGCCGCCGGTGCGCCGCTCGGTGTAGGCGCTCAGGTCGCCTTGGAAGGGATTGATGCGCCGCGTGTGGAACACGTCCACGCCCAGGCTGGTCGGCGAGTTGCCGACCCACGGCGTGGTCCAGCTGACCGAGTAGTCCTGCACGCGCTTGCCGAACGACCAGTTCGCGGAGACCTTCTGCGCGCGTCCCAGGAAGTTCAGGTGCTGGACGGAGAGGGTTCCGATCAGGCCGTCGATGGATGAATAGGCCGCTCCGGCGGTCAGCACGCCGGGCTTGCCCTCGGTCACGTCGAAGGTCAGGTCCACCTTGTCCGGGTCCACCGGCGACGGCTGCAGGTCCACGTCCACGTCGTCCATGAAGCCCAGGTTCATGATCTTCTCGCGGCTCTTGCGCACGCGGGCCGCGGAGAAGCGGTCTCCGGGCTTGACCACCACCTCGCGGCGGATCACGTAGGTCTTCGTGGCCTTGTTGCCGTCCACGTCCACGTGGTCCACGTAGGAGATCGGCCCTTCGGTGACCTCGTAGCGCACGTCCATCTGCTGGGTGGCCGGATTGAAGGTCTTCACCGGATTGACGCGGGCCCGGAGGCGGCCCACGTCGGCGTAAAGCTCCTGAATGCCGCGGATGGTGCTCTCGTACTTCTCCTGGCTGAAGATCTTGCCGCGTTTGTACTCGACCGTCCTGGCCATCTCCGAGGACTTGAAGACGATGTAGCCGGCGAACGAGGACTTGCCGAAGCGGTACGGCCGGCCTTCGTTGACGCCGATCGCGATGGAGATCCGGGTCTTGTCCGGACTGAGGGTGACCAGCGGGCTGCTGACGACGACGTCCAGGTAGCCGTTATTCCTATATTCGGTCTCGATCTTCTTCAGGTCCTCGGGCAGGTCCTTCTCGAAGAAGACCTTCTTGCGGGCGTTCTTCATCAGGCCGAGCAGCTTCTTGGGCTTGAAGGCCTTGACGCCCGAGATCTCCACCAGCGAGATCAAGGACTTCGGGCCCTCGGCGATCTTGAAGGTCACGTCGGCCTTGGAGGCGGCGGTGTCGATCTTGACCTCGACGGAGGCCGCGACGTCCAGGAATCCCTTCTCCCGGTACTTGCTCACGATCTTGTTCACGTCCTCATCCAACTTGAAGCGGTCGTAAGGGTCGGATTTCTTGGCGGAGATCTCGTCGGCCAAGGTTCCCCGGGAGAGCTTCTTCTGGCCTTCGAAGGTCAAGGTGCGGATCACCGGCTTTTCCTTGATGGTGAAGGTGAGCACGACCTGGCGATCGGTTCCGGCGACCTTCCGGAAGTTGTCGGGGACGGGCTTATCCATGAGCGTCAGTTCCGCGCCGACCCGCTCGAACTGGCCCAGGCCCAGCAGAGCCTGGACGTCGCGGTCCAGGTCCGGCCGGTCATAGAGGTCGCCCTTGCGCGCCTTGATCTGGCCGCGGATGGTGGACATTTTCACGTTCTTGAGCCCGACCGCCTTGATGTCGCCCAGCACCCACGGGCGCGGGACGATCCCCGGGGTCTGCGCCGGCGCGGCCGCGGAGATGGAGGCGGCGGCGGCCAGAGCCGCCGTCGAGATTCCCGGCAGAGCGGGGGCCTCCGCGGGGGCGGAGGTGGAAATCGCGGGCGTGGCCGTCGTCGCCGTCCCGGACGAGATCGTCTGGGACGAAGCGGGAGATGACAGCGCCGCCGCGGCGAGAGCGCATAGGAAAAGCGTATTCACCGGAAACCGAAGTATATCAAATCCCTTCGGGGGCCCGGGGAAAAAGAGGCGGGCCCCTTGCGGGGCCCGCCATTCCTTATATGAACTAAGGCTTCGGTCAGCGAGCGTTCTTGACCAAGGCCTTCTTCTTCGCCGAGGGCTTGGGGGCCGGCGCCGGGGCGGCGGTCCCTTTATCCGCGTCATAGTAATCCAGGCCGGAGTGGTCCAGAACCTCCTCGCCCATGAGGATGCGCAGCGTGTTCTTCAGCTTCAGATGCTGGATGAACAGGTCGTGCTCGGGCTTGAGGTCCTCGCGGCACTGCGGGGACTTGAAGTAGAAGGACAGCCACTCCTGGATGCCCTTGAGTCCGGCGCGCTTGGCCAGGTCCAGGAACAGGACCAGGTCCAGGACGATCGGCGCCGCCAGGATCGAGTCGCGGCACAGGAAGTTGATCTTGATCTGCATGGGCATGTCCATCCAGCCCCGGATGTCGATGTTGTCCCAGCCTTCCTTGGCGTCGCCGCGGGGAGGGTAGTAGTCGATGCGGACCTTGTGGTGGTACTGGCCGTACAGGTCCGGGTAGCTCTCCGGCTCCAGGATGGCGTCCAGGACCGACATCTTGCTGAGCTCCTTGGTCTTGAAGGAGCCAGGGTCGTCGAGGACCTCCCCGTCCCGGTTGCCCAATATGTTCGTCGAGTACCAGCCCGTGAGCGCCAGCATGCGCGCCTTGAGCATCGGCGCGATGGTGGTCTTCATCAGGGTCTGGCCGGTCTTGAAGTCCTTGCCGCAGATCGGGGAGCCGTTGAGCTCGGCGAGCTCGACCAGGGCGGGAACGTCGGCGGACAGGTTCGGCGCGCCGTTGCCGTAGGCGATGCCGGACTTCAGAGCGGCGTAGGCGTAGATCATCGAAGGCGGGATCGCCGGATCGTTGCTCTTGAGCCCCTGCTCGAGCGCTTCCAGGTCCTCGTGGCACTTAGAGGGAGCCGGCAGGCGCTCGGTGGAGCCGCACCACAGCATGACCACGCGGTCGCAGCCGTTCTTTTTCTTGAAGGATTCGATGTCGGCGATCACCTGTTGGGCCAGGTCCCATTTGGTCTTGCCCTTCTTGGGGTTGGCCGCCTTGATGTTCTTGATGTAGGCCGGGTCGTAGATGGCGGACATCGGCTTGATGGCCTCGAGCTCTTTCTTGATCGGCGCGAGCTGGGCCGCGTCCAGCACGCCGGCCTTCGTGGCCGCGACGAACATGTCGTCGGTGAAGAAGTCCCAGCCGCCGAACACCAGCTGGTTCAGGGACGCCAGCGGCACGAAGTCCTTGATCAGGGGCGCGCGGTTCTCGTAGCGCTTGCCCAGGCGGATCGTCTGCAGCTGCGTCACCGAGCCGACCGGCTTGCCGAGGCCCTTCTTGACGAGCTCCACGCCCGCGATGAAGGTGCTGGAGACCGCTCCCATTCCGGGGAGCAGGACGCCGAGCTTGCCTTTAGCCGGCGGGATGCGGTTGTCGTGCCTGTTCATGATCGTTGGTTCTCCTGAGATACAGCATGATGCCAAAATAAAGAAGGCCGCCGACGGCGGCGGCCCAAAGGAACTCGTAGACGCAGTCCACCAAAGCGAGCAGGACCAGCAGGTAGATGAAGTCGCGCTGGGCCAGGGCGTTCTCCAGGCGCGCCAGCTTCGACTCGAACCCGACGACGCCCGTCTCGTCGGTCACGCCGGCCTCGGCGACCGGCACGGGGGAGGCGGCGCGCAGGCGGCGGCGGTGCTGCCACGCCGTCCCGGCGGACGCCAGCACGCCCAAGTCCGCCACCGCGGCCAGCACCAAGGTGTGCGGACCGTTGCCGGTGCGCCAGAATCCCAGCCCCAGGCAGGTGAACAAGGCCAGGTGGACGATGTTGTCGCCCCAGAAATCCAGATCCGACCCGAACGCGCTTTCCTGGAAACGCACGCGCGCCAGCTCCCCGTCGCAGCCGTCCAGGACGGAATGAAGCCAGACCAGCAGCGCCCCCGGAACGTAGGCCTCGCGCGAGGCGCCCAGGAAGAACGCCGCGCCGATCAGGCCCAGGACGGTGCTGAACACGGTCATCATGTTCGGCGTGACCCGGGCGTCGAGCAGCAGCCGCGACACCGACAGCGAAATGTGGCGGTCGAAATGGCGCGCCATGAAGCCGTCCTGGCTTTTCGGGCCCGAGGCCATCAGCCAGGAGACCGTGCCGTCGGCGGCGAGCGGGGCCTCCAGGCGGCGGCAGGAGCCCGCGGGCAGGACCTGCTTGTCGCGGACGACGGCGGCGTCGTCGCGCCGCGTCACCACCTGGATCACGCCCAACCCGGAAGCGTCGGAGAAGGAGACGGAGTCCGGGTAGCGCTGGCGCGCGATGTGCGCCAAGGTGTCCACGCGCACGAAGTGGTCGGCGGAAAGGCCCAGATAGGGGGGCGCGCATTCGTCGAGCGTCGCGGCCCCTTTCGGCACCCAGCTCACGTCCAGTCCCGGGGGCAGACGCAGCCCGTCCGTCGTCGCGTCGTCGGGTTTGTGCATCCCGATCCAGACCCGTTTGATTCCCGCGCGCGCCGCGGTGAAGAGCTGGCGCTCGAGGACGCCGAGCCCCGCGACCCGCTGCCACAGAAGCGCGGGGTGCGAAACCCAGAGGATCGCCCGCTCGTAGACGGCGGGGCCGGACGGGCGGTCAGGCACGCGCCGCCTCCGCGTCCGAGTAAGCGGTCCGGATCGTCTCCAGACAGAAGCGCGCCTCGGCCAAGTTCCGGCCGCGGTCGCGGCCGGAGCATTCGGCCTCGAACGCGGGCCACATCGCCGCCAACCATTCGGGGTGGGCCGAGCCGGCGGACAATTTCTCCGCGAAGCGGACGGTTTCCTCGGCGCCTTCGGCGCGGACGAGCAGCACGTCGTCGCGCAGTTCGGCGGAGCCTTTCTCGCCGACGACGAGGGCCGAGTTCGAGCGCTCGGAGGCCTTCCAGGACAGATGCACGGTCCCGGTCGCGCCGGGCGCGGCGAACAGCGCCGTGGCGATCTCGTCCACGGCGCCGGACGGCATCAGCACGGAGGAGACGAGCCGGATCTCGGGGCCCAGCAGGCGGCGCAGCAGGTAGAGATTGTGCCAGCCGTGGTCCACCAAAATGCCCCCGCCTGAGATCGCGGGATCTTTGCGCCAGTCTCCGGGCAGCGCGGAGACCGACGGGCGCGTGCGCAGCACGCGTATTTCGGCGTGACGGATGGCGCCCAGCTTCCCGGATGCCGTGGTTTCAAGGAGGCGCGACCATTGGGGGGACGTCGCCCAATTATTCACGGTGAACACGCACAGACCGCGGGCCTCGGATTCGGTCGTCATGATCGCGAGGGCTTCGGGGTCCAAGGTCAACGGCTTTTCGCACATCACGGGAAGCCCGGCGCGGAGTCCGGCTAAAACGGCCTCGGCGTGGTACAGCGGAGGGGTGGTGACGATCAGCGCGTCGAGGGATCTCTCGGCGGCCAACATCTCGCCGTGGCTGCCGTAGATTCTGGCCGACGGACATTTTCGCCTCGCGGCGTCCCGCCGCTCGGCGGATACTTCGGCGATGGAAGCAACGGAAATTCCCAGGGAGCGCAAAGAAGATACGTGGGCGCCATCGGCGATGGCTCCGAATCCCACGAGCCCGACGTTGCGAATCTTTTTCAGAGGGAGCGCCTTCGCGACACGACATCCATCGCCTCACCCAGAAGTGATAATCCCTTCAACGCCTCGGTCTCGGAGATCACGAGGGGCGGATTGATGCGCAAGGACGGGTTGTACGCCATCGTCAGCACGCCGCGCTTGAGGCCCTCCTCGAAGATCTCGCGGCAGATCGCCTTATCGAGAGGCTTGCCGTCCTTTGGATTGATCAGGTCCACGCCGAGCATGAGGCCGCGCCCGCGCACGGAGCCGATCAGCGGCTGCGCCGCCTTCATCTCCTCAAGACGCTTGAGCATGGCGGCGCCGACTTTCGCCGAGTTCTCGACGAGCTTGTCGCGGAGAATGATTTGGAGAGTCGTGTCGCAGGCCGCCGCGGCCAGCGGGTTGCCGCCGTAGCTGGAGGACGAGCCCGAGGGATTCGCCCACGGCTTGGCGGACGCGGTCTCGCTCGACGTCACGACGCCGGAGACGGGGAAGCCCCCGCCGAAGCCCTTGCCGATGGTCATCATGTCCGGAATCACGCCCTCGTGGTCGCAGCCGAACATCTTGCCGGTGCGGCCGAAACCGGTGATCATCTCGTCGGAGATGAACACCGCCCCGATCTCCTTCGCGAGGTCCCGCACGCCTTTGAAGAAGCCCGCCGGGGGGATGACGTTGCCGTTGGTGCCCTGCACCGGTTCCAAAATGATCGCGGCCACGGAGCCCGTCGTTTC
>JAGWMT010000435.1 GCA_028871595.1 Elusimicrobiota bacterium
TGGCGGCCGCGCGCGACGCCGAGCCCGGCGCCTGCCTGCTGATGAAGGACTTCTTCGTGGATCCGTATCAGTTCGAGGCGGCGCGCGCCTGCGGCGCCGACGCCATCCTGCTCATCGCGGCTCTGCTCGGCCCGCGCCTGCCCGAGATGTCCCAGGCCGCGCGCGCGCTGGGTCTGTCGGCCTTGGTCGAGGTGCATGACGAGAGCGAGGCGGAGGCGGCCTTGGCGATCGGGGCCGACGCGATCGGCGTCAACAGCCGCGATCTGCGCACGTTGAAGACGGACCTGGACGTCGCCCGGCGCCTGGCGCCGTGGGCGCGACGCGGCGCCGTGGCCGTGGCCGAGAGCGGCCTGCGATCCCGGGCGGAGATCGAAGAATTGATGTTGCTGGGCTACAAGGGCTTCCTGATCGGGACGACGTTCATGAAGTCGGACGACCCCGGCGCGGCGCTCAAGGCGCTGCTGAATCCGTGAGGGTCAAAATCTGCGGCGTCACGCGTCCGCGCGACGCGCGTCTGGCCGCGAAGCTGGGCGCCTGGGCGGTCGGGATGATTTTCGTTCCCAACACCCCGCGCTATTTGACTTTCGCCCGAGCCAAGCGCGTGCGCCGTGCCATCCCGAAAGGCGTGCTCGCCGTGGGCGTGTTTCGCCATCCCAATATCAGCGAACTGGCTCGGGCCATCGACGAATTAAAGCTCGATGCCGTGCAAATCGACTCCGGCAAGCCGTTCGTGCATATTTTTTCGACCCGCCGGAAGCTTTGCTTTCTTGAGCCGAAGCGCACCGACGCCGACCGCCGCGCCGGCCGCGGTCCTTCGGCCGCGTCTCGCCGCCGGATTTGGCGCCAGGCGATGACGTTGAAGCGTCGGGGAGAGCGCGTGGTCCTGGCGGGGGGATTGGCGCCCGACAACGTCGCCGAAGCCGTCCGGGCCGCGAAGCCCTGGGCCGTGGACGTGAGCTCCGGCGTCGAGCGTCGGCCCGGCGTTAAGGACGCCGCGCGGATGCGCGCCTTCTTCGAAGCCGCGCGATCGTGATACTCGCGCCGGCGCGAGTCAAAAACGCTTCCCGACAGGCCTATAAAATATCCAGGTCTTAAGGCCTAATTTCGCTTGGAAGTTTTTTGGCCCTGTGGCATAATACCAACCATGAGAAACCCCCTCCTGCTCGCGCTCCTGTCTCTCGGTCTGTCCACCGCCGTTTCGGCGAACCCCCACGGCATTATGTGGGCCAAGGGCGCGCGCCCGGCGGTTTTCAAGGCGAACGCCTCGGGCGGTCTCCAGTACTACGGCGGGCCGGTGATTTCCCATCCGAAGGTGTACGCGGTGTTCTGGGGCGACGGGGTCTCCGCCCAGACCAAGTCCGATATCGGACCGTTCTTCGCCAACATCCTGGACAGCACCTACATGGACTGGTTGTCCGAGTACAACACCAACCGGACCGCGGTGGACGGGCGACAGGGCACCAAGCAAAGCATCGGCCGCGGTTCCTTCGCGGGGTCCATCACCATCCAGCCGGTGAACACCGCCGCGTCGTTGACGGACGCCATGATCCAGACCGAGCTGGACGGGCAGATCGCCGCGGGCAAGCTCCCGCCGTCCGACGCGAACAGCCTGTACATGGTGTATTTCCCGTCCGGCGTCTCCATCTCCATCGAGGGCCAGAAATCCTGCTCCAGCTTCTGCGCCTACCATGAGGGCTTCACCTCCGCGCGCAGCGGCTCCCCCGTCTACTACGGCGTCATGCCCGTCTGCGGCTGGGGCTGCGGCGGCGGCTTCGACGGCCTGACGGCGGTGTCCTCTCACGAGTGCCTGGAGGCCGTCACCGATCCCTTCCCGACCCCCGGCGACAAGCCCGCCTACCCGCAGGCCTGGAACGACGCAGGCGGCCAGGAGATCGCCGACCTGTGCGCCGACGTCAGCTCCACCGTCACCGG
>JAGWMT010000436.1 GCA_028871595.1 Elusimicrobiota bacterium
TCCTGGAACTGCGCCGCCGCTTCGCCGAGAAGGGACTGGACCCGAACTCCGCTCATTTCCTGTGGAGCTACCTGGGCCACGGGGAGGACGGGGACTGGGAGAGGAAGCTCGAGGCCAAGCTGGGCCTGCTCCTGACCGCGGACCGGGACCCGCTCGCGGCCTTCGTCGCCGAGGAAGGCGGCTCCAACTTCCTGAACTACATCCTCTCCAATCCCATGACCACGCCCGGTTTCACCGATGCCACCCTCGCGCGGAGAGCCGCCGCCGCAATTCCGTACGAAGAAGACTGGATGCTGGACGAATGCCGGATGCTCCAGGCCATCGGCCGCGACGGGACCTGGCGCCAGGAGGTCATCGAGGCCATGGACGCCGCGCCCCATCCCGGTCAGCCGTATCCGTCTCCGGAGGAGATCAAACGCGGCTTCGCGGGCTCCCGCGTCCTTTTCAGCCTGGCCAAGGGAGACATCTTCCTTCCCCTGGAGAACGTCCGGCGAAACGCCGCGCTTTTCCAGGTGCCGGGCGTGACCGAGGAAATCGTCCTTCCCGGCGGCCACAAGGCGGTGTTCCTGCCGAAGGGCGCGAAGGCGTTCTTCGACTGGTCGCAGGCCCGATAGCGTTCGCGCTCAGGATTCCGGGGCGCCCGGAGGATCGCCGATCGCCGCGGCGAGGCGCGCCCAGTCCCGCCACAGGAGCGACGCCACCACCATCAGCCCCGCGGTCAAACCCACCCACAGCCCGGTGGCTCCCCAGCCGCGGCGGAAGGTCAGCCACGCGCCGATGGGCAGGCCGATCAGCCAATGGCCGATCAAGTTGAACAGGAGCGGCCGCCGCGTCTCGCCCAGGCCGCGCAGGGCGCCGGTGAGCACGGCCTGCGCGCCGTCGAACACCTGGAACGCCGCGCTGCAATACAACAGAGGGATTCCCAGACGGATCACTTCGGTCCCGGCGCCGTAAAGGCCTAGAAAGAAGCCCGGAGCGCACGCGAACAATAGACCCATCACGGCCATGAACGCCACCGCCATGAACGTCGCCGCGCGCCCCAGGGCGGCCGCGCCGCGGCGATCGCCGCGGCCGACGGCCTGGCCCACCCTCGCGGCCGCCGCGTGCGACAGCCCCATCGGCACCATGAAGGTCCCGCTGGCCAGGTTCAGCGCCAGCTGATGAGCGGCCAGGGTCTCCGCCCCCAGGCGACCGACCAAAGCCGTCACCAAGGAGAAGATCGCCACCTCGACCAGCATCTGCAGGCCGCCGGGCAGCCCGAGCGAGACCACGTCCACGAAAAGACGCGGACGCCAGCCGTTGAAGCGGAAGCCGATGGCCCGCAGGCGGCTCCACGCCGCGGCGGCCGCCACGGACAGCATGACGGCGTTGGCCCCCAAGGTCGCGAAGGCCGACCCGCGCACGCCCAGATCGGGAGCGCCCCAGCGGCCGAACACCAAGGCCGCGTCCAACGCCGCGTTGGCCAGGTTGCCCGCGACGATCGCCGCGACCAGCGGCGTCGTCACGTTCATGGACTGCAGGAATTGGCGGCAGGCGACGAAGCATAGGCCGGGAAACACCGCCCAACGCAGGATCCTCAGATAGCCGACGGCCCCCGCGACCGCCTCCGGCGCAACGCCGATGAGGCGGAAGATCGGCCCCGCCAGCGAATAGGCGAAGAACAGCGGGGTGGCCACGCCCACCGCGATGACGAGGGTGTGCACCAGCAGTTGCCCGCAGAGGTCGGGCCGCCCGGCGCCGAAGGCCTTCGACGAGTGGCTGTCGATGCCCATCACCACGCCCATGCCGACGACGAAGCCCGTGAAGTAGGTCATCGCCCCCAGGCCCACCGAGGCGATGGCCGCCGGGCCCAGCCGGCCGACGAACAGCATGTCCACCGTGCCGTACAGCACCATCCCGATCTGGGTCAGCGCGATCGGCGCGGCCAG
>JAGWMT010000437.1 GCA_028871595.1 Elusimicrobiota bacterium
CCGGCTTGACGGAAATGCTTATCGGTCGCCACGGCGGCGCTTAGCCGCAGGCGGCGCATGACCGCGAACGAGGCGCAGTCGGTGAAAGACCAGCCTTTGTCTTTCCCTTTTTTGAACAGCTCCCACGCGTCCTCGAAATCCTCGGGCAGGAGCCGCACCAGTTCGACGACCGCGGGATCGAGCAGGGCGTCGCCGATCTTGACCGCGGCGGCGGCGCCCAGACGCGCGCGCGCCAAGGTCACGGTCTCGTCGAACACGTAATCGGTGGTCACCAGGCGCCCTTCCCAGCGCTCCAGCGCCTCCCGCGCGCCATGGTGGGCGGGATCGTCGCTGCGGGCGTAGGCGTACCAGCCCGAGGTGTCCACGAAGACCCGCGTCAGGACGGGTCTCCGTAGAGCAGTCGGTCGTGCTCGGAAGCCGCGGGGCCGCCCGGATCGCGGCCCAGGGCGCGGATGTCGGAGAGCCGGCGCGGCGACGAGGCGGGCTTGTCTCCGGCCAGAAGGCGGTCGATCGCGCCGCGAATCAAGGCCGATATCCCGCGACCCGTCCGCCGCGACAGCGAAACGAGCGCCCGGTGCTGGGCGCCCTCGAGAAGAATCTGCGTCCGTCTCACTTCATAAGTATACATCATGATGTATCTCTGTCAACCCCCGTCCCTTACATACGAACGGGGGCTTGGTTTTGTTCCATGCGCACGGTAAACTGACGTCATGATTCCTGGAGCAACCGTTCGCGTTCATGCCGGTTCAGGCCCGACCGTGATCTACCTTCCCGGCCTTCACGGCGACTGGGGGCTCATCGGCGCGTTCCGGCGGGCGCTGGGCGGGCGCGTGCGATTCGTCGAGGTGTCCTATCCCCTCGCGCCGCAGGGGCTGGAGGAGTTGGCGGCGGCCGTCGAGAAGGCGTTGACCGCCGTGGACGTCCGCTCCGGCTGGTTCTTGGCCCAGTCCTTCGGCTCCCAAGTGGGCTGGGAACTTCTCCGTCGCGGTTTCAAGGCCGACGGCGTCATCCTGGCCGGCGGCTTCGTGCGGCACCCCGCTCCATGGGGCGCGGCCATGATGCGCCCTTTGCTGGACGGTCCGTGGTCCGCGGCTTTACGCCCCCCCTACCGGGCGATGACCTGGCTGGGCGGCGCGCTGTCGCGCCGGGACCCGGACAGCGCGCGCGAACTGGCGGCGTTCGCCGCCGGCCGCACCGTCGCGCAGTGGAAGGCGGCCGCGTGGCGCCTGCGCCTGGTGGCCACCTCGGATCCGCGACACGTCGCGCGGGCGACCGCGATTCCCGTCTGGTATCTCGGCGGGGCGGTGGACCTGCTCGTGCCGTGGCCGTGGGTGGTCGGTTGGCTCGCGCGCGAGTGCCCGGGCTACCGCGGCAAGACCGTCTTCCCGTGGGCGGATCACAACGTCCTCGGCTCGGCTCCAAAGGAGTCCGCGCGACAGATTCTTGAGTGGCTTGGGGTCGCCGTTGAGCGGTGACTCCGGCGCCAGGGTAATTGCGTTTCCGTTCATTTCACTCGCGCCGGGGCGAAACGAGGTTAAGGCGGGGCGCGGCGCGTTTGACTAAACGACCATCGCCAGGAAGGCGTTGAAGCGGCGCGCGAACTCGGCCACCAGGCCGTGGACCTGGAGCGGCTCCGCGTAGACGGCCACCGGGCGCGACAGGTCCACCGAGGCGATCGGGATGGTGAAGCAGAAGGTCGCCCCGCTGCCGTGCCAGCTCTCGGCCCAGATGCGGCCCCCGTGGAGCTCCACCATGGCCCGGGCCAAGGTCAGTCCCAGGCCCGTGCCTTCGGATTTCTTCACGTTGGTGGCGCCGGCCTGCTCGAACATGCCGAAGACCTTCTCCAGCTGGTCGGCGGCGATGCCGGAGCCGGTGTCCTTGACCTTGAAGAGCAAGGTCCCCGCGTGCTCGCGGACGCC
>JAGWMT010000092.1 GCA_028871595.1 Elusimicrobiota bacterium
CAGGCCCAGCGCCTGGCCCATGACCTGGTCCTTCTGGGACTTGGCGTAGCGCGAGAAGTCCGGGATGTTCAGCGACAGCGTGGCCCAGAAGCCGATCATGGCGGTCAGCGCGGGAAAGAAGAACGTCCAGAACTGCCCGGCCTTGGGCTGGCCCGGGGCGAAGGCCGACGGAGTGGACAGCATCAGGCCGAAGCCGCCGGCTTGGACGTAGGCCCAGGCCAGCAGGGCCAGGCCCATGACGATGAGGAGCGGCGCCTTGACGTTGAGCAGGACGCGGATGGACTCCACGCCTTTATAAATCACGAACATGTTGATCGCCCAGAAGAAGAGAAAACAGCCCCACTGCGCGCCGTTGAGGCCTTCAAACAACGGCGCCGCGCCCACCACGGACGGGAACCACAGGCCCAGCAGCTTGTAGATGGCCGCCCCGCCGATCCAGGTCTGGATGCCGAACCAGCCGCAGGCGACCAACGCCCGGAGGACGGCCGGCACATTGGCGCCCAGAATACCGAACGAGGGACGGCAATAGACGGGATACGGTATGCCGTACTTCGTTCCGGCGTGGGCGTTGAGAACCATCGGCAGTAAAACGATCACGTTGCCCAAGAAGATCGTGAGCACGGCATGGTACCAGTTCATCCCCTCGGAGATCAGCGAGGACGCCAGCATGTAGGTGGGAATGCAGGCGCTCATGCTGATCCACAGGACCGCGAAGTCCTTGGTGGCCCAGGTGCGGTGGGCCTTCCCCACCGGGGCGATGTCCTTGTTCCAGTACGGCGACCGGGAGATCGGCTCGGTGTGCTCGTGGATCTCTGAATCGAGCAGCAGGTCGGTCCAGTTCCTCACGGCAGCTGCTGGACCAGCTCCCCGTAGGTCTCCGGCCGGCGGTCGCGGAAGAACTGCCAGACCTTGCGCACTTCCAGGATCTGGTCGAAGTCCAGGTTCGCGATCACCAACTCGTCCTTGTCCTTGGAGCCCACGGCCAGCATCTCGCCGCGCGGGTTGCAGAAGTAGGACTGGCCGTAGAACTCGCCCATCTTCCATGGGCCCTCGGTGCCGACGCGGTTGCTCGCTCCCACGAAATACTGGTTCGCCACGGCGTGGGCCGGCTGCTCCAGCTTCCAAAGATATTGCGACAGGCCCTTCACGGTCGCCGACGGGTTGAACACGATCTCCGCCCCGTTCAGACCGAGAATCCGGGCGCCGTCAGGAAAATGCCGGTCGTAGCAGATATACACGCCGACCTTGGCATACCGGGTTTGAAACACAGGGTAGCCCAAATTTCCCGGCTTGAAATAAAACTTTTCCCAGAAACCCGGCGCGCAGTGAGGGATATGATTCTTCCGGTAAATGCCCGCGATCGATCCGTCGGCGTCGATGACGGCGGCGGTATTGTAGTAGGTGCCCGTCGTGGGCGTCTCGTAGATGGGCGAGACGATGACCATCTGGTGCTTCTTGGCCAGCTTCTGCATCAGCTTGGTGGTGGGGCCGTCGATGGGCTCGGCGGTGTCGTACCACTTGGTGTCCTGCTCGGCGCAGAAATAAGGGCCGTAAAAGATTTCCTGGAGACCGAGCATCTGCACGCCCTTCTTGGCGGCGGTCTCGATCATGGCCACGTGCTTGTCGATCATCTTCTGCTTGATCTGCTTCAGGGAGTGCTTCGGGGTCTCCCACGGGCACGACGCTTGGATGAGTCCGCACTTCACGATTCGGGACATGTTGTCTCCTGGGTAAAACGGATTCGATCGAGAACGATCACGGCAACGGCATCACGACTTACTCCAGAGTAAGTTCGACCGGATGGTCAGGATTATTTTATTTCTGATCCCCGGCGATGCGTCGATTCAGCTGAGCCAAACGTTCCATCACCGACGGCACGCCGAAAAATCGTTTCTCAAAGTGCAGCACGGACGAGTCGTCGATCGGCAGCCGCAGTTGATACCGATTGTCCTCCTCGTTGTGCTCGAACTGCGTGCCGTAGGTCTGCGGCATGCCCATGGACATCAGGAAGCGGTCCAAGGACGCCGCGGCCAGCCATCGCGCGTTGCGGTGGCCCTGGATGGAGGAGATGACCGCCATGCGGTGCGCGGTGAGGAAGTCCTTGGGCTCGGCGCCGTGGAGGAAGATGACGGCGGCGCGGTACAGGTCGTTCTGGGTGTTGATCTCCCCGCGGCCGATCAGGTCCTGGAGCTCCTTGCGCCGCTCCAGGTCGCGGGCCTTGAGCGCCTCCACGTCCTTGGCCGAGGTGTAGACCTTCTCGCGGTCCTTCTGGTCCGCGTTGTGGAGTTCCTCGATCCGGAGATTGTCTGTTTCGGGAGGCATTCTCTAATGGCGCTTGTAGACTTCGCCGTAGCCCTTGAAGCCGGCCTTCGTGTACTCGTCCCACGTCAGCGGCTTGAGACCGGTGTCCACTTCCTTCATGGTGATGCAGCCGTCCACCGGGCAGACCAAGGAGCACAGGTTGCAGCCCACGCAGTCGGATTGGAGCACGTGCGGCTTGCGGTTGCCCCCCTTGGCGTCGATGGCGATGCACTGGTGCGTGGTGTCGTTGCAGGACACGTAGCACACGTCGCAGCCGATGCACTTGGCCGGGTCGATGGACGCCACCGTCTTGTGGTGCAGGTTCAGGTGCTTCCAGTCCACGATGCGCGGCGCCGTCTTGCCGATGAAGTCGTCCAGCTTGGTGAAATTCTTGCGGCGCATCCAGCCTTCCATCCCCGCGTTCAGGTCCTCGATGATCCGGTAGCCGTGGTGCATCACCGCCGTGCACAGCTGCACGGAGGAGGCGCCCAGCAGCATGAATTCCACCGCGTCCGACCAGTTGGAGATCCCGCCGATGCCGGAGATGGGGAGCCCCGCCGTCTCCGGGTCCGTGGCGATCTGGCTGAGCATATTGAGCGCGATGGGCTTCACCGCGGGACCGCAGTAGCCGCCGTGGGAGATTTTGCCGCCCACGGAGAACTTCGGGATCATGGTCTCGACATCCACGCCCATGATGGAGTTGATGGTGTTGATCAGCGCCACGCCGTCGGCGCCGCCCTTCTTGGCCGCGCGGGCCGGGAAGCGCACATCGGCCACGTTCGGAGTCAGCTTGACCAGCACCGGCACCGTGGACTTTTCCTTCACGAATTCGGTGACCATCTGCACGTACTCGGGCACCTGGCCCACGGCCGCGCCCATCCCGCGCTCCGACATCCCGTGCGGACAGCCGAAATTCAGCTCGATCCCGTCGGAGCCCGCGTCGCAGACCTTCCGGGTGATCTCGTGCCAGGCCGTCTTCTCGCAGGGCACCATCAGAGAGGCGATCACCGCGTGCTTGGGGAAGCGCTTCTTGACCTCGTAGATCTCCTTGAGGTTCACGGCCAGAGGACGGTCCGTGATCAGCTCGATGTTGTTGAAGCCCGCGATCTTCTGGCCGCCGAAATCCATGGCCCCGTACCGCGACGTCACGTTGACCACGGCCGGATCCTGGCCAAGCGTCTTCCACACCGCCCCGCCCCAGCCGTACTCGAACGCGCGCATGATCTGCGCGCCGGAGTTGGTGGGCGGCGCGGAGGCCAGCCAAAAGGGGTTGGGCGACTTGATGCCGGCGCAGTCGGACGAGAGATCGATCTTCGCGCGCTTCTGATGCTTTTTCACGCATGCTCCTTGCGCGGCACGATGGGCGCCACGATTCGTCCGTCGATGGTGGAGACCCAGTACTCGTCGTCCGGTCCGGGCTTCGCGCCGGGATGAAGAGACTGGTGGATGCCCCAGGCGGCGCGCTTGCCGTCGGCGGCGGCGTTAACAACCTCTTTGCCGCCGTTGACGGCGTCGCCGCCCGCGAATATTTTTTCGTTCGATGTCGCGAGCGACTTGCTGTCCACGAGTATGGTTCCGTTGGGATTGAGCTTGATGCCGAACATCTCGGGCAGACCGCCGTCCTTTTCCTGGCCCACGGCTTTGATCACCCGGTCGCACTTGACGACGAAATTCGACTTGGGAATCTCGACGAGTTTGCCTTTGGACATCTTGGACCGCACGAATTCAACGCCCTCAACTTTCTTTTTGCCCAAAATCCGTTTAGGCACGGCGTTAAGCAGCAATGAAGCGCCGTCGGTCTTCGCCAGCGCAATTTCAAAGTCATAGGCCGACATATCTTCTCGCCCACGGCGATAGGCCAAGGTCACCTGCGCCGCGCCCGTCCGCGACGACTGAGTGCAGGCGTCGATGGCGGTATTTCCGCCGCCGATCACGACGGTGTGCTCGCTGGAGTTCAGTATTTTCTTGTCGTGCGCCTTGACGCGTTCGATGAACGAAAGAGCGTCGAAAACACCGGCCAAATTCTCACCGGGGATGCCCAATCCTTTGGCCTTGGACAATCCCGCTCCCAGGAAGACCGCGTCGAAATCGGCCAAAATATTTTCGGCCTTGAGATCCTTCCCGATTTCTTTTCCCGTCACGACGGAACAACCCATATTAAAAAGAAGATGGAGCTCTTCGAGCGATGTCTTCTCGTCCATCTTGTACTCGGCCACGCCGAACGTGTTCAGCCCGCCGGGGATTTCTCGTTTTTCGAATATCGTCACGGCGTACCCCAAGCGGCGCAGGTAGACCGCGCAGGCGACACCCGCCGGTCCGGCCCCCACGACCGACACTTTCTTGCCGTTATCTTCTCCCGGCTCGAACGGCAGTTCGCCGGAGGCGTGGACCGCGTCGGTCGCGAAGCGCTGGAGCCGGGCGATCTGGATGGGCTTTTCGTGCCAGTCGTGGTACACGCAGTCGCCCTCGCACAGGACTTCCACCGGACACACCCGCGCGCAGGAATGCCCCAGCGCGTTGGCTTCTAGGATCGTTTCCCCCGACCCCAAGGGATCGGCCGCCGCGATCTGACGGATGAAGCGCGGGATGTCGATGTGCGTGGGACACACCTTCACGCACGGCGCGTCGTAGCAGTACAGACAGCGCGACGCCTCCACGCGCGCTTCCTCGCGGACGAGGGGCTGCTTGAGCTCCGCGAAGTTGTCTCTCCAGACCGATTTCGTCGTCGAGGAAGCCATGTTGGAATGATTGTAACTTATTTGCCGATTTGGATACGCCCGATCGAGGGCTGCGGCGTCAGCGCCTTGGACAGAGCGCTCACGCCCTCGCGCACGTACATCGAGGAGATCATGACGACGGCGCCCAGCAGGATGCCGACGGCCAGGTTGCCGGACTGGAGTTCCTTGCCGGCGTGCAGTTCGCGCTCCAGCCGACCGAACATGCGCAACGTCACCGAGATGGAGACCACCGCCAGCATCATGGACACCGAGAGGTGGGCGATAATCAGGCCGAAGATGCTGAGCAGGCTCTCGTTCTCCTCGGACGGCGCCAGCAGGTGCATCCGGAACATGGCGATGGACGACTCGGTGCCCGCCATCAGGATGTAGGACGCGCTGAGAAGGATGGCGGCCATCAGGATGCCGACGGCCGCGTTTCCCTTCTTGATCTCGGTGCCCATGTGGAAGTCGGGGTTGGCCTTGACGAAGATCCGGTAGGTCAGCGCGATGACGAACGCCGACATGACCACCATGAGGCCGAAGTCGAACAGGCTGACGAGGACGCGGGTCGTGAACATGATGTCTCCTAGAAGAACGGGTAGATCTTGTAGCCGTCGCTGCCGTTGAGCTGGGCGACCGTCTCGTCGGCCACCTTGCCCGGAGGCAGCCACGCGGGGCCCGCGGGCTCGAGCAAAATATACTGCAGTCCCTTGTATTCGACGAACATGTCCCCTTTGTCGGGGATCTGGAGAACGGCCATCAGGTAGTGCCCGGGCACCGAGATGCCGACCATCCGCATCTGCGCCCAATTGGAGAGGATCGAGGAGACCAGCGCGGTCTTCGTGTCGCAGTCCCCCCAGCCCAGCACGACCGTCGTGATCGGGGGCAGGATGCCGCCGGTGTGCTTGCCCTTGTACACGTCGTCGGGCTGCCGGTACTTGACCGCGGTCTGCGCGAAGGACAGCACTGCGCCGATGATGTCCATGGAGCCGTAGCCGTTCTGCGTGGCGATGCGCTCGAACGTCTGCGCCAGCGGCTTGATCTGCGGGCCGTTGCGGCGCACCACCGCGGGCATATCGATGCGGGTGACCCCGCCCTTCTCCATGACGAAGCCCCGGTCCTCCAGATACTGGAGAAGCTTCTTCTCGTACTCCTGCTGGATCCTCGCCGCGGCGGCGTCCACCGCCGCCTGATTCTTATGCAGGGAAACCGCGAGGCGGTACGAGCTTTGCATGGCGTTGTCCCGCCAGACGCGCAGCGCCTCGATGTCCTCGGGGCGGTAGCCGTAGTCGGAGTTGTAGCGCTTGAAGTCCGCTTCGGCGATCTTGTACGAGATGCGCAGATGCTGCTGGTTGAAGCTGGTGAAGCCGTATTCCGCGGCGCGGTACTGCGGAGTCTTCTGGATGCGCTGGAAGGTCCGGGGCCCGTCGGCTTCCCCGTCGTCCCCCCCGGAGGACTGCGCGAAGACCTCCTGGCCGTGGACGGGCAGGAGCACCAGTTTCCGGTTCCAATCGGAGCCAATGCGGAGGGCGACGGCGCAAGCCGTCAAAAGGATCGCGTACGCCCAGGCCGGGGTTCGCCAGGACACCGGCACATTGTAGCAATTCCCCTTGCGCCCATTTCCCGCTCCTGCTATCCTCGAGCGGATGAGTGAAGATCCCCTGGTCGGCGGGACCTTGGGCCCCTGCCGGATCGAGGCCCTGGTCGGCCACGGCGGGATGGGGCGGGTTTACCGGGCGCGTCACATCGCTCTGGACCGGGTGGTGGCGCTCAAACTCGTGGACCAGACCTCGGTCTCCGCGCGCGCCGCGGTGCTGGCGGAGGCCCGCGCCGCCGCCAAGCTGGACGATCCGCGCGTCGTCGCCGTCTACGAGGTGGGCGAGGACCGAGGCTTGCCTTACATCGTCATGCAATGGGTCGAGGGCGAGGGCCTGGACGCCCTGGTGCGGCGCGCGGGCCCGCTCGACCCGCGCCTGGCCTTGTCCATCATGCGCGAGACTTTGACCGCCCTGCGCGCGGCCCACGCCGCGGGCCTGGTGCACTGCGACGTGAAGCCGCCGAACATCATGGTGGACGTCCGCGGCGGGGTCAAGCTGGCCGATTTCGGCATCGCGCGCCCCGCGGGGGCGGTCCGGTCCGCCGACGAGTCGGTGACCGGCTCCTTCCATTTCATGTCCCCGGAGCAGGGGCTTGGCGCCCCGCCCGATCCCCGTTCCGACCTTTACGCGGCCGGCGCCACCTGGTATTTCGCTCTGACGGGAAAAATGCTTTTTCCCGGTTCCACCCTGGACGCGCTGCTCCGTCACCGCGAAGAACTTCCTCCGGACGTGCGCCTGCTGCGTCCGGAGGTCACGGAAAAATCGTCCGCCTTGATCCGCCGCCTGCTGGAGAAGGATCCCGAGAAGCGTCCCCCCAGCGCCGACGCCGTGATCCGCGAGATGTCGGCGGTCGGCATGCTGCTGGAGACCGACGCTTCCGGCTCGCCGTTCCGCATCCTTCCCGCCCCGCCGCCGCCGGGCCCCGTGGGAATGGCGGCGTTGGTCTCCTCCGGCGAGCCCGCCGCGCCCGCGCCGAAGACGGCCGCTCCGGCGCCGGCGATGACCTTCGGCCCGCGGACGCCGCCGCCCGCCCCCCCGCCGGACGAGGCCCCGACGGCGCTGGGTTCGCGCCGCAGTTTTTACCTGATCTTCGGCGTCATCGCCCTGGCCGCCGCCGGCTGGCCGTGGCGCAAGGCGGTCGCGGAGGACTGGATCGCGGGGACCGCCTTTCTGGCGGCCTTTCCGGCCATCCTCACGTTCGGCGACCGGCGTTCGCCCTGGCGCAAGGCGGCCGGGGTGGGGCTGTGGGCGGCGTCCTTGGCCTGCCTGGCGCGTCACGCGGGCGCGGGGCCGGTGCCGCCCCTGGAGACCCTCATCGCCGCTGTCCTCGGCGCGCTGGCTTCGGGCGGCGCCGTGTACATGGGCCTGTGGGGCGCTGATCGAGACGACGTCAAATGGGCCCGCGCGCTGGCGCCCGCCGGGGGCGTCCTCCTCGCGCTGGCGGCCCTGACGTGGTCGGTGCCCGACGGCGCGGATTGGACGGCGGTCTTGGCCGCGGAAGGCGGACGCGCGTGGCGGGCGTGGTGGGCGGCCGAAGGCGCCTGGCGTTGGGGCGGTCTGGCGGCGTTGGGCGCGGCCGTCTCCGCGCTCCGGCGGAGGACGCCGGCGGTCGAGAAACCGGCGGCCGAACGCACCTTGAACTGGAACCGTTAGACTGAAGTTCCCCGACCGGTCAAACGACATCTGATTTAAAATCCGACGTTATTCGTAAAAACCATGTGCGCCGTTCTGTCTACAGTACGATTGCCTCCAGCAGCTTGTACGCCCGCTGCTGCTCGGCAGTCGGCGTGGTGACCACGTCGAAGGTCGGCGCATTCGGGCCGCTTGCGGGAACACGACAGCGGTTGCGCACGATGGTGCTCAGCATCTTCAGTAAAGTCTGGAAGCTGTGGACCTCGCCGCCGTCAGCAAGAACTTTGGAACTCGCTTTTTCGAGCGCGGCCTTCGAGCGCTTGGCCGGGGCCACGGGATCGCGAGTCTTCTTGAGTTCCTGGGCCTCGTCGCAGAACAGAACCGGGCGCAACGCTTCGCGCATGTGCCACTCGACGTAGTAGGCCAGCATGCACAGGAAGATGTGCGCCCGAACGCGATCCTCGAGGCGGTGGCGAATCGGGCGGATCTTGAGGTCCATGGTCTTCATGGAACGAAACGCCCGCTCCACTTGGCTGAGGCTCTTGTAGCTGCGCACGATATCTTCGGTCGATAGCCGCTCTTTGGATAAGCTCGTGCGCAGCACATAGATGCCGTCGAGTGCTGCTTCCGCCGCCACGTTCTCATCATCGACGCGGAAGTTTAAGCTGCGCTCCTCGATGTCCAGGATGAAGTGCTTGGCCATCTTGTACTTGTTGATGATCGCTCCCACGCGCAGGCCGATCATGTCTTTGCCCTCGATAGTGCCCCGCGTGACCATGGCCTGAACTTTCGTCAGTTCCCGTCCTGTCGCCTCAAGCAACGACAACCGCTTGTGACCGCGCAGCTTGCGCAACTCGGGATTTCGACAGGCCACCAGACGTTCGTCCGGAAAATCAGGATGAGTGAACTCGAAAATGTTGCGCTCATCGAAAAGTTCCATCTGAATGGCCTTGTCGTCGACGAGCTTCCTGATCGCCCCCGTCTTGAGCGCCGTGATCCAGTCTATCCCGACGACATCTGTGATTTCGTTGATCTGCTTCTGGGAAATCATCCCGCGGTCGCCGACCAGCACCATCGTCTTGATGCCGAAGTCGTCTTTCAATTTCTTGACCTGCGGCATCAGCGTCTTTGGGTCGCCGGTGTTGCCCGCGAAGACCGAGATCGACACCGGGCGGCCGCGGTCATCTGTGAGCAGGCCGTAGTTCACTTGAAGCGTGCCCTTCTTGCCGTCCCGGCTGTGTCCCAGGGCGGCCAGCGGGCAGGTCGTGCCCTCGAAGTAGCTTGAGCTCAGGTCGTAGAGCGCCATGCCGCCTTCTTTGAGGTGTCGGGCCGCAAGCTTCTTCTCGATGTGCCCTTGCCTTTGAAGAAGCCAGTCCATCGCGCCGTAAAGATCGTCCTCGTCGGCGTCGCTCACGCCGAGAATCTCGGGCAGCGTGGTCGTGTGCCACCAGCGGGTGGTGGCCAGCTTGCTTTCCGGATCGAGGATGCGGGCCGAGATCAAAGCCACGACCAAGTCGCGCTCACGGCAGGGACGAGATGCGACAAGCTCCTCGAATCCGAGGCGCTTCATTGCCAGGCGGACAGCTTCGACATGGCCGTGAAGCGCGGAGGCGACGATCTCGAAGCGTTCCGCCACGGCGACGAGATTTTCGCCCTTAAGAACGCGCCGGATCGCTTCGACTTGTTTCATGGACAGTGCCGACAGATTTGCCAACGTGCGCTTCTGTATTTTGGCCCCTTCGCGGACAGACTCGCGAAGAAGAATCGCCGGGGGCGACTTTCGATTTGGAATGATGTCTATGTACATGCCCACATAATACACATATACCAATCGTGTGTCAATATAATTACATGGGCACATTATGAGCGCGCAAAAATATCGTTTTCTGGTTGTGTTCGCAGGGCTATTCGCTGTTTATGAGCGCCGGAACGAAGGGAACTTCAGGTTAGAGGAGCAGCAGAAGGAGGACGGCGGCGGCGACCAAAGACGCGCCGATCACGTAATAGACGGCGTCGGACGACGCGGCGGCGCGGGCCCGCGAAGCCTTCGGAAGAGGCGGCACGGGCTCGTGGAGAGTCAGTCCCGGGGCGATGCGGCGTGAATCAAACTTGATCTCGGCCGGAGGCTCCGCGGGCGCGGGCGGAAGCGCGACGTAGCCGCTGGGCTCGACCACGCTGACGCGGTCGCTCATGCCGTCAAAAAACCGCGCGGGATCGTTCACCGCGGTTCCGTGGAGGGCCTCGAGTGTCTGGGCGGCGGGGCCCATGGGCGCGGCGGACGCGGCGGAAGAAAACAAGGACAGGAGCGCGGCGGCCAGAAAAAACCTCATCCTGTAATTAATAGCATTTCCCCCACCGACGGGTCCAGGCGCTACGGCAGCAGCGGCGCCGAGGCGCGCACGCCCGCGATCAAAGGCTCCGGGTGCACGCCGAAGAGC
>JAGWMT010000093.1 GCA_028871595.1 Elusimicrobiota bacterium
TTGCGGAAGATGGAGGCGATGCGCGCGTGCACGTACTGGACGTAGAAGACCGGGTTCTCGCTGGATTTCTTCTTGGCCAGCTCCAGGTCGAAGTTCAGGTGGCTGTCCGGGGTGCGCAGCGCGAAGAAGAAGCGGCAGGCGTCCTTGCCCACTTCATCAAGAATTTCACGAAGTGATATGAAGGTCCCCGCGCGTTTGGACATCTTCACCGACTCCGTTCCGCGGAACAGGTGGATCAACTGGTGGACGATGGCATGGTAGCAGTCGGGGTCCTTGCCCAGCGCGGCGATGGCGGCCTTCATGCGCGGCACGTATCCGTGATGGTCCGCGCCGAAGATGTCGATCAGCCGGTCGTAGCCGCGGTCGTACTTATCTTTGTGGTAAGCGATGTCGGGCAAGAAATACGTCGGTTTCCCGGTGCTTTTGACGAGGACTCGATCCTTGTCGTCGGTCGAGCCTTCGGCGTTCAAGGTTCCCAGCCACACGGCATTATCTTTTTCGAACACCATGCCGCGGCCCTTGAGGAACGCCAAGGTCTTCTCCACCGCGCCCGAGGCGAACAGCTCGCTTTCCAGGTACCAGCGGTCGAAGGTCACGTCGAACACCTTCATGTCGTCCTTGTGGGAGGCCAGCAGCGCGTCCATCGCGTAGCGGCCCCACTTCGCGGCATCCCACGACGATTTCTCCGCCGGCGCGGCCGCGGCGAGATCGATCAAGTAGTCGCCTTGGTAGCCCTTCTCCGGAACTTGCGCGTCTTCGCCCTTCGATTGCTTGTAGCGCGCCAGGATGGACTCGCCCAGCAAAATGACCCGGTCGCCGCCGTCGTTGACGTAGGATTCCGCGGCGACCGTGCGTCCCAGGCGCCGCATGATGCGCACCAAAGAGTCGCCCAAGGTGGCGCCGCGGCCGCTCGCCATGTGCAGCGGCCCCGTCGGGTTCGCGGACATGAACTCGATCAAGGTCTTGGCCTTGGTGCCGTTCTCCTCGTGCCCGTACGTCTTCGGGCTCAAGGTGATCGCCTTCAGGTTCGCGACCAAGGCGGAGTTGCGCACGACGATGTTGACGAAGCCCGGCGGCGACGCCTCGGCGGCCTCGATCTCGGGGATTTCGGACAGAACGGCGGCGAGCGACTTCGCCAGCTCCAAGGGATTTCTTTTCGCGGCCTTCGCCATGGCCAGCGGCCACGGCAGCGAAAAGTCGGCCTTCACGTGCGGCGGGGCCGGGGCGATGGGCAGGGCGTCGGGCAAGGCCAGTCCCTGGGCTTGCGCCCAGGGCCCGGCCTTGAGCACGAGGGCGCTTCTGAGGCGGGCGATGATCATGACTGCGGAGGCACGGCGGCCAACCCGGCCAGCGCGCGGACGGTGCCCGGGTCGTGGGCCAGGCCGCAGGCCTCGTCGGGCTCGACCATTCCCTGCTTGATCAGGAACGCCAGGTACTGATCCATGGAGATCATGCCGTGCTTGGCGCCGGCCTCCATGGCGTTGTAGATCTGGTGGGTCTTGCCCTCGCGGATCAGGCTGCCGACGGCGGTGGTCACGCGCAGGTACTCGCGCGCGCACACGCGCCCGCCGCCCTTGCGCGGCAGCAGCTGCTGGCAGACGACGGCCTGAAGCACCGAGGAGACCTGCAGGCGGATCTGCGCCTGCTGGACCGCGGGGAACACGTCGATGATGCGGTCGATGGTGGACGGGGCGTCCTGCGTGTGCAACGTCCCGAAGCACAGGTGGCCCGTCTCGGCGGCGGTCAGCGCCAGCTGGATGGTTTCCAGATCCCGCATCTCGCCGATGAGGATCACGTCCGGATCCTGGCGCATGGCGTGGCGCAGCGCGTCGGCGAAAGACTTGGTGCTGCTGCCCACCTCGCGCTGGATGATGACCGAGCTCTTGTCCTCGTAGACGTACTCGATGGGGTCCTCGATGGTGAGGACCGTCTTCTGGCTTTTCTGGTTGATCTGCTCGATCAGGCAGGCCAAGGTGGTGGACTTGCCCGAGCCGGTGGGGCCCGTGACCAGCACCAGGCCGCGCGGCAGGTCGATGAGGTTGGCGATGGCCGGCATCAGGCCGATCTCCTGCGGCGTGGGGATCTTCGACGAGATGGCGCGGAAGACCGCGCCGGCCCCGTTCTTCTGGCGGAAGGCGTTGAGGCGGAAGCGCGCCGCGCCCGGCACCGTCACGGAGCCGTCCAGCTCCCAGTTCTCCTCGAAGCGTGCGCGCTGGGCGTCCGAGAGCACGGAGTAGATCATGCGCTCGCATTCCTCGGCGGTGATCGCCGCGGCGCCGTTCATGGGGTGCATGACGCCGTTTAGGCGCGCCATCGGCGGCTTGCCGACGACCAGGTGCAGGTCGCTGGCGCCGGCCGTCACGATGGCCTTGAGGACCTCGGTCAGTTCTGCCACGCGATCTCCTTCGCGCCGTCGTGGAGCCGGTCCAGCGCGTACAGCTCGCGCGCCTCCGCGCTCATCAGGTGGACCATGACTCCCCCGAAGTCGAGCACGCGCCAGGCGTCGGTCTGCGGCCGGGAGCGGTGATGGACGCGCAGCCCGGACTCCTCCAGCGCCTCGACGATCTTCTGCTCCAGCGCCTCGATGTGGGGCCGAGACAGCGCGGTGACGACGACCAGGTAGTCCACGACGTTGCTCGTCTTGCGGACGTCGAGGACCTGGATCTGTTCGGCTTTCCGCTCGTCGGCCACGCGGGCGACGGCGACGGCGACGGATTTAAATGCTCGGGCCATGGGTTCGGGACCTCAGGCGCTCTCGGAGCGCTTCGTCTGTGCGGAATTCGATGTTTTCAAGCGCGGAGGTGAGAAGTCTCGCCACCGCGCCCAAAGTGCGGGCCGCCTCGGCGCGCGAGGAGTCGTCCAGTTCGGCGTCCGCGCGAAAGCGCAGGCAGGCGAGCAGGCGCTTCGGGGCGCGCAGCACCAGAAGCAAGGTCCGGCCGTCCGTCCACGACGCCTCGGCCGCGGCCGTCGGGGCCGGTTCGGGCGCGTCGGAGCCGATCGCGGCGCCGTGGCGCGCGGCCAGGTCCATCTCGTTCTCGAAGGGATTGAAGACGCGGGCCTCCGCCGACCAGGCGCCCTGCAAGTGGGGCGTCACGCGCTGCAGGGCGTGGGTGAGCAGGAGGGTGGGCGTGGCCTGCGGCGTGAGCAGCAGCTGCGACAGGTCGTAGAGCAGGGCGACCTCGTCGGAGGTGCGGCGCAGGCGGCCGGATTGGACCTCGGCCAGGCCGGCGAAGAAGCGGGAGGCCAGCGCGGGATCGGCGTCCAGCCAGGCCGTCAACGCGGCGCTCTTGAGGCCCACGAGCTCCACGCGGCCGACGGCGTAAACGCTGGCCGAGCGCACTCCGCCGCGCAGGAGCTCCATCTCGCCCAGGCAGTCGCCGGGGCCCAGGAAGGCCAGGTCCTTCTCGCCGCCTTCCCCCAAACGCTTGGCCACGCGCGCCCGGCCGGAGACGACGTAGTAGAGGCCGTCGCTTTTCGCGCCTTCCACGATGAACGCCTTTCCGTCCTCCACCGTCAGCGGCTCGAGCAATTCGCCGAGCGAGCGCAGACGCTCCTCCGGCAGCTGGGCGAACAGCTGCAGGGAGCGCAGGAGGCGGACGCGTTCGGTCGAATCCATCGTTACATCAAGGACGAGCCGGAGCGTCCGGTGATGCCGGCCAGCTGTTTGAACGTGTCAGGGTTGTTGGCGCGCGTGAGGGCTTCCTCGGGCGCGATCAGGCCCTGGCGCACCAGCTCGGCCAGCGCCTTGTCCATGGGAATCATGCCGTGCTTGGCGCCGGTGTCGATGGCCTGGTACAGCATGTGGGTCTTGCCCTCGCGGATCAAGTTCGAGATCGCGGGGGTCATGATCATGATCTCGCGGGCGCCGACGCGGCCCTCGCCGTCCTTGCGGGGGATCAACTGCTGGCAGACGACGGCCTGCAGGACGACGGCCAGCTGGACGCGCACCTGGGTCTGCTGGTGCGGCGGGAACACGTCGATGATGCGGTCGATGGTGGACGGGCAGTCCTGCGTGTGGAGCGTGCCGAAGCAGAGATGGCCCGTCTCGGCGGCGGTGATCGCCAGCTGGATCGTCTCCAAATCCCGCATCTCGCCGACCAGGATGACGTCCGGGTCCTGGCGCAGCGCGGAGCGCAGCGCGGCCGTGAACGATTTCGTGTTCTGGCCGACCTCGCGCTGACGGAAGATGGCCTTCTTGGACTCGTAGACGAACTCGATGGGGTCCTCGACGGTGAGGATGTGGTCGGAGTACTTCTGATTGATCATCTCCATGATGACCGACAGGGTGGTGGACTTGCCCGAGCCCGTGGGTCCGGTGATCAGCACCAGGCCGCGGGGCAGGTCGGCCAGGTCCATGATGGACTTGGGCAGGCGCAGCTGCTCGGGCGTGGGAATCTTGGAGGAGATGACGCGCATCACGGCCTCGACGCCGTTCTTCTGCAGGAGCACGTTGACGCGGAAGCGCGACAGCCCGGAAACCGCGAACGAGCAGTCCAGCTCCCAGTTCTCCTCGAATTTGGCGCGCTGCTCTTCATAGAGGATGGAATAGATCAGCCGCTTGGACTCCTCGGCGTTGATCTTGGGGAAGCCCGCGATCTCGACGATCTCGCCGCTCACGCGCATCAGCGGGGGCTTGCCGATGACGATGTGGATGTCGCTGGCGCCGGCGGCCACCGAGGCTTTCAGGACTTCGACGAGTTCCATGAGGCTTCTCCTTGGTTCACGGCTCCCGGCCTTCGCCGGTCCCGAATTGCCCGGCGCAGTCGCCGCCGATCTCGACGGTCACGTCCACCACCCGAGACGGATCCACGCGGGTGAGCGCGCGGGCCGTCGGACAGTCCAGCGCGTCGAGGGCTTTCGCGGCGCGCCGGAAGTCGCCGACGCGGTCGAACACCAAAGTGCGCGCGCGCGGCCGCGCCGTGCCGGTCGTCAGCACGTCGACGGCCCTCAATCTGAGCATTTTTGCGGCACGGGTGGCGAGGCCGGGAACGCCGGAGGCGTTGAGCACCTCCACCGTGGTCTCATGGGGGTCTTCCGGCGGGGCGTCCGTGGCCAGGACGCGGCCCAACAGTTCCGGGGCCTGGCCTTCGTCCGGGAGCCGCGCGGGCTGCAGGGCGGCGATGGGGATCTTGCGCAGTTCCAGGGCGAACAGAATCGGGTCGAAGGCGGACCGGTCGCCGTCGCGGGCGGCGCGCCATGCGCGGCGGGCGAGAGCCAGCCAGGCGCGCGGGCTGCGGCTCTGGGCCTTCAGCGCCAGAGCCGCGGCGACGGAGGGCTCGTCGCCCCCGGCCGCGGCGGAGACGTCCACCTTCAGCCGGGCCGAGACCTCGGGGATCGGCTCCGGAGACAATTCGCGCAGGCGCGCCTCGGCCAGGTCCTCGGCCGCGCGGGCGGCGTCGTCGGGCGCGCCGGACGCCTTGAGCGCGTCCGCGTACGCCCGCTCCAGCGTGCGGCGCCGGTCGAGCTTCAGGTCTTCCGGCACGTGCAGGACGGAAAGGCGTCGCGCCGCCGGATCGTACACCGCGAGATCGAAGGAGGGGGGGGGGCTCCCGCCGGCCTGCCGCGCCTCGACCCACGCCAGCCACGGCCGCCCGTCGCGGACGCGCCCGGCCAGGACCGAGCGGGACTGGACCCAGGACGCGCCCAACGCGGCGGCCAAGAGGGCCGCGGCCAGGGCCCGTTCGACGTTCACCGCGCGGCGAGGGAATTCCACAGTTCGAGGGTGAGAGGGTGCAGCCACGCGCCGCGCTCGAGCGCGTGCGCCAGTTTGTCGGTCAGGCAGCGGCGGAAAGCGGCGTCCAGGTCGTCGAAGGCCAGCGCGCGGGTCTTCTCCACGCCGGCATGCGTCCTGTCGGCGGAGCAGGCATCCGCCGCATAAACGACTTTGTCCAACACGGTCATCGTCTTGTCGCCGAGGGTATGACGCCGTATGGCCGACAGGACCGCGCCGTCATTCACATTGAATTCTTTCTTCGCCAGGTCTTCGGAGATATTCGCGTGCAGCAGCATGGGCGCCAGCGCGGCGGTTTTCTCGCGTTGGGGTATATTCAAACGGTTCTTGCGGGCATAATCGGCCATCAGCGGCGGCGAAAATCGCTTCCCGGCGTCGTGCAGGATCCCGGCCAGACGCGCCTTCGACGGGTCCTGCCCGTGCCGTCGCGCCAGGGCGTCGGCGAGCATCGCGACGTTCAGCGTGTGTTCATATCGTCCCGGCTTGAGGGTGTGCCGCAACCGGCGCAGGATTCCGCGTCCGTACGACCCGCGCTGCTCGATTCGTTCCATCACTTCCGGAAACAGGTGTTCCGAGCAGTCCTGTCCCAAGGACAACGCGGCGCGTAGTTCCGTGGACGATATGTCGGGAAACCGCCCCGACAGCCGGTGAAAGAACGCCGGGGGCGCGTCCGTGGCCCCCGGCCTTGATCCGTACCACCACGTCGCCAAGGACTTCAATCGCGCCGGATCCTTCCATTTCGGAAAGGACGCGGCGGCGTCCTGCCCGCAAACGAAATGAAGCTCGTCGTCCGGTCCCAGCGCTTTGAGCCGCGACAACGTCTCCACGGTAAACACCTTTCGCCCTTCCCGGCACTCGGACAGATCCAAGCGCGCGATCTTGCGCCACCGGGCGGGCAGGCGCTGGACCACGCCGTCGCGCGCCATCTCGGCGCGCTCCATGGTCGTCGCCGTCGGCGCGCCCTTGAGGGGCGCCTGGTGGGCGGGAACCACGAGGATGCGGTCCGGCCGCACGCGCCGGGCGGCGGCCGCCAGCAGCGCGGCGTGGCCGCGGTGAGGGGGATCGAAGCTGCCGCCGAAGACGAGGGTGCGCATGACGGCGACATTCTAGCGCATTGAGAGCGGTTCCTTGACGGGGGGCCGCAAAAACGGGATGATGGCTCCATGGCCGAAGTGAAACCCTTTCGCGGCGTGCGCTACGCGACCGCCTCTCTCGACGAGACGCTCTGTCCGCCGTACGACGTCATCGGCCCCGAACTGGCCAAGACCTTGCGCGCGCGCAAGCGCAACGCCGTGTTCCTGGAGCTGCCGCAGGGCGAGGGCGCGGCGCGCTACGCCCGCGCGAAGGGCGTGTGGAAGAAATGGACCCACGACGGGACCTTGGCGCGCGACGAGCGCCCCGCGTTCTACGTGATCGAGGAAACCTACGCGCACGACGGCCGGGCGCGCGTGCGCCGCGGCTTCCTGGCCGCCCTGGGCGCCACGCCGAAAGCCGCGCGCGCCATCATCCCGCACGAGCGCACGCTCTCCAAGCCGAAAGCCGACCGCCTGCGCATGCTCAACGCGCTGCGCGTCAACGTCAGCCCCATCTTCGGCGTGTTCGCCGACCCGACGGGCGCGGCGCGTCAGGCGCTGGCCGCGGCGGCGAAGGCCAAGCCCGTCGCGCGCGGAAAATCCCACGCCGGCGTGGGCTACCGCGTGTGGCGCGCCGACGAGCCGAAGCTGGTGGAGGCCCTGCGCCGCGCGCTGGCGCCGCGCTCCATCCTGATCGCCGACGGGCATCACCGCTATTCCGTCAGCCGGGACCATCACAAGGCCACGAAGCTCCCCGGCTCTGAGGCGGTGCTGACGTATCTGGTGCCCGACGAGGACAAGGGGCTGGTCGTCCTGCCGACGCACCGGATCGCGGCCAAGAGCTTGATGGCCCGCGCCGAATCCTTGGCGACGTTGAAGAAGTACGGGTCGCTCGCCGCCCTGGAAAAAGCCCTCGCGGCCGCGAATAATCCCTACGCGTTCGGCCTGATCGAGCACGGCTTTTGGCTGGGCGTTCCTAAGTCCGCGAACGGCTGCCGCAGCGGTCTGGCGGTCGAGTGGCTGGGGTCCCAGCTTTTTGCCGGAACCGCCCCGGATGAGCTGAGCTACACGCCCGACGCGGCGACGGCCGTCAAGAAGGCGAAGGCCGTCGGCGGCTCTGCCGTTCTGGTCAAGCCGTTCACCGTGGCGCAGGTGCGCCGCGCGGCGAAGGCCGTGGGCCTGCTGCCCCAGAAATCCACCTATTTCTATCCGAAGATCGCCACGGGCCTGGCGTTTCGGCCGCTGGCTCCATGAAATTTTCGGTCATCGTCGCCTCGCGCAACGAGGGCCCGCAGATCGGATCCGCGCTCAAGCGCCTGCGGCAGATCTCCAAGACCAGCCCCATGGAGATCATCGTGGTGGACGGCGGCTCCGACGACGGCACCTCGCGCTCCGCGGCCGATTGGGCCGACACGGTGATCGATATGCCCCAGGCCAACCGCGGCGCGCAGTGGAACGCGGGCGCCGAGAAGGCCGTGGGCGACCTGCTTTTCTTCCTGCGCGCCGACGCGCAGCCGCCGGGGAACTGGCAGCAGGCGTTGGAGCATTTCTGGCTGGCGACCGAGGTGGAGAACGTGGCGGCCGTGGGCTTCTCCGTGGATTACGGCGTGGGGGCGGGCCTCAAACTCCTGTCCGCGTGGTCCAACGCGCGCGTGCGCGGCGGGGTGATCAGCGCCGACCACGGCATCTGCACGACGCCCGAGATCTACAAGGCCGTCGGCGGCTTCCCGTCCTATCCTGAACTGGAGGACTTCGAGTTCAGCCGTCGCCTGGCGGCGCGGGGTCGCGTGCACCTCCTGCGCGACCGCATCCACGCGGCCGCGCGCCGCATCCGCGCGCAGGGGCCGCTGTCCTACGCGCTGCGCCGGGTGTGGCTGGAGTCCCGCCTGCGCCTGGGCGCCAAGCCCGACGACCTGTTCGTCGCCGCCGGCGCGCGCTGAGCGCCGCTACTCCGTCAGCAGGATGGGCACCGACGGCGGGGGCGCGTCGACGGGCAGCGCGTCGAAGAACTTCTCGATGACGTCCTTGATCACGTCGCAGTCCATGGTGGAGCAGACCGCCACGCGCATGGCCTTGTTGTAGGGCAGGCCCTGCGTGTACCAGACGGTGATGCGCCGCATGTTCAGCGCGGCCTGCCGGTCGCCCTGGTGCAGGCGCTCCAGCGCGAAGTGCTGAAGCAAGGTCGCCTTGCGCTCGGCGACGCTCGGCACATAGACGCTCTCTCGCGCGCCGTTCATCACCTCGTCGAGATTGCGGTAGATCCAGGGGTTGCCCAGGCCGCCGCGGCCGATCATGATGCCGTCGCAGCCGGAGATCTCCAGCAGGCGCCGGCCGTCCTCCGGCGTCAGCACGTCCCCGTTGCCGATGACCGGGATCTTCACCGCGCGCTTGACCTTGCCGATGGCCTCCCAGTCCGCACGGCCCGCGTACTGCTGGGCCTGGGTGCGGCCGTGCACGGTGACGGCGGCCAGCCCCGACGCCTCGGCGCGGCGCGCCATCTCCGCGGCCTCGTCGCCCGACGGGTCGTTGAAGCCCTTGCGCATTTTCACGGTGACGGGAACCTTCTTCACCGCGCGGCGCACGGCCCGGAACACCGCCTCGGCCTTGTCCGGATCTTTCAGCAGCGCGGAGCCCTCGCCGTTGGACACCACCTTCTTCACCGGACAGCCCAGGTTCATGTCGATCAGGTCGAAGCCCAGCTCCTCCAGGATCGCGGCGCCCTCGGCCATCATGCCCGGATCGCAGCCGATGATCTGCGCCCCCAGCGGCCGGTCCTGGGGCGTGCTGATGAGGATGCGCCGCGTCTTGGCGTTGTCGCGCGTCAGCGACTGCGCGGAGACCATTTCCAGGAAGCAGAAGCCCAGGCCCCGCTCGCGCGCGACCAACCGGAAGGGCAGGTCGGAGCACGCGGCCAGCGGGGATTGGATGATCCGCGACGGGATTTGGAGGGAGCCGATCTGAAGTCCCATCGGGATATTCTAGCAGTTCCCGTCGGAGGACTGTCCCCGGGGACAGTCGGATTGTGGATAACGGGGATAACTTCGGGACGCGCCCAATCGGCGCATATTGCTAGGCTATGAAAGGTCCGAGAATGAGAGTCAAGCGCCTATTCGTCGTTTTGCGCCGCCGAAAGAAGACATTGGCGGCCGTCGCGGTCGTCGCGGCGGCGGCGCTCGCGATCCGTTGGATTCCGTGGCGCGACCTGGCGGGATTGCGCTCTCAACGCGTCCGCGACGATGAGCGCCGCCGACCGTGGATCGAGGAAGCCCGCCGTCTGGATCTCACCTTTGAAAAGGCCACGGCGGACTGCCCCAAGGGTTGCTTGCCGCCGGAAAAAATATCGCTGTCCCGGTTCGGCGGGGCGGAGCTCCTGCGCGACGCCAAGCGCGCCGGCGGCCCGTTGGGCCTTCCGGTGGTCTGGTGCGTGGATCATCCCGTCAAGGGCTCGTCTTACGTGAACGGCGACCCGCAGCAGGTCGTCGAGTGGACGAACGAGAACGAAGTGCCGATCACCTCCCCGAAGATCGACCGCTGCGCGCGCGTACTGGCGTTCGTCCGCGCGGCGAAGGCGGACGCGGTCATGCTGGAGTTCAAGGCCGTCGTGCCCTAAACGTCACCGCCACCGGTCCAGCGGCCTCAGCACGGCCGCGACGGCGGCCTCCAGTCGGGCGAGCATGAACGGCGTGATCTCGTCGCGCAGGCCGCCCTCGTGGAGCGCCACCGACAGGTACTCGCGCAGGTTCCGGCGCAGGCGCCGCGCCACGCGGGCGCGCCGGGCCGGGTCCAGCCCGCGCTCGGCCACGCGGATGGGCTCCTCCAGACCGAGACGCTTGGTCATCTCGACGACGCG
>JAGWMT010000094.1 GCA_028871595.1 Elusimicrobiota bacterium
GCCCGAAAAATACCCGTCCTCCCGCGGCGAATTCCGCTTCCGCCTCCCGGCGCATTGAGTTATAATTTTTCCATGAATGACCGAATCGCCCTCCTGGCCGCCGCCCTCCTGATCTCCGCGCCCTTGAGGGCGCAGACCGTCGCCGAGAATCTCCGCGCCGAAGGCGCGGGCGCCCTGGCGGCCTCGTTCCAGGCGCTCTCCGCCCTGGCGGCGAAGACTCGTCTGGACGCTCCGGTCCGCCCGGAGCCGGGTCATCCCGGGCGCTGGATCCCGCGCGGCGAGGAACTGCCGGAGAACTGCGCGAACCTCCCCGTGGTCGCCATTCAAGACGGGGGCATCTTCAAGAACGGTCAAAAAATCGGCGATCACGCGTTCACGTACCGCGCGAACTGCGACGGGACGGTGGCGTGGCTGAACGACTCCGGCGAACTGTATCGCGACGCGGGTTCCGTCGCGGACCATGTCGTCGAATTCGACGTGGCGTGGCACGGGGATACCGTGGTCTGGAAGGACTCCAGCGGCGACCTTCACCGCGACGGCGACGACCTGGGGCGGGCCGAAGGCTACACCTTCGTGAAGTACACGGGCGACGTGGTGTGGCGCGACGGGTGGGGGGACCTCTACCGGAACCGGGAGAAGCTGGGGCGGTCCCAGAACTACGCGGTCGCCGCGCGCACCGCGACCGTCGCCTGGGTGGACGATTTCGGGAACCTTCACCGCGACGGCGTCGAGCTGGGGCGCGCGCAGACGTGGCAAATCTCGGACCGGACCGGCGATGTGGGCTGGCTGGACGAATACCAGAACCTGCATAAGAACGGCGTCCAGGTGGGCGCGGACGTCAACCAGTTCACGCTGCGCGAGGACGGGAAGCTGATCTGGGTGGACAGCTGGGGCGTCACGCACTCGGCCTAGACTTTACGGCGTCGGCGACGCGAAACTCGCGCCGGCGCGAGCTTTGATCATCTCGACGGGATCGTGACGTACTCCAGAGCAAGTCCTGCTGGTCCGGGTCGCGCGCCACACGGACCGTCGCTTCCGCGTTAACCTTGCCTCGGGCGCACATAAGACAATGTTGTTATAATAACATTGTCTTTAGGCATATTAAGACAAGGTTATGAAACGCGAAGAACTCGCCCCCCGATTGCGCGCGCCGTACAATCCCCAGCGGGGCTGCGGCGTCGCCAAGACCCCTGAAGCGGGGTACGAGAACATTTGGTTCGTCGTTCCTCCTCCGCCGCCGCGGACGCCTCCCGCCAAGCTCCCGCTGAAGGCCCTAGCGAAGGCCGCGGAGATCCTCGCGCGGCAGCCCGAGTTCCCGGCCATGGGAGGCGTCGATAAGCTCATCGCTTACTATTTCGTCCGGCGCGAGGCGGTGGAATCCTCGCGCATCGAGGGAACGTGGTCCACCATTGATCACATCCTGACCCCGGGCGAGTTCCAGGACGGAGGCGCGTCCCCGGACGCGCGGCAGTCGGTGCGCGGATACGCCCACGCCTTGGAGACCCACCTCGCGCGCGCGGCGAGCGAGAAGGAGCGCGTCTTCGCCCTCAAGACCGTCTTGGGCATCCATCGCGAGATCGTGGCCAAGGACCCGAACTTCCGGGGGGAGGCGGGGGTGCTGCGCGCCCCGAACCGGACCGGAGGCGTCGTCCAGATCGGCGGTTCCTTCCGCAAGGAGGAATCGACCTACAATCCCGCCCCTCCGCGGTTCGTGGCCGCCGGCCTTAAGTCCGTGCTTGATTGGCTGTCCGACGAGGAGCTCGCCCAGCGCGGCGACGCGGGAGTCAGCGGCTTCACCCTGCCGGTGCGGTTGGCGGTGGCGCATGCGCACTTCGAGGCGGTGCATCCGTTCTCCGACGGCAACGGCCGCGTGGGCCGCGCGCTGTGGCCGCTGCAGATGGCGTGCGCCGACCGCATGCCGCTCTACCTCTCCGGCTTCGTCGAGGCCTATCGCGGCGACTACAGCCGCGCGCTCCAGGCCGCGCAGAAGCGGCTCTCTTACGGCGAGCTCATCGAGTTCATCTGCGAGGCGATCCTTCGCAGCGACGCCGAGGGCGCGGCGTCGCGCGCGGAGATCGAAGGCCTCCCCGCCCGTTGGCGCGCGCGCGCGCGCTTCCGCGGCTCCTCGACGGCGCTGCGCGCGCTTGAGTTGCTGCAGCGCATGCCGATCGTGACGATCGCCGCGCTGGTGGAGGAGCTGCGCGTCACGAAGCAGGCCGCGCGGGTGGCGCTCGAACAGCTTGTGGAGCGCGGCGTGGTCCGCAATCGGGGACGGGCCGGCCGGACGCAGCTCTTCGCGGCCGAGGAGTTGATCGCGCTGCTTTCCCGGCCGTTCGGATCGGACGCCATGGCCGCGCTCGAGAAAGGCCGAGCGCTTCTTGAGGGAACTTTTCGACCCCCCAATCCGTATACCTAGAGCCCCGTAAGAGGGGCGGGTTTAACAAAATGCCCTTTTCGAACAAAATCGAACTTGTGTTCGATAAGGACTTCTGTTATACTCACACCCTTGGGTGCCTGAGGTGATGGGCATACCGAGGAGGGAGAAATCACTCAATGGCGAATAACGACACGGGGAAATCGAAGGCTCTGGAACTGGCGCTGGCGCAGATCGAGAAGGCCTACGGCAAGGAAGCCGTGATGAAGCTCGGAGACCGCGCCGCCAAGATCAAGATCGACGCCATCCCCACCGGCGTGCTGTCCCTCGACTTGGCGCTGGGCGTGGGCGGCTTCCCGCGCGGCCGCATCATCGAGATTTACGGACCGGAGTCCTCCGGTAAGACCACCTTGGCGCTCCAGGCCGTCGCCCAGGCCCAGAAGCTGGGCGGGTCGGCGGCGTACATCGACGCCGAGCACGCCATGGACCCGGGCTATGCCCGCGCTTTGGGCGTGGATATCGACAACCTGCTCATCGCCCAGCCGGACTGCGGCGAAGAGGCCCTGGAGATCACCGAGAAGCTGGTGCGCTCCTCGGCCCTGGACGTCATCGTCATCGACTCCGTCGCGGCCTTGGTGCCCAAGGCCGAGATCGAGGGCGAGATGGGCGACAGCCACATGGGCCTGCAGGCCCGGCTGATGTCCCAGGCGCTCCGGAAGCTGACCGCGGTGGTGGCGCAGAGCCACACCACGCTCATCTTCATCAACCAGATCCGCAACAAGATCGGCGTCATGTTCGGCAACCCCGAGACGACGACCGGCGGCCTGGCCCTGAAGTTCTACGCCACCATGCGCCTGGAGATCCGCCGCATCGAGAACATCAAGGAAGGCGACGTGGTGGTGGGCGCCCGCGCCCGCGTCAAGGTCGTCAAGAACAAGGTGGCTCCGCCCTACCGCACCGCGGAGTTCGAGATGATCCACGGCTTCGGCGTGTCCCGCGAAGGCTGCCTGGTGGACCTGGGGGTCGAGGGCGGAATCGTGGAGAAGTCCGGTTCCTGGTTCCTGTACGAGGGCGAGCGCCTGGGTCAGGGACGCGAGAACGCCAAGGCGTACCTGAAGCATCACGTGGAGACCTCGGAGAAGCTGGAGAAGGCCCTGCGCGACAAGTACCTGGTGATGCCCGTCGCCACCGAGGCGCAGACCGAGGAAGTTGCGGCCGAGAACGCCGCGTCCGACAAGGCCACCGCCGAGAAGATCGCCGTCAAGCCGAGCCGGGGCAAGTAAATCCCCGAAGCGCAAAGGCGCCGCCGCTCCTCCGGGGGCGGCGGCGCCTCTTCGGGGTAGAATAAGGATATGACCGAGCGGCCGCCGTTGCTTGAGGAGTACACCCGCTACTTGAGCCTGGAGCGGGGTCTGTCTCCCCGGACCGTGACGGCGTATGCGACCGATGTGGGTCATTTTCTCGCCTGGGCGAACGAAGAAAAGATAGACCCGCGGAGCCTCTCCAAGAGCGCGCTCGACGATTTTTTGTGGCACGAAAAAGAACGGGGACTGGGGGCCGCCTCTCTGGGACGGCGAGTGAATGCATTGAAGTCCTTCTTCATGTACCTGGCCGTCGAGGCGAACCTCCCGGAGAACCCCGCGGAGCACCTGAAGGGCCCGCGCATGCCGAAACGGCTGCCGAAATTTCTCTCACAGCGGGACGCCCAGCGCCTCCTGGCCGCGCCGAACGGCGTGACCTACTTAGACGTGCGTGACCGGGCGATGCTGGAATTGCTCTACGCGGCGGGTCTGCGCGTGTCCGAACTGGTGGCGCTCAAACCCGAGGGCGTCAATCTCCAGGAGGGCTGGGTGCGCGTGCTGGGCAAGGGCGCCAAGGAGCGCCTGGTCCCGGTGCATCCCAGGGCCCTGTCCGCCCTGAAGCTGTATTTGTCCGAGCGCGAACGGCATTTCAAGGCGCCCGCGCCGGAACTATTCCTGGGGCGCACGGGGAAAAAATTATCCCGCGAGCAGTTTTGGCGCATTCTACAGGGACTCGGGAAACGCGCGGGATTGAACGACGTCCATCCCCATCTATTGAGACACACCTTCGCCACCCACCTGCTCGCGGGCGGCGCGGACCTGCGCTCCGTCCAGGAGATGCTCGGCCACGCCGACCTGTCCACCACCCAGATCTACACCCACCTGGATTCCGCGGCGCTGAAGTCCGCGCACGCCAAGCATCACCCGCGCGGATGATTTACAATAGGGGGATGAAGCTCCTTCTATTAATCCTGCTTCTGAGCCTGCCGGCCGCCGCGAAGGACGCGAAAGACGACGGCGGCACCGCCAGCAAGGAGACCGTCGAGCTGGTGAAGTACTTCCTGAAGATCCCCCTCTCCGAGGCCAGCACCAAGCTCATCGACCCCTTCCTGGCCGTGAAGACCGACACCTTGCCGGAGAAGCTGCGCGGCAAGGCCGCCGCCAAGCAGATCGAGATCGGCGCTTTGCTCCGCGTCCACGAGCGCAAGAAGGCGGGGTCCCTGGTCTATCCCGACGACAACTGCGACGAGAAGTCGTTCGTGAAGCCGCTGAGCATGGCGCCGTTCTTCTCGGCGCCCTCCTACGAGCGCGTCACGGAGGATGAGCTCAAGTACGTGATGGACCGGACCCGGTGCACGGAGATCGACCTGGGCTGCCGCTTCTCGCTGCTGATCTTCTTCCAGGAGAAGAAGGAGCGCATTCTCAAGTTCGTCGCGGCGGATCCGATCATGGGAATCGTCGCGGAATCCCATGGCGGCGGGGGCGGCGGCGGCTCCCGCCTATTCGGCATCGGCATCACCTGCGAGCACTAGGCGCGGACCGCGCCGCGGCGCTTCAGCGCTTCTCGAGGACCAGCGCTCCGCCCATGCCGCCGCCGGCGCACGCCGCCAGCATCCCGTAGCGGCCCTTCGGGTTGCCGCGCAGCGCGTGGACCAGGTTCAGCGCCAGCCGCGCGCCCGTCGCGCCCAGCGGATGGCCCACGGCGATCGAGCCGCCGTTGGGGTTCAGCGCCCCGGAGGCGTTCTTGGCCGCCCAGTCGTGGCCGAACTTGTCCCTGCCCAGCTTGAAGATGGACAGCACCGTCGCGGCGAACGGCTCGTGGAGCTCGATCTGATCGAGCGCGTCGAACGAGACGCCCGCGCGCTGCAGCGCGACCGGCGCGGCCAGGGCCGGCGCCACGCCCATGTGCGCGGGGTTGTTGCCCACGAAGCCCCAGCCCTTGATCTCGGCCAGCACGTCCAGGCCCAGGGACTTGGCTTTCTCCGCCGTCGTCACGATCACCATCGCCGCGCCGTCGGACCGCCCGCAGGAGTTGAACAAAGTCACCCCGCCCTTCATGCCGTCCTGGTACGTCTTGCCGGTGATGTGGCGGCCGTAGTCGCGGTAGAAATCCTTCAGCGTGTAGGCGGAGTTGTCGAACGCGGCCGGAGCCTTGGCGAACATCGCCGGCTTCTCGACCAGATCCTCGCGCAGATGCGGATACTCGTCTTTCTCCAAGACGGGGTTCCCGTCGCGCACGACCGGCACCACGTGGGAATTGTAGAAGCCCGACTTCCAGCCGGCCAGCGCGCGCCGGAAGCTCTCGCGCGCGTACTCGTCCTGCTCGGCGCGGCCCACGCCGTAGATCTGGGCCACCACTTCGGCGGTGCCCGCCATGTTGATGTGCTCCACGGGGTCGGTGAGGCCGGCCTCCATGGCGTCGGTGACGGTCACGTCGCCCGTGGTCAGCAGTTCGCTCCACTTGGCCTTCACCGTGTCGAAATTGCGCAGCGCCTTGGCGGCGCGCGAGCCGTCGATGGTGTAGGGCAGGCGCGACATCACCTCCACGCCGCCCGCCAGGTACGCCTCGCCCTCGCCGGCCATGATGAAGCGGCAGGCGGCGGCGATCGACTCGATGGAGGACACGCAGTTGTTCTGCACGGTCACCGACTGGATCTTCTCCGGCAGCCCGGCGCGCAGCGCGGCCACGCGCGCGATGTTCGGCGCCTGGAAGCCCTGACCGACCCAGCCCGCGATCACGCCGTCCACCGCGTCCTTCGAAAGCTTCGCGAGCGCCAAGGTCGCGACGAGGGAGTCCACCAGCAGGTCCTCGGCGGGAATATTCGCCAGGGAGCGCGACAGGTGGCCGATGGGGGTGCGGGATCCGCCGGCGATCACGATGGTCTTGGACTGGGCGTTCATGGGGTCTCCGGTGACTCGCGACAATGTATATAATTCGGGGACGGAAAGTCCCGCCCGCGCGCGCATGAAGAACATCATCTTCGTCGGCAGTCATCTGGGTTATCCCATGGACCGCACCCCCTTGGGCGGCGGCGCCATGGTCGGCCTGCAGTTGGTCCGCCATTGGACGCCGAACGCGGACTGGCGGCTGATCGTCCTGGGCTCGGGCCCGGAGACGCCGTCGCGCGGCGCCGAGTACGTGCGGCTGGCGGGCCGGGACGAGGCCATCGTGGATCTGGGCGAAATGGCCTACGCGCGCTTCTGCCGGGAGTTCGAGGAAGAGACCACGGACTGGATCCTGTCCCGCGCGGGGGAATTCAAGCCGTCCGAGACCGCGATCGTCGTCAACGACATTTCCGAAGGCCCGACCTTGGGCAAGCTGGCGCGCGCCGGCTACCGGGTTCTCTCGATTTGGCACGTGGACGTCGTGGACTACTTCAATAAATTGTACCTGCGCCGCTTCCTGGCGCCGGAGAAGCTGACGCGCGTCTACGAGAAGCTGCGCGCCTCGGGCGTGGAATGGGTCCTGCCCGACGTGCTGAACCTGGTCTTCGACAAGCAGCGCGAGACGGTCGTGCACTCGCGCCGCATCGTCGTTCCCTCCGGCGCCATGGCCGACACCATCCTGCGCTGCTACGGGGACCTGCTCGGGCGCGAGGAGCTCTCGCGCCGCATCGCCGTGATCCCGTGGGGCGTGTGGGCCGAGGATCCGACGCCCGCCGACGAAAACCGCGCCGACGAGCTGCGCGATTACCACGAGATAGGGCCCGACACGTTCACCTTGATGACTTTGTCCCGGATCTCCCCGGAGAAGGGCATCCACCTCCTGCTCGAGGCCCTGCGCCTGCTCGAGGTCAACGGCAAGTTGGCGGGCAAGGACGTGCGCCTGTTCGTCTGCGGCGAGCCCGCCTTCATGATGGGCCAGTCCTACCACAAGAAGGTGAAGGCCGCCGCGGCCAAGCTCAAGCAGGTCAAGGTGGTGTTCCCCGGCTACCTGGACGCCGCCGCCAAGCGCGCGTACTTCCGTCTCCCCGATCTGTTCGTGTCTCCGTCCATCCACGAGAGCTACGGCCTCAACGTGGTCGAAGCGATGCATGCCGGACTGCCGGTGCTGGCCAGCGACCATTACGGCGTGCGCGACACCTTGCCGCCCGACGCGGGGCGCCTGGTCCACTACCCGACGCCCAAGAAGGCGCCGCCGCTTCTGGCCGCGGCGCTTCTCGATTTGATGGCCGACCGCGAGAAGCTCAAGAAGATGGGGCAGGCCGCGCGCGCCGAGGCGTCGGCCATGCCCTTCGCGCAGGCGGCGGAGGCGGTGCGCCTGGGCGCGCTGGGGCTGCTGACGTGAGGGCCGGCTTCAAGGTCGGCCTGACGGTGGACATGCCCGCCAAGGTGGAGCGTCACATGCGCCCGCACCTGCAGGGGCTGGTCAAGCATCCGCTGTACGCCACCTGGGCGATGGTCTATCACATGGAGACCGCGTCGCGGATGCTGCTGAGCCCGTACCTGGAGCCGCACGAGGAGGCCGTCGGCGGCGGGATTTTGGTCAAGCACCTGCGCGCGGCGCGCATCGGCGCCCCGCTGCACGTGGCCGCGCGGCTGGTGCGCGTCCGCGGCAGCCGCGTCTACACGCGCGTGGAGATCCACAGCCGGGGCCGGAAGCTCGGCGAGGGCTCGATCGTCCAGGTGGTGATGACGCGCTCCAACTTCGCCAAACTCTTGAAGGGAGCGCGCTGATGGAGGGCTTCAAAATTTTCGCCGACGTCCCGGTCCGTTTCGCGGACACCGACGCGTTGGGCCACGTCAACAACGCCAACTACCTGAGCTTCCTGGAAAGCTCGCGGCTGGAGTACATCAAGACCGTGCTGGGCCGGGTGAAGGCGGAGGATTTCGGCGTGATCATCGCGCGCATCGAGATCGATTACAAAAGCCCCGCGTTCCACTACGAGACCCTGCGCGTCGGCTGCCGCGTCAGCGAGATCGGCGGGTCCAGCATCATGATGGATTACCGCATCGAGGACAAGGCCACCGGACGTCTGGTGGCGCTCGCCAAGTCGGTCATGGTCGCGTTCGACTACGCGCTGGGGCGTCCCGTGCGCGTGAACCCGGAATGGCGGGAGAAGATGGAGGAATTCGATGGAATCTCGTAGCGCTGTGATCGTCGCCGCCGTCCGCACGCCCGTCGGGCGTCTGGGGGGGAGTCTTGCCGCCGTGAGGGCCGACGATTTGGGGGGATACGTCATCAGCGCCTTGCTCCAGCGGGCGCCGGAGGTTAATCCCTCGGAGATTGCCGATGTCTACTTCGGCTGCGCCAACCAGGCGGGCGAGGATAATCGGAATGTGGCGCGCATGTCGGCATTACTCTCCGGTTTGCCCCAATCCGTTCCGGGTTGTACCGTGAATCGCCTCTGTTCGTCCGGCCTGGAAGCGATCAATCTGGCGGCGAAATCCATTTTGGCGGGCGAGGGAGATATCTACGTCGCCGGCGGTGTCGAGAACATGAGCCGGGCTCCTTATTCGTTGCCCAAGGCGGAGGCTGGGTACGCGTTTGGGAATTTAACGGCGTATGACACCGCTCTTGGCTGGCGGTACCCGAATAAGCGCCTTCAAGCGCTATTCCCGTTGTTGACCATGGGGGAAACGGCGGAGAACGTGGCGGAGAAATACAAGATTTCAAGAGCGGACCAGGATCAATTCGCGCTTGAAAGTCACATCCGCGCGGCGAAGTCGCGCGAAATATTTTCCGAAGAGATTTGTTCCGTGTCGATTCCCGGGAAGAAAGGCGTTGTGACCGAATTTGCGCAAGACGAAACGATCCGTGCGGACACAAGTTTGGAAAAATTGACTTCCCTGAAGCCCGCCTTCAAGAAAGATGGGTCTGTCACGGCCGGCAATTCGTCTTCCTTGAATGACGGGGCTTCCGCGGTGCTCATCATGGAAGCCCAGAAGGCGAAGAAACTGGGATTACATCCGTTCGCCCGTTGGGCGGGTTCCGCCGCGGCCGGCGTCGATCCATCATATATGGGCATCGGCCCGGTTCCGGCGACCAGTAAACTCTTGTCCCGCATCGGCTGGAAGACGTCGGATCTCGATCTCATCGAGATCAACGAAGCGTTCGCGGCTCAGTCGTTGGCGTGCCAAAGGGAACTCAATCTGGACGCCGCGAGGTTAAATGTAAACGGCGGCGCCATCGCTCTCGGCCATCCGTTGGGTTCTTCCGGTTGCCGAATCGTGGTCACATTGCTTCATGAGATGCGCCGCCGTAAGGCGAAACGCGGATTATCCGCGTTGTGCGTCGGCGTCGGCCAGGGCTTGGCGACGGCCTGGGAAGCCCTATAAATATATGATCGCGATCACGCGCGACGCCGCCTGGGCCACGCGCCTCGACGACCTCTCCGGGAAGGGCGGCTGGTCCTTCGCCGCCATCGACACGCTTCCGTCCTCGCGCGGGTCATCGGCGGAGAAGACCTTGGTCGTTCTGGACCGGACGCTGGCCGGGGCGGCGCCGGGCCGGACGGTCGCGGGCCTGCGCGCGCTGTTTCCGTCCGCTCAGATCCTGCTCGCCTGCTCCGACGCCGAACTGGGCGTGGACGGCGTCGCGGCCGGGTTGGATTCGGGGGCCGACGAGGTGGTGCTCAAGACCTGGACGGACGCGCGCCTCGCGGCGCGCTTCGCCGCGCGGCGCGACGCCGCGCTGGCCGCGGCCGTGCGCCTCAGCGACGACGGAACCTTGAAGGCGGAACTGCGCTCGCGCCGCGTCTTTCTCCTGGCGCGTTCGCGCTGGTCGGAGCTCCCGGTCCCGGCGGCGGAGTTCACGCTGCTGTGGAGCCTGCTGGGCGCGCGCGGCGAGCCGGTGTCGCGCGAGCGCCTGCTCTCCGAGCTGAGCGCGGTCTCGGGACGCGAGGTGGAGTACGAGACGGTGTCGCGGCGCGCGCTGTCGCTGAGGAAGTCGCTGGGCCGCTGGAAGGG
>JAGWMT010000438.1 GCA_028871595.1 Elusimicrobiota bacterium
AATCAGGTCGCGGCCGTCTCCCGCCTGCTGAACCGCGAAAAGTTCGAGCCTTGGGTGATCTACGCCGTGCGCCCGGGGACCACCGCCGCCGAGTTCGAAAAGATGACCCGCTTCGCGGCGGGACACGTCCATGTCCCGGAAATGGTTCGCGAAATCAACCCGAGGAAGGACTGGGCCGCGTTTTGGAGGCTCTACCGCCTGCTCCAGGTGGAGAAACCGGACGCGGTCCATCTGGAGTCCTCGAAGGCCGGCGCGCTGGGCCGCGCGGCGGCGTGGCTGGCGGGTGTGCCGCGCATCTACTACTCCCCGCACGGGTACGGTTTCTTGCAGACCGACGCGGGGCGCGCGCGCCGGTGTTTTTACTGGAGCGCCGAGAAGGCCCTGTCCTGGATCGGGAACATCATCGCCTGCTCGGACGGCGAGGCCGACCTCGCCCGCGGGCTGTCGTGGGGGAAAGAAGTCTTTCAGGTGCGGAATATTTTTCTCTTCGAGGATGCCACACCGGGCGCTCCGAAGGCGGAGGACGGCTCCGTGGTGTTCGGCGCGCTGGGCCGCCTCACGCCGGCGCGGAATCCCGAGGCGTTCTTGCGGATGGCGGAGGCGCTCGGGGAGAAATTTCCGAAGGCGCGCTTCGTCTGGATCGGAGGCGGCGAGCTTGAGGCGGAGTTCCGGCGCCAGGTGGAGCGCAGCGCCGTCCACGACCGCTTCGAAGTCACCGGCCACGTCCCGCGGGAGCGCGTGCTGGAGACATTGGCGGGTCTCGACGTTTTCGTCCATTATTCGCGCTGGGAAGGCGGCGCGCCCATCGCCATCCATGAGGCGATGCATTTCGGAAAGCCCGTGCTGGCCTCGCATATCGCCGGTAACGTGGACTTGGTGGTCCCGGGCGTCTCGGGGCTGCTCGCCTCGAACGAGGACGAACTGCTGGGGCTCGCGTCGGAACTTGCCGCCTCCACGGAGCTGCGCGACCGGCTGGGGCGCGGCGCCAAGGCCTTCCTGGAGCGCGAGGTGTCCGCGCAAAAGTCCATCGCCGCCCTCGAACGCCTCTACGCGCGCTGAGGCGGCCCCCGGGGGGTCGAATTGATATAATTCGGCATGACTCGACTGGACCCGGGCCTTCGACGGGCCGACGCGCCCGCCGCCGAAGCCCCCGTCGCGGGCCTCCCCCCCTGGCTGCGGCACGCCTTGCGCACGGGGCTTCACCTCCTGCTCGACGCGGCGGCGGTGATCGCGGCCTACCGCGCCGCTTTCGCCGTGCGCTTCGAATGGGGGCCGTTCCTGTCCCTCGTCCCCCTGTCGGGCGCCCCGGTCGTCTGGCGCAGCTATGAGGGCCTTCTGTACGCCGCGGTCCCGATCTGGCTGGTCCTGATCCACCTGAACAAGCTCTACACCGCGTCCTGGATGAGCGCGGCCGACCGCTTCGTCCAGATCTTCAAGGCCTGCGCGCTGGGCACGGGGACCACCTTGGTGGCGGCGTTCTTGTACTCGCGCCTGGCCTACTCGCGCGTGATGCTGGCCGGGGTCTTTCCGCTCTCGCTCATTTTCGTTTCCCTGAGCCAGACCTTGACGCTGTGGATCGACGCCTGGCTGGCGCGGCATGAGGCGGCCAAGCCGGTCCTGCTGGTGGGCGGCGGACCGGTGGCCGACGTCCTGCGCGAGCGGATCCACGACCGCCATCCGGGCGCCCACGTGGAGGAACTGGCCGTCCTGCCGTCCCTGGGCGAGCTCCAAGCCCTGCTGGCGAAGCGCGCCTACTACGAATTGATCCTCCTGCGCACGAAGGACGCGCGCGAACACGTCCTGGCCGCCGCCGAGGTCTGCGACGCCCGCGGCGTCGGCTTCAAGATGGTCCCCGACATGCTGGAGATCCGCATGGGCGAGGTG
>JAGWMT010000439.1 GCA_028871595.1 Elusimicrobiota bacterium
CGCCTCGCAGGACGCCAAGCATGAACGGGGTGTAGCTTCCGGCGATGAGGAAATAGATCGCCATGTGCTCCGCGATGCGGAAAAAGCGCTTCACGCGCCCGTGGGGCAAAGCGTGGTAGATCGTCGAACCCAGGTACAGCAGGACCACGCTGGCGCCGAAGACGCTCAGGCCGGTCAGCGCCCGCGTGTCCGCCCCGCGCCGCATCGCGCTGCCGATCAGGACCGGGAGGACCGCCAGGCCCGCCAAGGCGCCGGCTCCGTGGCTGAGGCTGTTGGCCAGCTCCTCGCCGCGCGTCTGGTGGCGGTGCCCGTACTCGGGATCGGGGACGCCGGCGAACGTTTCCATGAGTCTATTCTAGGATAAGGACGAGCCGGCGAGACTTGAGTCATTCGCGTGATCCACGATCCGACCGCCCGCGTCGCGAGCGAAAAAGTGGTGCGCCCGTCAGGAATCGAACCTGAACCCGCAGCTTCGGAGGCTGCTGTGATATCCATTTCACCACGGGCGCGTGTGACGGAAGGAACTACAGGGCTATTTTACTTAATCTCGAACCGACCGCGCGTCCCATCGCGACGGCCAATCCCCGGGCCGCGAACTGGAGAGCCTTCACATCCACGCCCGTAACGCCGCCCGACGAATGGAAGGCGAAGACGAGATCTTCCATGGCCACGTTCCCGGTGGCGCCGGGCGCGTAAGGGCAGCCGCCGACTCCCCCGGTGGAGGCATCAAATCCGGAAACGCCGTACTCCTCCCATGCCGCGAGAGCGTTCGCGACCGCCATTCCGTACGTGTCGTGGAAGTGCAGGAATACCTTTTCGATGGAGACCGTCTTCAGGAGGACGTCCAACAGACGACGAACGTCGTCGGGCGACGCGCGGCCGATCGTATCACCGATCGAATGCTCGCCCGCGTGAAGATCTTCCAGTCGTTTGACGGCGTCGACGACCGCCTCGGGTTTTATCTTCCCCTCGAACGGGCAGTAGAACGCCGTGGAGACGTACGCGCGGGTGGGCACCTTCGCGGCGGCAAGGACCGGCTTGAACCGCTCGATCGATTCAGATATTGATGCGTTGATGTTTTTCTTATTGAACGTCTCGGACGCGGCCGTGAAAACGGCGATTTTGTCGGCTTTCACCGACATCGCCGCTTCCAGTCCCCTTTCGTTGGGCACCAACGCGGAATACACCACTCCGGCGCGGCGTTTGATGCCATGAAAGACCGCCGCTGAGTCCGCCATCTCCGGCACGGCCTTGGGGCTCACGAAAGCGCCCGTCTCGATTTCGCGAAGTCCCGACGCCGACAGGGCATCGACGAACGCGATCTTCGCTCCGGTCCCGACCGCCGTTCCCGCCGTCTGCAGACCGTCGCGCGGTCCGACCTCGACCAGCCGCAGGTTCGGACGCTTCATTTTTTCGGCGCCCAATTCGGCGCGCGCTTTTCCAGGAAAGCGGATAGGCCTTCCTGACCCTCCGGTCCGGACCGGAGCTTCACCAACGCGTCGACCGTCAGATCGATGCGTTGATCCAGCGGCAGGGCGGCCAACTTCGGTATCAATGCCTTCGCCGTCTTCACCGCGCTCGGCGCGCACAAAAGCGTCTTGGCCGCGATGGCCTGAGCCCGCGTTTCCAATTCCGCGATGGGCACCACCTCATGCACGAGGTTCATATAAAGGGCTTCCGCGGCGCCGAACACCTCGGCCGTGAGATAATACCGTCTGGCGTTCGCGATCCCGATCTTGGGCAGGACCCAGCAGGAGATCACCGCCGGCATGATGCCCAGCCGGACCTCGGAAAAGCTCATTTTCGCGTTGTCGGCGACCAGCGCCACGTCGCAGGCGGCCAACAGCCCCAGCCCCCCGCCGAACACGTTGCCCTGGG